>CAZOVE010000020.1:0-13058 GCA_964583135.1 uncultured Oscillospiraceae bacterium | reverse complement strand
GCGGCAAGACGGGTGTACTGTCTTACGATGTGACCGCGAAGGAAGGCTGGATCGGCGGCGACGGCACCACAGCCAGCACCGACGAGCCTGCCCGGTATTTTTCCTACACCACAGGCCATGAGGATGTTATGGTGGATGGAAAGGCTGTGCCTCTGATTGAATGCGAGGTCACCTATTCCGTGAAGTTCTCCGATTTTACTTATGATACCACGACCTACCCCAACGGTGTCCGTCAAGAAGGCGTCATTCTGCAGTTACAGTATAACGACGGCACCAAGAACTGGACTTTGGAGAACCGCTTTGGCGGCCAGATGTATGGCAGCGGCCACTACATGCAGATCGGTGGCACCAGCAGTACGCTGCTGGAGGCAAATGCCGGCGCACCCTTCTACAGCGAGAGCGTGAAGAACTCCGTGGCGAATTTCCCTGCTTTGGCTGACGGCGACGTTATTTCTCTAAAGGTCAAGTGCGCTACTGGTACCGAGAACGGCTATATCAAGCTACTGCTCAACGGCGAGGAAAAGCACAGCTTTGTATACACCGGCACTGGCCTTCCGGAATTCGGCCTGAAGGCCTGCAAGCTGATGGCAAAGATCAGCGACATCTCTCTGATCGTGGAGGGCGCTACCGGCTGGGGCATCTGCACAAGCCATGTGGAGAGCGAACAGATCGTGGATGTTGAGCCCACCAATAAGCTGGAGGGTAGCTGGCATACCGAATGCACCATCTGCGGCGAAACGATCAATAGCGGCAAGATTCCTGCTACCGGCGGAATGGAACTGATGGACGAAAACGCTTCTCTGGTCAATCAGAAAGATGGTGTCCTGACCTATGATGTTACCACGCAGGAAGGCTGGATCGGCGGCGACGGCACCACTGCCAGCACCGATCAGCCGGAACGTTACTTCCAGTATGTTGCCTACGATTATGTTCGGGTGAACGGCCAGGTCGTACCTCTGACCGACTGCGTGGTCACCTATTCCGTGACCTTCTCCGATTTTGTTTACGATACCACCAATTACCCCAGCGGTGTCCGTCAGCAGGGCGTCATTCTGATGCTCCGGTATAACGACGGCGACAAAACATGGAAACTGGAGAACCGCTTTGGCGGCCAGATGTACAATAGCGGCCACTACATGCAGATCGGTGGCACCAGCAGTACGCTGCTGGAGGCAAATGCCGGCGCACCCTTCTACAGCGAGAGCGTGAAGAACTCCGTGGCGAATTTCCCTGCTTTGGCTGACGGCGACGTTATTTCTCTAAAGGTCAAGTGCGCTACTGGTACCGAGAACGGCTATATCAAGCTACTGCTCAACGGCGAGGAAAAGCACAGCTTTGTATACACCGGCACTGGCCTTCCGGAATTCGGCCTGAAGGCCTGCAAGCTGATGGCAAAGATCAGCAAGGTATCCATTTATGCAGACGGCGCTACCGAGTGGATCACCGGTTCCTGCACCTGCGAAAATCCTGAGCATGACAAGGTGGTCACCGATGCCACCTGTGTTAAGCCGGGCTATACCACCTACACCTGCAAAGTCTGCGGCATCAGCCATACGGCTGACGAGGTCGCTGCTCTGGGTCACAACATCGAGAATGGTATCTGCACCGTTTGCGGTGCCAAGGAATGGGACACCGACGGCGACGGCGTGCTGGAAATTTTGGCTTTCGGCAACAGCTTCTCCGTGGATGCGCTGGAGTATCTGTGGCAGATCGCCAACAACCTCGGCATTGAGAAGATCGTCATCGGCAATCTGAACATCGGCGGTTGCTCTTTGGAGACCCATGCTGCCAACGCTGCCGGAGATGCGGCTGCGTATACATACCGTTACACCGACAGCGGCAAGTGGACCAATACTTCCGACTATAAGATCAGCACCGCGCTGGAAAGCCGCACCTGGGACTATATATCTCTGCAGCAGCAGAGCGGTAAGAGCGGCTTGGCTGATACATACAATGAAGACCTGACCTCTCTGATCGCCTATATCAAGGAACGCTCCAATGCGAAGCTGGTCTGGCACATGACATGGGCCTATCAGCAGGATTCCACACACGCTTCTTTCGTAAATTATAACAATGATCAGATGACCATGTACAATGCCATCGTGTCGGCTGTACAGAGTAAAATCAGCACCAACAGCAATTTCGCTCTGATCGTACCCAACGCTACCGCGGTGCAGAATTCCCGTACCACTCTGCTGGGCGACACCACCACCCGTGATGGCTACCATATGAGCACTGACTACGGCCGTTATCTGACGGGACTGATGTTCTTCAAGACGATCACCGGCATGTCTATCGATGATATCACATACGTGCCGGCCGGCGTGGATGGCCTGGAATTGTCCTATGCCATTGAATCGGTGAACAATGCTTACGCACAGCCCTTTGCGGTGACCCAATCTACTGTGGTGCATCCTGCCGGCGCGGCCGTCAAGGAAAATGTGTGCGAAGCGACCTGCACATCTCCGGCAACCTATGACCTGGTCGTTTACTGCTCCGATTGTTCCGTTGAATTGAGCCGCACGACCGTGGAGACGGCCCCCGCCCTCGGACATAAATTCGTTGACGGTGTCTGCAGCGTCTGTGGCAAGGAAGAGGGCTTGGATCTGATGAGCTCCGCTTCCTTCGTCGGCAAAGACGGCGTCCTTTCCTATGATGTGAACAAGCTGCAAGGCTGGATTGGCGGCGACGGAACAAACGCCAGCACCGATGAGCCGGAACGCTACTTCTCTTATCTGACCTACGGCGATGTCCTGGTGAACGGAAAGGTAGTTCCTTTGACCGACTGCGAGGTCACCTATTCTGTGACCTTCTCCGATTTTGCTTATGATCGTACCACTTACCCCAGCGGCGTCCGTCAGCAGAGTGTGACGCTGATGCTACAGTATATGGACGGCACAACGGAATGGGATCTGGAAAATCGCTTTGGCGGTCTGATCTATGACAGCGGCCATTATATGCAGGTCTGGCAGGACAAGAAGGGCAAGGGAGATACCATGTTGACAACCGTCCCCGGCGCTCCCTTCTACAGCGAAACTGCCCTGAGCAGCAACGGAAAGGCCAACTCTATTACCAATTTCCCCGCCCTGAAGAGCGGAGATACGGTGTCTCTGGTCATTAAGTGTGCCAAGGGTGACGAAAAGGGTTACATCAAGCTGCTGCTCAACGGTGACTTGATGCACACCATGGTCTATACCGGTACGACTCTGCCTGAGTTCGGTTTGAAAGCCGGCAAGCTGATGGCCAAGATCAGCAACATCTCCCTGATGGTCGAAGGCGCGAAGGGATGGGCTGTCTGCACCTGCAAGAATCCTACTGTTGACGCTTACACCGGCGAACAGAGTTGTGAAGAAGGCGGCACCGTCAGCGGCCTTTGCACGACCTGCGGCAACATGCACACCAAGCAGCTTCCCCCCAGCGACCACACCGCAAGCGAATGGATCGTGGACAAGGAAGCCACCACCCAGTATGAGGGCGCCCAGCACAAGGAGTGTACCGTCTGTGGCAAGGAATTGGAAAGTGGAAAGATCCCCGTCATCACCGGCCTGGAGCTCATTGATGGGAATGCCAACTTCTATGTCACGGAAGGCAACGATGCTTCCGACAGAATTTCCTATGACATCACCACCCAGACCGGCTGGTTGGGCGGTGACGGCACCACCCCCAGCACGACCACATCCGACCGCTATTTCACCTTCCCGCTCTATGCGGATGTTCTGGTGAACGGCGAGGCGGTCAGCTTTACGGACTGCGAGCTGGTGTACAGCATGGTCTTCTCTGATTTCTCCTACGACGCCGATAAGCATTGCCGCAACAGCGCGGTGTGCCTGATGCTGCGCTACACAGACGGCAACAATGTTTATAAGTTGGAAAATCGCTTTGGTGGTCAGATTTACGCCAGTGGCCACTATATGCAGGTCTATGTCAACGGTGAGGGTGCAGGAAATGTCCTGCAGGACACCGGCGCTCCCTTCTACAGCACGGTCAAAAATTCCTTTGAGAGCGTACCGGCTTTGAAGAGCGGCGATAAGCTGGAACTGAAGATCAAGTGCGCCAATGACACCGAAAACGGCTACATCAAGCTGTTCCTGAACGGCGCCATGATCGGTGAATTTGTCTACACCGGCACCGAGTTCCCGGAATTCGGTCTGGAAAGCATGAAGCTGATGGCCAAGGTCAGCAATGTCTCCCTGGTGGTCAACGGCGCGACTCAGTGGGATAGTTGTGCTTGTTCTATGTCGGATGTGAAGAAGTACGAGATCACCGCTGAGGCCACCTGCACCGCTGACGGCCACAAGTCCGGCAAATGTGTTGCCTGCGGCAATCTCCACTCCGTTGTGATCCCTGCCAGCCACGTCGAAGGCAAGGACTGGATCGTGGATCAGCAAGCCAACTGTACGCAGGACGGCAGTCGCCACACGGAGTGTACCGTATGCGGCCAGCACATCCAAGAGGAAGTTATCCCGGCTACCGGCCACAGTGCCTACTGGGTGGAGGACAAGGCGGCAACACAGCTTACTGCCGGCAGCAAGCACGAGGAATGCATGGTCTGTAAGACCGTGCTGAGCACCCAGAAGATCCCTGCGGAAGGAAATCTTGTTCTGATTATCGGTGGCGGATGTGTCCTGATCGCTGGTGTGGCAGTCGGCATTTTCTTCCTTGTAAAGAGCCTTCGCAAAAAGAAATAAGACATTTTGATTCAGAAAGGAGCTGCTGTTTGTAAAACAGCAGCTCCTAATAATAAAACGAGGCAATGATATGACAAAATATACAGGCAACAAATTCAAAAACACAGCTTTCTGGTCTTGGAATGGGGTCATTGAGGAGGAAGAGGCCCTGTTTCAGCTTTCGGATCTGAAGTGTAAGGGCTACGGTGGCGCCTTTATCCATGCCCGGGCAGGCTTGGGCATTCCCTATATGGGCCAGCAGTGGTTTCAAATATACGATGCCTGTGTCCGTTGGGCTGAAGAAAATGATTTTGACATCTGGATCTACGATGAATACGGTTGGCCCAGCGGCTTTTCCGGGGGTAAGGTCAACGGATTGGGAGAGGAGTATCAGCTCAAGCGTATCGTTTCATCCCCAAGTCCTATTCGGGACGAAAGACACCGGTTTTTGTCTGCCTATCAGGGGGAATATGGGGAAATATACCTCTATTATGTGTGTGACCGAAACTATGTGGATCTAATGGATCCAAAGGTGACAACGGAATTCATTTCCTGCGTTTATCAGGTCTACTATGACCGATACAAGACCTATTTCGGCAAAGTGATCAAAGGCGTTTTCACCGATGAGCCTCAGCTTGCCATGAACTATCCATGGAGCCCGACGCTGGAGGGGGCTTATGTGCAAAAGTATGGTGTATCTCTGGTGGAAAATCTCTGGCGCCTGTTTTTGGAAAATCCCCAAGGAGAAAAGCTCCGCGCGCGCTACTATGGCCTTGTCGCTGAGCAATTTACGGCGGCCTTCGTGCGCCCCATTGCCCAATGGTGCGAGGCACACGGGGTGATGTTTACCGGCCACTTCGCCAATGAGGATGGGCTGACATGGCAATATCGGGCCAATGGCGGAGTTATGGCCAAATATTATGAGATGCAGCAGCCCGGGATCGACTTTCTGGGCCGCAGATTGTGCTCTCCTGTGTTGTGCAAGCAGATCGCCTCCGTAAAGAATCAGTTCAAAAAGGATACAGTGATCTCTGAAACATTCGGCTGTACCGGCTGGTCCACTACCTTTGCTCAGCTTTTGTGGCTCTGGGGTTATCAGGCATCCTTCGGCATTAATAAGGCTTGTCTGCATCTGTCCGCCTATTCCATCAAGGGAATCCGCAAGAGAGATTACCCGGCGTTTTTCTCCTATCAGGAGCCATGGTGGGAGATATTCGGAGCGGTGTCGGACAGAATGGCAGCCATCAACGCCTTTGTCAGTCAGGGAAGTCCAATCAGCGATATCTTGCTTCTGTCGCCTATTCAAAGCCTGTATGGATTGGAATACGGCGATGCCATGGCAAAAAATATATCTGCACAGTTTCGTAGTACAGTGCAGACATTGACAGATCGGCAGTATTCCTTTGATTTGGGGGATGAGACTTTACTGGAACGATTTGGCGCTGTGGAGGACGGGACCCTCTGTCTGGGTCAGGGGCGCTATGCCTATCTAGTGATCCCGGAGTGCATTTGCCTGCGGCCCGGGGTATACCGCTTGCTGGAGTGCTTTGTCCGACAGGGTGGAAAGGTGCTGTATCTCAACAGATACCCGGAAAGAATCGGGGAAGCGGAAACAGGGGCGGAGGAAAAAGCGGTATTTTCACAGGGTTATCTCTGCGCGAACCGAGCGGGACTGATCGAGAAATACTTCAATGCCATGGGTTATTGCCGCAGGGCATGGCTGACCGATGACAATGGAATGCTCATTACAGAGGATCTGGCGATGCACATCCGAAGGGAGAACGATCGGACGTTTCTCTTTGTTCAGAACCTGTCCCAGACGAAAACCGTCCGTGGGTGGCTGTATGTGCGCGGTTCCGGGAGCTTCCGGGAGGAGGAGCGCGTGATGCCTGTCCGCTGGGGCATCGGCCTGTCCGGGACAAGGCTGGAACTCTTGCCTATGGAAAACCGGTGCATCCTCTTCCGGGAAGGGGAAAGAGCACAGGGAAAAGCCCCTATATTGCTGCGGAGCCATCAGCTTCAACCTAACCGAGCTAGACTGATGGATCCAAACGTCTATAATATAGACAGAGCCTTCTTTGAAATGGAGGACTTTACCAGCGGTTTGCTGGATACTGCCTTGCTTCAGGATGAGATTGTCAAGCATTGCGCCGGTCACGGCGGTGCCTGCCCGGTGACGGTCATATACCCGTTCCATATTGATGTGCCTCTGGGACAGCTTCATGTAGCGGTGGAAACCGGCGGTGCCGGACGGATCCGCTTCAACGGTCGGGATATAACGGAGCGGTTTTCCTCCGATTATTATGTGGACAGGAGTATTCTGTTGGCGCAGGTAGGGGATCTGCAACAGGCTGGAGAAAACAGGCTGTCCGTGGACTATTTAGTGGAGGAACGCAGGACTTATGACAATACACTAGATGTATTTGAGACCGAGCGAAACGTCTTCTCCTATCAGAGTGAGGCGGAAAGTGTATATTTGATGGGAGATTTTTCTGTGGCAACCACCGGAGAGTTGTGGGAAAACCATTATCTGACCGTTAGGGGTGGTGCATTCTCTCTGACAACGGGGAGAAAAGTGGATATGTCTGAGGAGCTGACCCATCAGGGGCTTTGGTTCTATCGGGGCAGAGTGGAGTATGTATACACCGTTTCACGGGAAAAGGGCGTGCGATACCGCCTGCACTTCGAGGATTTTCAGGGAACAGCGGCGAAGGTGGCCTGCGGCGGACAGGAAAAGGTGCTGCTCAATCCTGCGGCCGGGGAGGACATCACCCAGTTGTTGGAGGAGGGAGATAACCTGCTGGTGGTCACGCTGTACAGCTCCAACCGAAATCTAATGGGTCCTTTTCACCACCAAAGCGGTGAGCCACTTTTTGTGGGCAACAGCACCTTCCGGGGTGTCAAGGGTTTTGAGGACAGCATCTTGTACCGGCATTTCGGTCCGAATACCTATGACCCGGACTATCATTTTGTACGGTTGGGGATCGGTCGGGCTATGCTCTCTGTGTTCACGGAGGAATGAATCAACCCGAACGCTCCTGCGTAGGAGAAATGCCAAAACATTTGACATACAGCCGGTAAAAGGTAGAGTATTCGGGGATGCCTACCATGTGGTGAACATTTGAGGGGCTGATGCCCTGATTGAGCAGAATTTTTGCATAGGTCATTTTCTTCTTTTGCAGATACCGCTTGGGAGGCATTTTCAGCCGGTCTTTGAACAGGTAAAATAGATAGGATTTGCTGATAAAGGCGGCGTTGGCGATTTCCTCCACGGATTGTATCCGGGTGAAATTGGCATCGATGTAGTCTATGATGAAGGAGAACAGAGTGGTTTCGCTGTTGCGGCCCTGCTTTTCCTCTGCATCCAGCAGGAATAAAAGTTCGGTGATCAGTGCCCGATCAAAGAGAGCGAAATCCTCCGGACTCAGGTTGCTGTGATAGTGTTCAAAACGGCGGAACCAATCCTTGATGGGCTGGGATGAGCTGGCATTGACCACAAAATATTCCTGAAACAGAGACTTCCGCTCCGGGGACATATCTGGTAAGCAGTCGAACTGCAGCACATATCTGGAGTAGAGAGACTCAGCCTGATTTGGAAGCGTTAGATGATAGGTATTGGGCGGAATGAAGAAAAGATCGTGTTTTTGGGGACGGATGGAGAAGTCGGACAGGGTGATGGTAATATCTCCGTCCAGAAAATACAGAATCTCATAATAGGAATGAAAATGGATATGAAAGGCTGTAGGCGCGGCTTTGGTAAAGGTACGCAGGTTAAAGTTGTAGTTGTGATTGTTTTCGAAATCGTTCATATGGTGCCTCCTTCCTGTGACCGTGCAGGTGTTTGTGCTATTATACCATATCGGTTATAGAAAATGCAAACTAATTTATAATTTCTGCTATTTACATAGGCAATAAATCGTCTTATCATTTGTTTGTAAGAACTATAAAATGGAGGATTACACATGAAGAAACATTTAAGGAATATTGCTGTGCTTTTGATTATGGTCATGCTATTGTCCCTGACCGCTTGCGACAACACTGACCTTGGTGAGCGCGGTGACGGAAAAGTTACTCTGAAATTTACCCATATGTGGCCGGAGCATGCGCAGCTCATGAAGGAGATCTGTCAGGATTATTCTGCCGAGAATCCCAATGTGATCATCAAGCCTGCCTATGTGCAGTATAACAAAATCGAGGATACCTTGAAGTCGGCAATTGTGTCTGGTGGTCTTCCTGATGTGTTTGTCTTCTGGTCCAATGCCTTCTACTCCTACGCACGAGATGGATATCTTGCAAACATTGATTCCTTTGTGGAAGCCGAGAAGGACAATTATGTGAACGATGGTTTCAGCTTGGAGGATGGCAAGGTTCTGGGGCATTATTATGCCGCACCCTTCCGTGCGTCTGGCTACTGCATCGTGTATAATAAGACAATTTTCGACAAGAACGGCTGGTCTGCGCCCAATACGCTGGAGGAGCTAGAGGCCCTTTGCGATACCATCACCTCTGAGACTACCCTCACTCCGCTGGCAGTCTACGGCACCTCCAGCGGCACCATGATGCAGGTGAAGTCCACCTTCGATGCCTATATTGACATCATTTCCGGGCTGGCCTCGGATCCGGCCTACGCCAATGGCAGGCAGGATGCTGCAAGCCAGCCGGAGCTACAGGAGCTGTATGCCGCCTCTCTGGAAAAGTACAAGAGTTGGTATGACAAGGGCTATTTTACCAAATCCCCCACTACGAAGGACAATGCCCGTAAGGAATTTACCAACAACAATACCGCTATGATCATTTTCAACAACAATAATCTGGGCGATCTCATTACGGAGATCGGAGATGCCTTTGAGGTGGGACTGATTTCCTTCCCCGCGCCGCAGATCATCGTTGAGAGCGAAGGTGCCATGAAAAACTATACCAACGGCACCTTTGACAGCCTGTTCATTTCCGCGGATACAGAGAATTATGAGGAAGCGCTGAAATTTGTGGAGTATTTGATGAGCGACGAGGTCCAGCAGCGCTGGGCAGAGGCGACCACTTCCGTTTCTCTGAAAAAAGCAGTGACCTACAGTTCTGAGGAGCAGACAAAGGTGGCTCAGATCCTTTCCCAGATCGGATCCTATCCTCAGAAAAACGATTTCACCCTCACTTCCGCTATGTCTACCAAGAATTATCAGATGATCCTCAACTATCTCAACGGAAGCAGCTCCGAATCTGCCCTGCAGATCGTCCAAACCGGTTTTAACAACACAAAGATCTGTGTGGAGGAAGCCGATCTGGAGATGGTGCCGATCGAAACAGAACTGGACTTTTCAAAAGAAAAGTATGATTGGTTGAATTAACATGGAAATTACATCGTTACAAAGAAAAAGTAATTTCTGGGGATGGATATTGGCTATTCCTGCCGCTCTGGGTATTCTCGTATTTACGGTTTATCCGGTGGTATACAGCCTGTATCTGAGCCTTACGGATTGCGGATATGTCCCGATGGGTTTGTCCTTTGTGGGACTGGACAACTATAAATGGATATTTACAGAACAGTCTCTATTTTTTGAAAGCCTTGGACTGTCTCTAAAGTTTACGGTTCTGAGTACCGCAATCCAGACTGTTCTGGGTTTCTTACTGGCCTATATGCTATATTCTCTGAAGGGGAAGATTCAGGGCTTTTACCGGGTTGTTCTGTACCTGCCCAATATTCTGCCCACCGCTGCGGCGGCTGTTATGTGGGTCAACTTCTTTGAACCCAACTACGGCATGCTGGATATGTTGCTTCAGGCCGTGGGACTGGAACCTGTGCAGGACTGGATCGCTGAGGGCAGTAAACTCCAGCTCGTTTGCGTCATTCTGGTCAACACATGGAAGCATGTGGGTCTGACTATGCTGATCTACTATGTGGCTATGAATTCCATCAATAAAGAGATACTAGAAAGCGCCCAAGTCGACGGCGCCAACCAATTGGCTGTAGTGACCCGGATCATTCTTCCGGTTACATGGTACACCACCGGGATCAATGTGCTGCTTTCTATGATCGGCGGATTGAAGAGCTATGATCTGTTTATGCTTCTGTTTGACAAAACCACGGTCTCTATGAATGTGGTTGGTCTGTATATTTTCAATACAGCATTCACAGACCAGAATTACGGACGGGCAACGGCAATGTCCATTCTGCTGGCGGTTATTATCGGTGTACTGATCCTAATCGTAAACAAGGTGATGAAGGAGAAGGATGAATGAAAAGGAAAGTGAGCATATCGAAGATCCTACTGGCAGTGATTTTGGCGGTGGTGACGGTGGCGGTGCTATATCCTCTGGTGTTTACCCTCTCGGCCTCCTTTGCCGATCCTTATGAGTTCTCCGCCAATCCATTTCAGTTTAACATCACCAATCCGGAAAACTACGTATTTGCCTGGGATGAGCTGAAGGGGAGCGTGTGGAACAGTACCATTGTCGCTGCCGTTTCGGTGGTTGGTCATGTGCTGATCACTTGTCTGACCAGCTACGCCATCGGTGTTTTGAAATTCCGAGGTTCCAAGATCTTCAGCTTTTTCATGCTGACGGGAATGTTTCTAACCAGCGAGATCACCTCCATCCCAAAACTGATCCTATTTAGTAAGCTGGAGCTGGTGGGAAGCGTGTGGGCGCTGATCATTCCCTACATATTCGCCCCCGGGGGGATGTCTGTGATTTTGATGTCCAATTTTATGGAGCGAATCCCGAAGGAGATTAAGGAAGCGGCCCTTTTGGATGGCGCTGGCTTCAAGGATCTGTTTCTGCGGGTGGTACTCCCACTGAGCAAGCCCATGATCGCCTTTGCCGCCATACAGCATTTTATTGGAGTTTGGAATGATTTCCTGTGGCCGCTGATCTCGATCGGCGTGTTTAGTGAGTTTAAGACCTTGCCTCTGGCGGCAATGGGATTGAAGAGTATGGACTTGTCGCTTTACTGCATCAATTTCGCAGGATTGGTAATTATGTTTGTGCCCACGCTACTGATCTATGCGTTCTTCTCCAAGTATTTCCTGGAAGGCGCAACGGTCGGAGCGGTAAAGGGCTGACGGAAAAAGGAGAATCGTTGCCCTATGAAATTAAGAAATACTTTCATTGCCCTATGCTGTGCTACAGTCTTAAGCCTATTCGTCTGTATGGCGGGCTGCAGTAGGACCACTCCCAAGAATCAATATATCGAGGGGCTGTTCCACGATCAGGGCTATGTCTACATGGATAACACCTCTCCCACAGATCAGGAAGTTGTTACCTATCGCCTTCGGGCGGAAAAGGATAGCCTCACAGCGGCCACCCTGCGGCTGACGCTGGATACGGACAAGGACATGGTGGCAGATTGTACATACTATGACCTGAAAATGAGTAAGGAAAAGACAGATGAGACCGGATATTACGAATACTGGGTCTGCACTGTTCCGGCACAAGCTGATTCCTACAGCTACCACTTTTTCTGTGAGAATAATGTGGATAAGGTCTACTATATCTCCAGTCAGGAGATCATCTTCGATGGCGAACCCGTACGTCGCTCCACAGACTGGATGACCTATGTGAATTTTGAGACACCGGAGTGGACCCAGGGCGCTGTCTGGTATTCTCTGATGCCTGACTCGTATAATAATGGTGACATCACCAACGACAAGCTGTTCAACGGCGGCTCCGGCACCACCACCTCCGGAAATTTTGGAAATGTGGTCCAGAATATATGGGGTAATACCCATTTCAGCGCCAACGACTGGTTTGGCGGAGACCTGTTGGGCGTTGCGGAAAAGAGTGACTATTTTCAGAGCCTGCAGATCGATTCCCTGCAAATGAACCCCATCTGGTACACCAATCACAATGCCGGCTATGGTGCCTACGATCTGACCATGGTGGACAGCGCCTTCGGCAATGCGGATACGCTGCGTACGCTGATCGACACGCTCCATGATAACGGCATCAAGATCTCTCTGGATGCGGTCATGCAGTACTATGTTTCCTCCGGTAAGATCACCAATGCCGCCGGAATTTTTCCCATTGAGGTGACCGAGGAAGATGACCTGTACTACACCGTGGTCTACGATGGCAACGGCAATCTTGTCACCGGGCGCTGGGGCAACGACATCGATTTTTCCAGCGAGCAGGCCAGACAGTGGCTGTACAGCCAGCCCGCATCTCTCATCCAGCTCTATCTGACGGAGTATGATGTGGACTGCTGGCGTTTGGATGTGGGCGCTATGCTCCGTGGTCAGGAGGAAGGTAACTACGATACGGCTTATGCCATCCTCAGCGACATTCGTGAAACAGTCAAGGCCATCGATAAGGACATCGGCTTTATCAGCGAGACGATCACCTCCGGGGGCGTCACGGTGGAGAACGGCGTTCTGGACTCCTACTGGAATTATGACTATG
>CAZOVE010000019.1:0-28390 GCA_964583135.1 uncultured Oscillospiraceae bacterium | reverse complement strand
GCTAAGACTATGGTTCATTCTGCCGTGGAAAACACCTAGGCTGTCCTTTTGGGGCAGATAGGGGATTACAGTGCGGACTAAGTGGCAATCGGGTATATATGTTGGCAACACATATACGGACGGAGTAAATGGAAACAGCCTGTACGGTAACGGCAGGTTCTGTCCGGGGAAATCCAACCCGACCTATGCCGTAAGATTTACCCTGTCTGCTACCGTCTTTTTTAACATATTCGAAGGAGATATTCCTGTGTCCAAACCAGACTCAAGTTCTTCAAAGAAACAGAAACGAGGAAATGTAAAATGGGTTGTATCCATCTTTTTGATCACCATTTTGATTTCCGGCTTATTTTCCCTCATTTCTGACGAATTGATGGACGGCAGCAGCATCGGTACTGCTTTTGTGATCTTGCTGGTGATCGTTTTCATCGGCATTATTTTTGACGTCATCGGTGTTGCGGTGACATCTGCCGATGAAACACCTTTCCATGCCATGGCCGCTCGTCACGTCATTGGCGCAAAAGAGGCGATTCGACTGTTGCGTAAGGCCGAGCGGGTCAGTTCGATTTGTAACGATGTCGTCGGCGACATCTGCGGCGTTGTTTCGGGTTCTGCCTCTGCAGCAATCGCCCTGCAGATCTTAGATAAATTTGATTTTTCCTGGCCACAGATGATATCTCTGTTGATGTCTGCATTGGTGGCTGGTTTGACGGTGGGTGGAAAAGCGATCGGCAAGAGTTTTGCCGTCAATTCCTCCACGCTCATCGTGCATATGGTGGGTAAGATCATCTACCGTGTGCAGCATTTGTCTGCGATTTTTCGCAAGAAGAAATAAATGATAGGTTGTATGGCGTGTGGGAATCTTAGAAAAAATCAACAGTCACGATGATTTAATTCAACTTAATGAGCAGCAACGAATCCAGCTTTGCAAGGAGATTCGGGATTTTTTGGTGGCGAGCGTGTCAAAGACCGGCGGTCATCTGGCATCCAATCTTGGCGTGGTAGAGCTGAGTGTTGCACTGGAAACCGTATTCGATACCAACACGGACCGCCTGGTTTTTGATGTAGGCCATCAGTCTTATGTCCATAAGCTGTTGACCGGACGCCGGGCGGATTTTGTGCATTTGCGACAATTTGGTGGCATCGCCGGTTTCCCCAAGCCATGTGAAAGTGATACGGATGCTTTTGTGGCCGGTCATGCTTCCAGTAGCATTTCGATCGCCCTTGGCATGGCCCGGGCCAGAACACTTCGAAATGATCATTACGATGTTGTTGCTGTGATGGGCGATGGTGCCGCAACAGGAGGTATGGTCTATGAGGCGCTCAATGATGCTGCGGTCAGTGGTGAAGCAATGGTCATCGTCCTCAATGACAATGAGATGTCCATCGCACCCAATGTCGGTGGCTTTGCGCAGCATTTGTCCCGCCTACGTGTCAAGGAGAGTTACCTCGGCTTTAAGCAGCGGTATCGCAATACCTTAAGCAAAACAAAACTCGGTCGTGTTGTTTATCGCCTGACCCGACAATTTAAGGAATGGCTAAAAAAAAGACTGCTTCAGCCCTCGTTATTTGAGAATATGGGCCTGACTTATCTCGGCCCCGTAGACGGACACGATGTACAGGGGCTCATCAGTTTGCTTCGTTTGGCAAAAGATATGCGCCGCCCCGTCGTGCTTCATGTTCACACACAGAAGGGGAAGGGCTACGTACCTGCAGAAGAAAACCCATCGGCATTTCATGGTGTCGGCCAATTTGACCCGGTCAGTGCTCGGACAATTTCTTCCGCGACCGTCACCTTTTCCCGTGCCTTTGGAGAAAAAATGGTGGCTTTGGCAGAACAATGTCCTGATCTTTGCGCTATAACCGCAGCCATGCCGGAGGGTACTGGCTTGCAAAAATTTATGCAGTTACATCCAATACGCACCTTTGACGTGGGAATCGCGGAAGAACACGCCATTTCCATGGCCGGCGGCCTTGCAAAGCAGGGGATGGTGCCGGTTGTGGCGCTGTATTCAACCTTCCTGCAGCGTGGCTATGATCAGATCTTGCAGGATATATCTATGCTGCAATTACACGTTGTTTTGGCAGTGGATCGTGCAGGCCTTGTGGGCGAGGATGGAGAAACGCATCACGGTGTCTTTGACGTTGGCTTCCTGCGTCAAGTTCCGGGAATGCAGCTTCTGTGTCCGGTCAGTACCGCAGAAATGCAGCAGATGCTGCATTGGGCTGTTCTGGAGCAATCCGGTCCCGTTGCCATCCGCTATCCACGCGGAGGTGATGGCAGACTAACCGCTGCTCGATGGAATGAAAATAATACGCTCGTCTGCTGTGCGGAAGGTAATGACGGTGCAATCTTTACCTACGGCACGCTGACAAATGAAGCCTTGGCGGCAGCGGAGCTTCTAGCCAAGGAAGGGATTCACATTTCCGTCATTCGACTCCTGCGGGTTCATCCTTTACCTGTTTCTGATTTTCCTTCCTATCCGTATCAGCGTATTCTGATTGCAGAAGAGGCAATTTGTGGTATTGCCGAAAGCCTTGCATGGCACTTGTCACAGTTGACCGCTGACGCAGTCATCCGAATTGCAGATTTGGGGCGAGATTATGTATCTCATGGCGACATTGCGTCGTTGTATCACCACTATGGCTTGGACGCCGCTTCTTTAGCAGAAAAAATGAAGGAGGTAATGCGCGTTGAAAGTTAAAAAGCGACTCGATGTCCTCCTGACGGAGCGGCTCTATGCTGAAACCCGTACCAAGGCACAGGCCATCATTATGACCGGGAATGTATATGTCAATGGACAAAAAGCTGATAAGCCCGGTACTTCCTACGATGAAAATGTGGAAATCGAGGTTCGTGGTGACACTTGCCCCTATGTCAGCCGTGGTGGACTCAAGCTTGAAAAAGCACTGCGTGATTTTGGTGTTAATCCTTTGGATTATGTTTGCAGCGACTCCGGTGCATCCACCGGCGGATTTACTGACTGCTTATTACAGCAAGGTGCAAAAAAAGTGTTTGCAATTGATGTAGGTTACGGTCAACTGGATTGGAAAATTCGTTCCGACACACGAGTTGTTGTGATGGAGCGTACCAATATCCGCTATGTCACTGCAGAAGACTTGGGCGAACTGTTGGACCTTTCCGTCGTAGATGTCAGCTTTATCGGTTTAGACATCGTTCTTCCCGCCATAAAAAACCTGCTAAAACCCAACGAAGGACAAGTATTATGCCTGATCAAGCCCCAATTTGAAGCTGGTAAGGAAAACGTTGGAAAAAAGGGTGTTGTTCGAGATCCAAAGATCCATCAGATGGTACTTGATAATTTTGTATCATTGGTGCACGGGCTTGGTTTTTCTATTTTGGGACTTACATTTTCACCGGTGAAGGGGCCGGAAGGAAATATTGAATTTTTGAGTCATCTGACACTGGCTGATGTAGCCGGTATCCAGCCGGACACTGCTGCCGTTGTTCGAAATGCGCACCAAACACTGAAGGGGTGAGGCTATGAAGAGAGTCATATTAACGCCCAATCCCTATCGGGACAGAGGTTTTCAGACGGTTCGTGCCACTAAAAAGATTCTGGAACAAGTGGGTATCGAAACAAGGATCTGCCTTCCATTTGAAGTGGAACACGGTTATGAGCTACCTCGGGATCTTCGCTTTTCAAGGCTAGATCGCGAGCTGCCCAACAGTGAACTGATCATCTGCTTCGGCGGTGACGGAACAATTCTGCACATGGCCAAAACTGCAACGCGTGCTGGATTGCCGATTTTAGGTGTCAACATCGGCACAATGGGTTTCATGGCAGAGCTAGAAAGTGCCGAATTGGAGCAATTACGCCGTTTGACCAATGATGATTTTACCATTGATCGCCGCATGATGCTGGATGTAACCGTACAACGTGGCAGAGATATCATTTTTCATGATATCTGCCTCAATGACGTTGTGGTGACTAAGGGTGCCGTTGCCCGGATTGTTCACCTGAATGTACAGTGCGACGGCGTACAAGCAATGGAACTGGGCGGCGATGGTGTAATTATCGCCACGCCCACCGGTTCAACCGCATACAGTTTAAGTGCCGGCGGTCCGATTGTAGAGCCGGACGCAAGCAACATTCTCATTAACCCCATTTGCGCCCATGACATGATGAGCCGGTGTATCGTCGCTTCGGATAAACGTGTCATCACCGTTGAATTGAGCCAAAATGCCCGTCGAAATGCTTTTTTGAGCGTAGACGGCGGCAAAGCATTGCGTATGAATATGGGAGATGTTGCCACCATTCGCAGATCCACACTGGAAACACGTCTGGTTCGGCTGCAGGATCGCAGCTTTTACGATGTGGTCCATACGAAGTTTCGCAATAATGGATGAGGTAGAAAGATGAAGAGTCAAAGACAAGCAAAGATCATGGAGATCATTACGAACAAAAACGTGGAAACACAGGAGCAGTTGCTACAGGAGTTACAGCTTGCGGGTTTTCGTAGCACACAGGCCACCATTTCCCGGGATATTAAAGAGCTACGGATCGTCAAAGAGCTGACCAGTTTCGGCACTTATCGCTACACCACTGCCTCCGACGAACTCGGTGGCACGTTCTCCACCAAACTCAACACCATTTTCCGTGAATGTATCACGAATTTTGACTATGCACGTAATATGGTCGTCATTCGTACGCTGCCCGGCCTTGCATCCGCTGCAGCCTCTGCTATTGATGCTATGAATATGAGTGTTGTCCTTGGGACCATCGCAGGTGACGATACTGTATTTATCGTTATGCGTGATGATAATGCAGCTTCCGCCTTTGTGGGCGAGATCCACCATCTATTGGATTAAAATACGAAGGAGCGTACTATGCTGAGTCTTCTGCATATTGAGAACATTGCTGTGATTGAACGCTCCGACATAACCTTTGACCGGGGCTTCAATGTATTGACCGGCGAAACCGGCGCCGGTAAATCCATCGTGATTGATGCGATATCTGCAATTCTGGGCGAGCGCGCCTACCGGGATATGATTCGCACAGGCGCTCAGAAAGCTGCAGTACGAGCTGTTTTTACGGATGTTCCTGAATTTCCGTGGTTTGCCGAAAATGGCGTAGAGTATGACTCGGAAATCATCGTCCAGCGAGAGATTTATCTCGACGGAAGAAACGTCTGCCGTGTTAACGGTGTTCCAGTCACCGTATCGCTTCTACGTAAATTAGGATTGCAGCTCATCAACATTCACGGGCAACACGACAGCACATCTTTGTTCGATGAAACCAACCATTTGATATTTCTGGATGATTTTGCGGAGAACGCATCCTTGCGACAGGAATATGCACTGCAGTACGAACAAGTGCTATCTTTGCAGCGTGAGATCGACAGCCTGACCATGGACGAAAGCGAAAAGCTACGCCGCATGGAAACACTACGCTACCAGATTGCAGAGATCGAAAAAGCACAATTGCAACCCGGAGAAGACGAAGCTCTGGAAATTCGGCGCAAAGTTTTACAAAATGCCGAAAAAATCGCTGATGCCATGAACGATGCAGTAGAAAATCTATATGGCAGCGATGACTCGGACGGTGCTGCATCCATGCTGATGTGCGCCGAGCGTGCACTGGCTCGAATTGCAAAATTTGATGACAATATCGCGCTTCTTCACGAGAAAGTGTGCGATCTGATGTATCAGGTTCGGGATGTCGCACAGGAGTCAAGAGACGCCAGAGATGAGCTGAGTTATTCCGAGGCGGAATTGGACGACATCGAAGCACGATTGGACGTGATCCACAAGCTACGGCGTAAATACGGCGCTACTTGTGAAGACATTCTTTCCTATCTTGAACAGGCAAAACAAGAACTGGATGATATTGAATTTGCCGACGACCATCTGGAGCGTCTTAAGAGCAAATTGGCAAAAGCTGAAAAAGCGGCTTGGGCCGCAGCCCACGTTCTGCGTCAAAACAGGAAGGATGCGGCCAATATTATGGCTGCACGGATCCTGACTGAATTGGCACAGTTGGATATGCCACGGGTACAGTTTGAATGTGTCTTTTCAGAGTTGGAATTGGGCTACAACGGTGCCGATGCGGTAGCATTCTTCATGTCCGCAAACGCCGGTGAAGCGCTGAAGCCCATGAGCAAAGTCGCTTCCGGCGGCGAATTGGCTCGTATTATGCTGGCCATGAAAAATGTTTTGGCTGAAAAAGATCAGGTTTCCACCCTGATCTTTGACGAAGTCGATACCGGTGTCTCCGGAAGAGCTGCGCAAAAGGTTGCGGAAAAATTGCGGGCCGTAGCGACCCACAAGCAGGTACTGTGTGTAACGCATTTGCCACAGTTGGCTGCGCTTGCCAATACCCATTTCTTGATCGCAAAGACCGAGCGTGATGGCCGTACTTATACTACCGTGACTCCACTGGAGCTGGAGGGTCGCAAAATGGAGTTGGCCCGGATCATTGGAGGCGCCAATATTACCGAAACCACGCTCCGAAGTGCGGAAGAAATGCTTGGTTCATAATTTTCATAAAGCGAGGGCTCTTTGTGTGAAAAAACTACTGCACATACTCCCATCATTGATATTTTTGATCCTTGTCCTGTCCGTACGGATTTCTGGCAATGATCCTACACTCTCTGCGCCACAATCACCATCAGAAAGTCTGAGTCCGTCTGCTACTACAGCGGAAGCCACGGTCGTGACAACGGAGCCCGTTGTTACAATGCCTTCTGAGACTACTGTAGCGACACAGTTACCCACACCGACAGAAACCATTTCTCTACCGAACGAGCAACCGATTGTATCTGAAACCACCGCTCCACCTACAATACCAACCTCCGCCACCGCAACCACAGTGCCTGAAACCATGGCGCCGGTTACCCAATATTACTCCACGGATCCCATAGTAATTGCCTTCATTGAGGAGCGGATCTATACGTGGACTCTGCCAGTCAAGGACGGCTTTCTGGAAGTCACCGGAACTCGGGTCTTTGCCGCTTCCCGATCAAATGGTACCCGAGCCCATGCTGGTATCGACTTTGAAGCGCCCCACGGAACAAAAGTGTATGCTATCACCTCCGGCACTGTACATCGTGTTGCGCTGTTTTATCAAGGTACGTATGCTGTGGAAGTACATAATGATGACGGTTCCGTTCTTCGTTACTGTGAGATCTCCACATCGCTCAAGGCCGGCGATCGTGTCGAGCAAGGAGATGTGATCGGAGCCATCAAACGAGCCACTTCCGGCACGGAAATGCTCCATGTGGAGTTATATTATGGCGACGGCGAAGGAATGCTGACCCAAAGGGACAATAAACAATATGCATACGTCTCTCAGTCCAAATTGTTCCAACGCAGAAGCGATTTGATGGACCCAACCTTCTTAAAGGACCTAAAACCGGAGTAAATTCTGCAAAAATCTGTGTCAACTGCAGATTTTTCCCCAGAAGACTTGACAAAAATGTCGCACTTTGCTAGTATATTACAAACACATTGATGGGAATAAGTAAGCGATTCTCTTTTCGCCAGAGAGCTGCCGGTCTGGTGCAAGGCAGTGGGAAAGACCGCCCAAATACCTCCCGGAGTGGCCCTTTTGAACTAACAGTAGGGAGGGACGGGTTTCGCCCGAAACTGCGAGAGGCGTTGTTGGACGCCGTGAGGCTCTTAGCCGTGAGGCAAGGGCGAACCAGAGGTGGTACCGCGTATTTTACGCCCTCTGTCCGTATGGACAGAGGGCTTTTTTTGCTGAGAGGGGGGATAGAATGCTGACCACACCCATGGATGTTTTAACCAAATTTCCTGTACGCAAAACCGGAAAACAGAAGCAGTCCTTCCGGGATGCGGTGCAAGCCTATGCTGTGAATCTAGGCTATCCTGTTATAATTCAGAAGGGGAATATGGGTGTCCAAAATATCGTCATCGGCGATCCAAAAACTGCAAGATATTTGGTAACGGCCCATTATGATACACCAGCGCGCATGCTGCTTCCCAATTTTATTTCGCCTTGTAATCTGCCTTTATATCTTCTGTATCAGATCGTTCTAGTTCTGCTTCTGTTGGCTGTGGCCTCGGCAGCATCCTATGCCGTAGATATTCTTTTGAGTGCGCCAAAACTGAGTTTCTTTGTCTGGTACATGGTCTACTTTGGACAGTTGCTTTTGATGTTGTTTGGTCCAGCCAATAAAAGCAACGCCAATGATAACACATCCGGTATCATCACGGTTCTGGAGATTGCCAAATCCATGCCGGAAAATCAACGCCATAAGGTTTGCTTTGTGCTGTTTGATTTGGAGGAGACCGGACTGATCGGTTCCGCATCCTATCGGCAATCCCACAAATCAGCGACCGAGCATCAGGTGATCCTGAATTTGGACTGCGTGGGCGATGGGGATGATCTAATGATGTTTCCCACAAAGAAGTTGAGGTCAAACACAGCGCATATGGCGGCATTGGGGCGTATTTGTGGACAATTCGGTCCCAAAAGGCTGCAACTGCACAACAAAGGCTTTGCCATGTGTCCTTCGGACCAAAAAAATTTCCCCATGGGTGTCGGCATCATGGCCTTGCGTCGCAAAAGATGGATCGGTCTGTATTGTGACAGAATCCATACCAATCGGGACACAATTCTAAATGAAACCAATGTCAATATCCTCCGGGCGGCACTAACGAGCCTGATTACCGGCGGTGTGTAAATGTTTATAATTTAATTCTCAATTTGAAAGGAAAATATACTATGAAACTTTATGACGAGCTGGTTGCCCGTGGGCTGATTGCTCAGGTCACTAACGAAGAAGAGATCCGCGAGATGATCGATAATGGCAAAGCCACCTTCTACATTGGCTTTGATCCTACTGCCGATTCTCTCCATGTGGGCCATTTTATGGCGCTGTGCCTGATGAAGCGGCTGCAAATGGCAGGAAACCGCCCCATTGCCCTCATCGGCGGCGGTACAGCCATGATCGGCGACCCCTCCGGCCGTACGGATATGCGCTCCATGATGACAAAGGAAACCATCGACCACAACTGTGCTTGCTTTAAGAAGCAGATGGAACGCTTCATCGAGTTTGGCGAAGGCAAGGCCATGATGGTCAACAATGCCGACTGGCTTTTGAATCTCAACTACGTCGATTTTATTCGCGAGATCGGCGGCTGTTTTTCCGTCAACAATATGCTTCGTGCCGAGTGTTTCAAGCAGCGTATGGAAAAGGGTCTGAGCTTCCTAGAGTTCAACTATATGCCCATGCAGTCCTACGATTTTTACTATCTGTTCCAGCACTACGGCTGCAATATGCAGTTTGGTGGCAACGACCAATGGAGTAATATGCTTGGCGGTACTGAGCTGATCCGTCGAAAGTTGGGCAAGGATGCACACGCTATGACCATCACGCTGTTGCTCAACTCAGAAGGCAAGAAGATGGGTAAAACCGCAAAGGGTGCCGTTTGGCTCGATCCCAATAAGACCACGCCCTTCGAATTCTACCAGTACTGGCGCAATGTGGAGGACGGTGATGTCCTCAAGTGCATCCGTATGCTGACCTTCCTGCCCTTAGAGCAGATTGACGCCATGTCTGACTGGAAAGACGCCCAACTCAATACCGCCAAGGAGATCCTTGCCTTTGAGCTGACCAAGTTGGTCCACGGGGAGGAAGAAGCCCTCAAGGCGCAGGCAGCCGCCAAAGCACTGTTTGTTGGTGGAGGCGACGATGCCAATATGCCTACCACCGAGATCACTGCTGATAAGCTGCTTGACGGCAAGATCGGTATTCTGAATCTGATGGTACTGTGCGGTCTTGCTCCCTCCAACAAGCAGGCACGTCAATTAGTCGAGCAAGGCGGTGTCTTCGTCAATGATGAAAAGGTGCCTGCGCCTCAGTTTACCGTCACAGAAGAAATGCTGAAAGCCGGCGTGAAGATCCGCAAAGGTAAGAAGGTTTTCCACAAGGCGATACTGGTCTGATCGGAGGGTATATGAAAACGATTGTATTTCAAGGTGATTCCATCACCGATGCGCAACGTAATCGGTCCAATATGTTATACATGGGCAATGGTTACGCCACCATGACGGCAGGAAAAATCGCCGTGGACCACCCCGGTGAATATCGCTTTTACAATTGTGGTATTGGCGGTGATCGTAGTGCGGATATGTATGCGCGTATTAAAAAAGATGTGCTGAATTTGAAACCGGATATTCTGACGATCCTGATCGGAGTTAACGATGTTTGGCATGAATTCGGCGCACACAACGGTATTTCCGCCTCGAAATACGAAATGCTTCTGACTTTATTTGTGAAGGAAGTACAGGAAGAATATCCTGACGTAAAGATCTTCCTTCTGGAGCCCTTTGTCCTATCCGGTACAGCCACAGAAGCCAATTTCGATACATTCAGCAGGGAAGTGGCACTTCGCGCCGATGCTTGCAAGCGCATAGCGCAGGCGTATGGTTTGGCATTTGTGCCATTGCAGGAAAAGTTACAGGCACTGGCGAACGTCACTTCTGTAGACTATGTACTCCATGATGGCGTTCATCCCACTTGTGCCGGTCACGAGCTGATCAGCAGGGCGTTACTCGAAGCCATGCGCTGTGTTTTGTAAGGAGATAAATCTATGCTGGAGTTGGCAAGATCTGACGACTGGGAGGCGATCAACCGTCTTTCCGTTCTGGTACACGATCTTCATACCGCATGGCGGCCGGATCTTTACAAGTATAGCGAAGCACCGCTACCGCATCAAACCTTTCTGGAGGGGATCCAAAACCGAACACTGTATGTTGCAAAATCCGACGCTCGCGTGATCGGTTATGTTGCTCTGTCTTTTCTGCAAAAGAGCGGTGTCGGTGTTGTTGAACGGAAATCACTTCGGATCGACAGTATCTGCGTTGATGAAAGCTACAGAGGGCAGGGGATCGGCAAACAGATGATCACCGATGTTCGGGCGCTCGCCAAAGCATTTGGCTGCCGTGAGGTCATTTTGGGGGTCTATCCGGAGAATGACAGCGCTATCGGCTTCTACCAGAAATGCGGTTTTCGCATCCGCGCCATCCATATGGATATGAAAGTATAGTAATGCCGCCCGAATGGGCGGCATTTTCATGGTATTCAGATACCGGTCATGGCTGCAAGAACATCCATTTCCATATTCTGCATCGTGCGTTCCTGACTCAATCCTTCATCAATGTCTAAGTCAATAAACTGACCGCCATTTGTACAGACAATGCGGTTTGTTTTACCCTGACGTAGCAATTCCACCGCAAGATAGCCCATCTTTGTTGCATTGACACGATCGCGACCAGTGGGGCTGCCACCACGCTGAATATGACCTAACACGGTGATACGTGCATCCAGATCTGTAAACTCCTTGATCTGGGAAGCCAGCCAAGTCGCTTTACCTGCGCCTTCTGCCAGAACGATCATATAATGGGTAAAGCCCTTCAGTCGAGCCTTGCGAATCTTTTCAACTACGTCACGCTCAATATCAATAGGCTTTTCGGGTACCAGAACTGCCGTTGCGCCAACAGCCAATCCCACATACATGGCTAGATATCCGGCATTACGTCCCATCACTTCTACCACAGAGCAACGCTCATGGGACTGCATGGTATCGCGCAATCTGTCAATGCAATCGATCGCTGTGTTGGCGGCAGTATCAAAGCCAATTGAGTAGTTTGTGCAACAGATATCATTATCGATAGTTGCAGGAATACCGATCACGTTGATGCCGTGTTTGCTCAATGCCTTTGCTCCACGGAAGGTACCATCACCGCCAATGGCAATGATCGAATCCAAGCCCAACAATTTGCATACGGAAACTGCCTTTCTTTGCCCTTCTTCGGTCATAAATTCCTTGCTCCGTGCAGTATAGAGGATGGTACCGCCACGGTTGATAATGCGGCTAACGCTTTTCTCATCCAGTTTGACGATATCACCACTAATGAGACCATTGTATCCACGACGGATGCCGTAACACTCGATGCCGTGGAACATTGCGGTACGAACCACGGCACGCACTGCCGCATTCATGCCGGGTGCATCACCGCCGCTGGTAAGGACACCTATTCTTTTCACGCTCATAATTTCTTCCTCCATTATCTGGTTTGATCATCTATATTTTATTCCTCTTAGAACGGATTGTAAAGAATAAATTTACGTTTTGACCGTTTTTCGTGGATATTTTTCCACGTAAGGTTGACAACTTTGTCAATTCTGCCTATAATGATAATATATTTAAGTTAAAAGGGGATTCTGTCCCATGGTAAAGAAGTGGAATATCACCATTCCGGCGCTCTCTGGAGAGGCAGAGCGTAAAGTCTATCTGTATCTGCCTGAATCCTATGCGCGGGATACTGAACAACGGTATCCTGTGCTGTATATGTTTGACGGTCACAATGTTTTCTTTGATTCAGATGCCACCTATGGCAAATCTTGGGGCATGAATAAATATATGCGCTCCACCAAAAAGCAACTGATCATCGTCGCAGTGGAATGTAATCACGAGGGCAATGGTAGGATCGTGGAATATTCACCCATGCACTATGAGAATTCCACTATGGGCAAGATCAAGGGCAAGGGAAATGTCTATATGAACTGGTTGGTCAACACGCTCAAGCCCTATATTGACAAACATTACCGTACTTTGCCTGACCGTAAGAATACCATTATCTGTGGTTCCTCCATGGGAGGCTTGATGGCTTTGTACGCTGTATGCACGTATAACCATGTATTTCAGCGGGCAGCCTGCTTGTCCCCCAGTCTATGGGTTGCTCCGGGCAAGGTATTGGAAATGGTCGCACGGGCGCATATCCGTCGGGACACGACGATTTACATGGATTATGGCGAATTAGAGATTTTTAATCATGCCGCCAATCAGGAGGCGTTGATCTCCACATCCCATCTTCTGCTCACCAAACGCGTTAATTTAGCACTTCGTGTGGTGCCGGGAGGGGATCATAGCGAGGCTTCATGGGAACGCCAGATCCCGATATTTATGCAATGTTTAGGATTGTGAGGTAGATATGCATGGAAATTCATTATTTTAAGCACTGGAGCAGCCATCTTAATCGCAACATGGAGTACAAGGTCTATGGAAGCGGCGCCGGCAAAGCAGTTATGTTTATCCCTTGTCAGGCCGGTCGCTATTTTGATTTTGAAAACTTCCACATGATCGATTATTGGGGGAAATGGATCGAGGCAGGTCTTTGTACCGTCTACTCTATTGACACCATCGACAACGAAGCTTGGGCTGCGCAAGGTGCTGATCCCAGGTGGCGCATCGAAAATCACGAGCTTTGGTATCACTATGTAACCGAGGAGATGGTTCCTTCGATCCATCACCATCAGGGTAACTGCAACGGTATCATGACTTTCGGCTGCTCTATGGGTGCCATGCATGCTGCCAATCTGTATTATCGCCGTCCGGACCTGTTCGACCGTATGTTCGCCATCTCCGGCTTGTACGATTCGCAGTCTTTCTTTGGCGATTATTGCGACAATCTTGTCTATAACAACTGTCCCATCTACTATCTGGCAAATTTGCCTCAGGATCACTACTACATGGATCTATATAACTGCCAGAAGAGCCTGATCGTGGTAGGGCAGGGCGCTTGGGAAGAGCCGCTTTTGGCATCAACGCGTTGGCTGGATACGGTATGCTGCCAGAAGGGAATTCGCACACGGTTTGAATATTGGGGAAATGATGTCAATCACGACTGGCCTTGGTGGTACAAAATGGTGGAGCTGTATGTCCCTGAATTGCTAAATTAATTGAACGAATATTGAACGAATGAGGTAGAGAAAGATGAAGAATTTTATTTTTATATCCCCCAATTTTCCTGAAGCCTACTGGCACTTTTGTGCCGAACTGAAAAATAACGGTATGCGGGTTCTGGGAATTGGCGATTGCCCCTATGACCAGTTGACCGAGGAACTTCGTGGCGCACTCCATGAGTATTACAAAGTCAGCAGCTTGGAGAATTATGACGAAGTCTTCCGCGCTGTCGCTTTCTTCACCTATAAGTACGGTAAAATTGACTGGTTGGAGAGCAACAATGAATATTGGCTCATGCGTGATGCCCGTCTTCGCACCGAGTTTAATATCACCACCGGCTTTAAGGATGAGGATATGGAGCGCATCAAGCTCAAATCTGGCATGAAATCCTATTATGCGAAAGCCGGTCTGCCGACTGCCCGATATCATCTGGTGCAAGGCTACGATGATGCGCTGGCCTTTGCCCACATGGTCGGCTACCCCGTTGTAGTTAAGCCGGATAACGGCGTTGGCGCAAACAACACATATAAGCTGCGTTGTGATGAGGATCTCGCCCATTTTATCGCCATAAAAGACGACAATATCTACATCATGGAAGAGTTTGTTAAGGGGCATGTAGAGACATACGATGCCATCATCGATGCTGACGGCCAGCCTGTCTTTGAGTCCGGCAATGTTACGCCTCATTCTCTGATGGACGTGGTCAACAACAATGAGGAATCCTTGTACTATATTGTCAATCAGCTCCCGGATAACATCCGTGATGCCGGTCTGCGTACGGTGGCAGCCTTCGGTGTAAAGAGCCGATTCGTCCATTTGGAATTTTTCGTACTAGATGAAGATCAGGAAGGTCTGGGCAAAAAGGGTGATGTGATCGGTCTGGAGGTCAATATGCGCCCCGCCGGTGGATTTACCCCGGATATGTACAATTATGCCTATGATACTGACGTATATAAGATTTGGGCAGATATGATCGCTTTCAACGGCTCTACGAAACCGCCTTATCAGTCCCGTCGCTATTGCACTTTTATCGGCCGCAGAGATGAGAAAGACTATCTCTTTGATCACAATGCGCTTTTGGCCAAATACGGCGGTAATCTGAAGATGTGCAAGCGTATTCCGGATGCGTTGGCCGCTTGTATGGCAAATGTGATGTATATGTGCGTCTTTGATACCTTCGAGCAAGTGCAGCAATTCTACGCAGATGCACTGCGTTGCAAGTAAATGAGTTGCCCGGAATGACAATTCCTGTGTCATTCCGGGTTTTTTGTATACATATTTGACTAAAACAAAACAGTGCAGGTCAAGTTGTTCCTTAGTCTGCACCGTTTTTGATCCCTTGACAGGCACCGCTTTCTTGTGAAATCTTTATTTCTATCACCAAATTGTTCGTACCCAAGGCTCAGAAAAACCAAAAAGCGAAATACAACCCATGGGTAGATCAACACACCGGAACGCAACTCCGGGGTGCAGAAGGGAGGTGTACATGAACGAAATGAAAAGTGCGGATGTTGAAATCCCTAAGTTCAACAATCAATGGAAACAATCACAAAACTGATTGAAGCTAAGGCAAAGGCCATTGAAGTAGCCGCCGAAATCGTCCGCGATTGCAAGATTAAAGCATAAAATAGTGGCGTGTAGCCCATTACAAAAGCCTACACGCCAACCTATCAAAAGGCAGCCCAAACCTCACATCGGATTCAAGGCAGATGCAAACGGTGATCGCTATGTCATGCTGGCCGAAAACGAGGAAACCGGCACGTGGGCCCCTTGGGAATGCTCCAACGGTAGCGACTTATACTGGAGCCATTACTTCGATTCCAAAATCCGAGTTCAGATGGACTATCACCAAAGACTATACGATAAATACAATCTACATTGGGCGAATTAACGCATATCCTACACAGCAACTAACTGAGGAACCAAATAGAGGGAACCCCCGGTTTATATTGTCGCCACTTAACGCCTACGGAAGAAACGAACGCAACAAAATGACAGAGGTTTTGTTGCGTTCGCCGGACGATAGACCTAGTATCAAGTCAAGTCGGGCGGCGGGCGCAGCAAACAGAGGGTCCCAGGGATGAAGGGGCCCAGGGCAGAAAAAAACCCCCCACCCGGTAAGAACCGAGTGGGGGGTTCCTCTTGCATCCATGGACCGCCTAGGACGGGCCCCCGAAGGGGCGGACAGCAAGCCACGCACGAACAGTATAGCCCACCGGGCCGGGAAAGTCAAGCCCCGGCGGGCAAAAATCCCACCCCAGTCGGGTCAAGGCCGCACCATGCGCAACGCGCACGGTGCGCTCGACTTGGCCTTGACGCGGCTGGGACAATGGGAAGTCCGGCGGCGGGGCTGTGGAAAAAGCTGTGGAAAAAGGCCGCCCACACGATGCGTGTAGGAGCCCGGTTGACAATTTTAAGGACTGTCAACCGAGCCGAAAACGGCGCACCGGGGGCCCGATCAGCCCCGGGGGGGGGGCCGCCGGGGAGGGCTGCGAAAAGCAGCACCCACGGCGGGGGCCCGCAGGCCCCTTGCCCAGCAAGCCACGCGCACCCCGGAGCCCCCAGCGGGGGCGGCGGGGCGGGGGGGCGCAGGGGATAGCCCCACGGCAAGCAGAGCGCCCGGACAGCCGCACTGCGCGCCCGCGCAGGCGCGGGCGCGCAGCCAAAGGCCCCGGGGGCGGGGCGCAAAAAAGGCGGGCCAACGGCCCGCCAGCGCCCCCGGGGCCGGAGCCAGCCGCCCCCGAAGCCGCGAAGCGGGCGGCCCCAGGGGGGACCCGGCGGGGCCACGCGCTGCACCAGGCCGCGACCCGAGACGAAGCAAGGGCGACCGAACAGGGAGCCCGCAGCGCAGCGAGGGCAAGGCCGCAGGGCAGACGGGGCCAGCGAGCGGGGACGGAAGCGGGGAAGGGGCCCCGCGCCGGACCCCGAGCGGGGGAGCCGGGGGGCAGGGGCCGAGGGGCGGGCCCGGCGAGCGAAGCGAGGGCGCAAACGCCGGACCGGGCCCGCGAAGCGGCGGCGGGCGCGCCGCGCCGGAGCGGACCCGCGCAGGGGCAGGGGCCCCGGCGCAGGCGGGGACGCGGAGTGCGCAAAAAGGGCCCCAACGGGGCCCAGGCGCGCACACAATAGCGGGTCTGGGGGCGACGAAGGGAGCCCCCAGGCGGCCCGGGTGGGGCCCATTGTGGCCCCGGGACCCGGGGCGCAGCCCCCCATGGGGCAGCGGGGGCGCACCCCCGCATGGCGGCGATAGCCGCCAGGGCCGGGGGGTCGAGGGGCCCCGGCCCCAGGGGGGACCCGCTTGCGGGGGGGGCGAAGCCCCCATTCTCTCGGCGGCGGCCGTGTGGTGTGGCCCCGCCCTCTACTTGATACTAGGACATTATTCCGTCAGAGCGCCGGAGCGATGGACCGGAAGAATGGACATGAAATTCATCACAACGGCATTGTCTACACCTATCCAGGTGGGGACATTGACATCATCTGCTGCAGCAATCCCATCTTCCGAGAACCGGGCTGGGAAGCCGCAGGCTGGGGCGAGGATCGGGCGAAGCCCGCCCCGAGCCCCCGAGAGAAGGGGGCAAAATCCCAGGGGGCCGACATGGAGCGCAGTATGCGGCGGGCAAGGGCGAAGCTGCGCCGCCTCGCATTGGCGAACGGCTTTGATTACTTCGTGACGTTGACCCTTGACCCGGCGAAGATTGACCGTTACGACGGCGCAGCCGTCACTAAGGCTCTCGGCAGATGGGCCGACAACATGGTACGTCGGCATGGGCTCCGGTACATCCTCGTACCGGAGCAGCACAAAGACGGGGCTTTCCATTTCCACGGCTTCATGGCTGGGCGAGGCCTCAAGGCCGAGGACAGCGGCGTGGAATGGGATGGGCGGCCTGTGTACAATCTGCCACAATGGCCCTACGGGTTCACCACGGCGCAGCAGCTCTACGGCAAGTACAGCGCAGCCGTGGGGTACTGCTGCAAGTACATCGGCAAGCAAGAGGGCGAGCGGCCCCTGGGCCGCTGGTATTACAGCGGCGGGGCGCTGAAAGAACCCGACAAAACATACTGCGACTTGGAATATCGGTCCGTTTTATCGGACTATTCCGAAGCCGCAGTCGAGTTCAGTATTCCAGGCAGTAAAATGCTGGTAATTCACACAAAACAGGAGGAAAACACATGAAAAACAGCATCAATCACACACTTTTGGAGCAAAAAATGGTCTGGTTGGGTTTCCGGGAAATCACTTCCGGCACCGCCATGCTGCGCTATGCGGTAGGCTACTGGGAACCCGGTATGGTAATGACGAAGGAGCTCTATCCCAGGGTGGCGAAGGAGTTCGGCAGCACCCCGGAGCGAGTGGAGCGAGCCATGCGACACGCCATCGAAACAGCCTGGGACCGGGGGGACCCCGGGACCATCAATAGCTGCTTTGGGTACAGCACCAGCCCGGAGAAGGGAAAGCCCACGGTGGGCGAGTTCGTGTCCCGGATGGCCCGGGTGTGCAGCAATGCGGACTGACTATCTGCTCGAGCGGGAAGTGGAGCAGGTCCTGGACCTGCTGACCGAGGAGAACCGCCTGGTTATGCGGGTAGCGCTCCATACCGGGCTCCGAGTGGGGGACTGTCTGACCCTGCGGCCCGATCAGCTACGGCCCAACTTCTGGATCACTGAGGAAAAGACAGGAAAGCGCCGCCAGGTGGGGCTCCCGGAGCCGCTGTTGGGGGACCTCAAAGCAGCGGCGGGCCGCTGGTGGGTGTTCCCAGGGGCGGACCCCCGCAAGCATCGCACACGACAAGCCGTGTGGAAGGATGTGAAGCGGGCGGCGAAAGCTGCCCGGTTAACTGCTAACGCAGCGCCCCACAGTGCCCGGAAGGTTTACGCCGTCAAGCTTCTGGAACAGTACGGAGATATTGACCGGGTCCGGCGAGCGCTGAACCACGGCGGTATTGAGGTCACGCTGATCTACGCCATGGCAGACAAACGGCTGCGCAGCAAGGGCCGCCGCCGCAGGGCGAAGCCCGGACGGAAAAAGGCTTGACAGGTGCGCCCGCATCGTGTAAGATGGTGTCGGAAGGGGGTGTCGAGCGCAAAGGCGAACGACACAAAACCATTATTTTGATGCGACTGAGCACGATCCCGAAGCCGCCGGAGGTGGCGAGGGGGCAGCGCAGGGGTTCACTTGGGCCACACCTTGGCCCGATTATTTTTGGGCCAAGTGAACGCAACAAAATAAAAATTTTGTTGCGTTCAAGAGGGATTTGTGCTATAATATTCCCATCAAGGCTTGGAGGTTACTATTTATGAAGCGTTATCATGACTGCCCACTGGTCTTACGGGATTTCTTGACGTATCACGAAACGATCAAAGGCCAATCACCAAGAACGATATCTGAATACTATCTTGATCTTCGAATGTTCCTTCGGTTTATGAAGCTGATGCGTGGCGATATGCCCATTCACACCAGATTAGAAGACATCGACATTCGCGACATCGATATATCCTTTGTTGGATCTGTCACCACATCGGATATATTTGACTTTCTATCTTATCTGGCAAATGATCGTACACCTAACCCTGATGCCAGCGTTCCGACCTACGGCATTTCGCCCACAGCCCGTGCTCGCAAACTGTCTGCTCTGAAGTCCTTTTATAAGTATTTGACTGTACGCACAAAGCAACTGACGGAAAATCCTGTGGCTGATCTGGAATACCCAAAAATTCGCAAGAGCCTGCCAAAGTATCTGACTTTAGAACAATCCGCTGCGCTACTACGCTGCGTGGAAGGTCAAAATCAAAAAAGAGATTACGCAATTCTTATGATTTTCCTGAACTGCGGTATTCGGCGCAGTGAATTGGTGGGGCTTAATCTGGCGGATGTTTATGAAGACCGTATTCGGGTCATCGGCAAAGGCAACAAAGAACGATTCGTCTACTTCGGTACTGCCTGCCGGAAAGCGATTGACGCATACCTCATCGAACGCAACAAAAAAATACTTACAGATAATCGCGCTTTGTTCGGCAGCCGCAACGGCAATCGGATCAGCGTTTCTGCAGTACACCGCTTGGTTGATAAAGCCCTATTGCAGGCAGGCCTTGATCCTGCGCAGTTTTCTGCTCATAAACTGCGCCATACAGCAGCTACAATGATGCTTTCCGGTGGTGTTGATGTTAAGACAGTCCAAGAAGTTTTAGGCCATGAAAACCTGAATACAACCCAGATTTACACCCATATTGAGAACTCTGAGCTGAAAATTGCCGCTCAGGCGAATCCCCTATCCAAGCTGGATTTTTCCGATGATACGTAACGCCGCCCTCCCCTTTTGTCATTTCTTAGCGCAATTTCTCCAGCCGTTCGATCTGACGCAGGATATAGTTCACGCCTTCACCCTCATCGCACCAATCCTCCTTAGTGACCTGTAGCATCTGAGTGTACATCGCAATGGCATTGCATGTATCACCCATAATCTCGTAGATTTGCGCAACTGCCTGCTCACAATCAACATAACGGGGCTTCGGGCGCATGGGCATGGCTTTCTGATAATACATAATAGCCTCTTCATAACGGCATAGTTTTGCAATACAATCGGCATATTCCGCCCAAACGACCCATTTTCCGGGCTATGTTCCGTCATTTTCTGCCACCAAGCCAAAGCCTCCGTCAGATTGCACTCTGCCTTACAGATTTGCCCCATATACATCTCATAGTGATAAGAATATGTAGTTTTCTTCATTCTTTCGGCGTATTCTCGTGCTTCAAGAGTTCTTCCGTCTGCGATCAATAAATCCAACAGCCAGAAATAATTCCGCACATCCTCTGGATGGATCCGCACAATTTCTTGATAGAATGTGATCAACTCGCTGTGATTGATCACATTCCAGTCCTGATGCGGACCATTTTCCACATCAAAGATAGCATTGTGGGCATCCTTTTTGCCGGGATTACGACGTAGCGCATCTCGGGCAAGAGGTTTTGCCAATTCATGGAATTCATTCGCGCGCTTATTATAAAGCATCGCTAAAAGCAATGTAGCACGGATCGGCCAATTCCCTGCGGTTCATACACGATTTCAGATATTGCTCATATTGCTGAAACTCTGCATCCGGCATCGCCACGCCACGCTCCCATTTACTGACTGCTTGGGCGCTGACTCCTAGGTGCTGCGCCATTTCTTCCTGCGTCATTCCACGACGATGTCTTAAACACTTAATTTGATTTCCAATTTCCATCCATTTTCTCCTTATCGAAACTTTCGAGCTCGCAACCATAGTATATCAAAATCCCGGTCTTATTACAATGACCGGGATTTTGAGTGTACTCAACCGATGGTTTCAGCGGTGTCAGATTGCCTTCCGAGACGATAATGTTCGATACCCTCTCGCAATTGCTTTGGGTCACGACCGCTACTGATGGCCATATGGAAATATTTTTCGGCGTTTTCAACATCGTCATTCAAACTATAAATGATCGCAAGTAGCGCCGACGCCTGATTGAGTTTCGGATTAATCTGCAGCGCTCTTTCGGCATATGGTATTGCCTGCTCAAATTCACCGACTTGAAAATATGCTTGCGCAATATTATTCCATGCATTGGCGTTATCACGATCATAGTCCAACGCATATTCATAGCTGCGTAGCGCTTTTTTCAGTTTTCCCTGCTTATTTTGTACACTACCCATATTGGAATAGATACGACTATTTGCAAGATTCGCATTGATGAGTTGCTGATAGATTTGTTCTGCCTGTACATACAGTTCCATATCGGTATAGGAGCGTGCAGCAAATAGATACACTGCGTAGAAATCCTCATTACTCTGGCAGCGCTGGCGCAAATCCGTCAAATATTTAATCGCTTTCTCATAATGGCCTTCATCAAAAAGCCGAACGGCACATAGTAACTTCTTACGCCAAAAAGGTTGTGAAATAAATGCCTCCTTCAGAATATCTGCATAAAACGCATCATAGAAATCTAGACTTTTTCGGCTTTGCTTCTCTGAAGTACGAATCAATCCCAGCACACACAAACAGGTGATACTCATTGTCCGAAACAAATTTCTCACAGGGTCGGTTTTTAGCGCAATAATATCATACAGGTACATTGTTATGATCGCTACAATGATTGCAATCAGTACGGTGCGCACAAAGATTTTCGGCATCCCGGCACCCCCTTACATTGCAGTTTCAATGGCTTCACGAATATTTCGGACACGGTAGACGGTCAATCCGTCCGGGATTTCCAATTTTTCAGAGCCATTTCTCGGGATAATGCAGGTTTTGAATCCTAATCTGGAAACTTCTGCCAAACGCTGATTCATATGGGACACACTGCGGATCTCACCCGTCAATCCTACTTCACCAACGGCCACCAGATCGCCTGCAATCACAGCATCCCGATAAGAAGACGCAATCGCCAGTACAACAGGCAGATCTGCCGCAGGCTCATCCAAGCGCAGTCCGCCAATGACATTCAAATAAGCATCAAACATCCCGAGCTTCAATCCCGTGCGCTTTTCCATTACCGCCATAAGCAGTACTGCGCGGTTAAAATCAAAGCCATCCGCTGTTCGCCTAGGGACATTCAGGCTAGTCTTGGATACCAACGCCTGCACCTCCGCCAAAATCGGCCGTGTTCCCTCCATAACACAGGCCACACATGTACCGGAAGCACCTTCGGGCCGACCCTGAAGCAGCATCTGACTGGGATTAGGGACTTCGATCAACCCACGATCGGCCATTTCAAACACACCAATCTCATTGGTAGAACCGAAACGATTCTTTGCCGCCCGTAGCAATCTATAGGACGAATTGGAATCTCCTTCAAAATACAGGACGCAGTCGACCATATGCTCAAGCACCTTTGGTCCGGCAATATTTCCATCCTTATTGATATGTCCCACCACGAATACCGTAAGGCCGTCCTGTTTGCTTAACTGCATCATGGTCATGGTACAGTCCTTGACCTGAGAAATGCTGCCGGGAGCAGAGTCGTTTTCTTCGTTATACAGTGTTTGAATGGAGTCAACGATCAGGATATCCGGTTTTGTATTCTCAACTGCCTTCACCACGTTAGAAAGCTGCGTTTCAGACAAAATCAACAGCATTTCCGGTGCGACACCTAAACGCTGGGAGCGTAATTTGAGCTGGCGCTCACTTTCTTCTCCGGAAATATAGAGTACCCGCCGATCCTGACACAGCCGATTACAGATTTGCAACAGCAATGTGGATTTGCCAATTCCGGGTGCGCCACCAACCAAAACTAAACTTCCGGCAACAGCTCCGCCACCCAGGACCCGATCCAGCTCGCCCATTCCGGTGCTGAAGCGGATCTCCGCATCACAGTCCACTGTACCGATGGGTTGCGGTTGGCGCTGGCCACCAATTGGCATATTCTTGTTTCGTCCCGGTACGATAGGCTTATCGATATGTTCCTCCATGGTATTGAATGCACCACATCCCGGACAACGCCCCATCCATCTCGGAGTCTCGTTGCCACAGACCGTGCAGAAAAAAACGCTCTTATTCTTTGCCACGGATATTTCTCCTTATACACAAAATATATTCTTGATTATAGCACAGGATACCTGTCGATTCAAGATTAAGCCCTTCAAATCTTGACCTTTTTACCGTGTTATGGTGTGATATTGACGATTATTCAGAAAGGTTTGGGATTTTCTATGACGCATCCTCAGATGCGACCAAGGAGCGTGTGAAGCGACGCATTTACCGCACCATCACCAGCATTTACATTGTTGCCTTGGCAATATATCCCTGTGTGCTATTATTGTGATATCAGCCACTTCACCGGCGATAACCTAACGCAGGATATTCTCGTGGCGCTGTTGTTGGCATTTTGATTTTGTACGGATCTCTGTTTGGTCGGTGGATTTGTGGTTTCCTGTGTCCCTTTGGTCTGATACCGAACTAAGACGTATCATCGATTCTCTTTTGACAGCATAACGATAACCCCCGGTCCATCCGGGGGTTAAAATTCGTCCGGAATCGGTTTCGTGATACCGGTGCGTCGGGCACGATCCAAGCCACCTGCCATATGTTCTTGGGGCATTTGCGCAAACTTTGCACGGCGGATGATGTCTTCACCGAATTTATCCCGCAGGGCATCCACCGTTTCATCCAGCCGCAATCGTCGTTCAAATTGCTGTGGATCCATACCTGAAAACAGATCATACTGTTGATAAGGTTCGCTGCTCAATCTGGTAATTTGTACGCCTAATTGTCGCAATGGTGTAACACCGTCCCACGCTTCATCGAAAATACGACAAGCGGCTGTAAAAATCTCCGAAGTGATGTTGGTTGCTCCCAACAGCATTGCTTGATGGGAAAAATGGTGAAATTCGTTGGTGCGCAAATGGATACTCACGCAACTTCCGCACTTTCCTTCCCGTCGCATCCGACTGGCTACCGTTTCGCACAAGCTCAAGATCACCTGATGCGCATTCTCAGCGGTCAGTATATCCTGCGCCGTAGTAACGGAGTTTCCAAATCCTTTGGCTTCCGCCGGCTCTGGAGTGACAGCTTCGGCATTACGCCCATTAGCAAAATGCCAAATGGTTTCCCCGTGCTTTCCCAACCGTTTTTTCAGAATATGGACATCTGCCGCTGCCAAATCACCAATGGTGTAGATTCCTAGCAATCTGAGTTTTCGTTCTGTGGCGGCACCTACCAAAAACAGATCTCGTACCGGCAGAGGCCAAAATTTCTCGTCCATCTCTTCGGGAAACAGGGTGTGTACCTTGTTAGGTTTTTCAAAATCCCCCGCCATTTTTGCCAGCAATTTATTGGAGGAAATTCCGATATTGACCGTAAAACCCAGTTCTTCGAAAATTTGCAGGCGCATTTTCTCCGCAGCCAACCGTGGGCTCCCCCATAGTCTTTCCGTTCCGGTCATGTCTACCCATGCTTCATCGATAGAGTATTGCTGCACGCAGGGACTAAACCGACGCAATAGCGCCACAAAATGACGGCTTGCCTCCACATACAGCGGATAATCCGGTTCCACAATGCGCAGTTGCGGACACTTCTCCAGTGCCTGAAACAATGGCTCTCCTGTCTGGATGCCATATTTTTTCGCCGGGATGGACTTGGCCAAAATAATACTATGCCGGGACTCTTTATCTCCGGCAACTACCGCCGGCACTTCTCGTAGATCGTCCGCTTCTCCCAACACCTTCACCCGATATGCCGCAGACCAGCTTAAAAAAGCAGCATTGACGTCCACATGAAAAATCACCCGTTCCGCCATCAATAAATCCTCCGATAAAAGCTCCAGTTGTGCGATCGGATGGTATATTTCAATTCAAACATCCATTCTTTTTCCCGCACCGTGGCTTTACACAGGAATATCTGTGCCTCGATACCCACATATTGAATCGGCTTCATGCTGATCACTTCATCAATATCGATACGCAGCAGTTGATGCGCTTCATCCTCCATTTGCAGGCGTAATGGTTTTAATTCCCCGGTCGCACTGCATACGCAGATGACATCCACCGGTGTATTGCGCATCCTCTTCACCCGCTTTCCTTCTTTTTCTTTATTATAGCACATTTGTTTGTAATAAGCAAGAGGAATTTCATGGTTGCCACCGGCTTTGGTATTTGATATAATAAACGAAATTCAAGTAAACAAAGGTATCTATTAAATTATTCCCATCGAGCCGGCCACCCAGATCATTACCATTGAGGAGCAGTAACCATGTTAAGATTCCCTTGCTTGATCCTGGATCACGATGATACTGTCGTTCAAAGCGAAGCGACAGTCAATTATCCCTTTTTTGTTGAGTTTTTGAAGGAATACCGCCCCGGTATGACAATTTCAGCCCACGAATATGTTTCCGCATGTTATAATCCGGGCTATATCGCAATGTGTCGCCAACGCTTCGGCTTCACTGATGAAGAGCTGGATATCGAATACAAAGCATGGAAAAACCACATCAAAACCACTGTTCCGGACCCCTATCCCGGTATTGATGCATTTCTACGCTACTATCAGTCCTTAGGCGGCCTCATTATTGTGTCTTCTCAATCGGCTCAGGAGAATATTCTGCGAGATTACCATCTGCATTTTGGTATCACTCCAGACGCCATCTTCGGATGGGACTTGGAACCCCACCAACGAAAACCCGGTACCTACGCCATAGAGGAAACCATGAAGAGATTTGGTGTCTCCCAGCAGCAACTACTGGTGATCGATGACATGAAGCCTGCCGTTCAAATGGCCCGAGATGCCGGTGTGCAGATTGCCTTTGCCGGATGGGGACGTCTGGAATTCCCCGAACTATGCGCCGAAATGGAACAGCTTTGCGACTATAGCTTCTACAGCATTTCCGATTTACAGCAATTCCTGACTTCGGATAAAACATAACCAAATCACACTACGCCATATTTATAGGTGATATATGAAATACAACAGAAACCTCTGGCTGGACCTGTTTAAGCTCCTGCTTTGTTGGATGATCATTTCTATTCATTTTGTATGGGAGACCTATCCCTATCATCCCGTTTATCGTCTTGCTGTACCGATGTATTTTACGATCAGTGGCTATTTCAATTATCGGCAGGATCCAAGGAACCGTCAGGTCGGTGCCATCCGCTTCATCGGACGTTGCTGGAAATATATGTTGCTCGGTTTCGGCTTTTATATCGTTTTTGATTTTATTCTCTGTTATGTCGACGGCCATGGCGTGGGATACTACTTTACGACCCTGTTTTACGAGAACTTCTGGTTCGACTTTGTATTCCTGAATGTCCCTATCACATACAGCGGCGCTCAGCTATGGTTTCTGATTGCGTTGTTGATCGTATCGTTGGTACACTATGCGCTGGTGCGATTTCATAAGGAACATTGGTATCGCTACATTGTTCCGGCGTGCCTTACAATTCAACTGTTCTTCGGTGGATATATGCACCTATTTCAATATACCGATATGCCCATCCGCTATACTCGCAATGCGTGGTTCATGGGGCTACCCTTTTTCGGATTAGGGTATTTGCTGGCGCAGCATGATTTTCATAAGAAAAGCTGGTATAAATATCTGTACCTTATCCTAGGCATACTGTTCTTCCTATTGCAGATTCCGGAGCACCGGCTCGTACAAACCGAGGTGTATGCTTCCACCATTCCGGCGACCGCCTTTCTATTACTGTTTTTTCTTGGGTTACCTTCTCCGAAAGGCACATTCTACTACAACTGGTTCGGTAAGGAAATGTCCTTCTATATCTATGTGCTGCACATGGCGGTCGGCATTGTTGTAGGACGGTTATTTGATTTTTCCAACCTCTTTCTTCGCAGTATCGTGATCTTGGTCGTATGCATTGCTGTATATGAGGTCTTCTTCCTCAGTTACAAAGCATATTGCCGCTTTTTTCCTGAAAAAAACCGGGAGATTCCCTATCATTCGTCTTGACAGACATGGTATAATACAATGGCAAGTGATGGGAATCTTCCTCACTCCACCCGATCGCGCAAGGAGGTGAGTCCTGTGGAGCGTAACGCCATCAAGGTGATCGCAACCAACCGGGAAGCCCGGCATGAATACTTCATCGAAGAGGAATTTGAAGCTGGCATCGAATTGGTCGGCACCGAAGTGAAATCCATCCGCGCCGGCAATCTGAGCCTGAAGGAGGCCTGGTGTGGAATCAAAGACGGCGAGATTTTGGTCAATCAAATGCACATTGCCCCCTATGATCACGGTAACCGTTTCAATGTGGACTCCCGTCGCCCACGCAGATTGTTGATGCACCGCCGGGAGATCATGCGGCTCTACGGCAAGGTCAAGCAGGACGGCTTTGCACTGATTCCCTTGTCCGTTTACTTCAGGGGTAGCCGTGTGAAGATCAAGTTAGGCCTGTGCAAGGGTAAAAAATTGCATGACAAAAGACAAGCCGAAGCCGAGCGTGACGCCAAGCGTCAGATTGAGCGGGCTATGAAAGAGAGGTACTGAACTATGAATCCTACTTTTAAGATCATCATGGCAAACGGCGGCGTTATCGAGGGCGAGCTGTACCCCGATAAGGCGCCCCAGAGTGTTGCAAACTTCATCGATCTGTGCAATCATAATTATTATGACGGCCTGATCTTCCACCGTGTCATCCCCGGCTTTATGATTCAGGGCGGCTGTCCCGAAGGTACCGGTATGGGTGGCCCCGGCTATTGCATCAAGGGTGAATTTGTTTTCAACGGCGTTAAGAATGACCTCAAGCACAAACGTGGCGTTCTGAGCATGGCGCGTTCCCAGTCCCCCAACAGCGCCGGCAGCCAGTTCTTCATCATGCATGAGAACGCTCCCCATTTGGACGGCCAGTATGCCGCCTTCGGCAAGGTCACTTCCGGAATGGAAGTTGTGGATGCCATCGCTACTACTCCCACCGGTCGTAACGACCGGCCTGTGCAGGAGCAGCAGATCGCTTCCATTACCGTCGAAGTGAACGGCGCACAATTGGCAGAGTTGAAGAAGTTGCGCGACCCTTACGGCAGATTCTGATTTTTATCATCATGGGGTGCATTGCACCCCATGATAGCTCAATTTATCATTCATCATTCCTATCCGGGGCCGTACTGGTTTCGACGGGGGTAGTGAGGCTGGATAAGCGGGTCGTGGCGCCTGACCACGATAAAACGGGTATCTTTTAAAATTAACTGACAACAATA
>CAZOVE010000018.1:0-30573 GCA_964583135.1 uncultured Oscillospiraceae bacterium | reverse complement strand
AGGGCCGGATGTGGAATGCGGGAGATAACGTTGGACACGGTAGAATGTAAAGACCCGCTAAAACCTTACCTATTCATAGGTCCGATACTGCTACCATGTCGAAAGATTACCGCCCGCATTCCACATCAGCCCCAGTGTGCGCACTAGGGCAGCTTCTCCCGGCGAGAAGCTATGGCGCCCTGCGGGCGCTGTCTCCCCTGGGATGGCGACACAGTAATGCTAAGCAACAATTTATCTCACTAAAAAGGACCAAAGTTATGAAACGAGTCATTTTTCTATTGTGCATTCTCTCCCTGTTGCTCTGTGGCTGCTATAGGGCTCAAGAACCTGCACAGATTGCCGCCACCACGCTGCCGGTCTATGAGTTTACGTCCCGGCTGTGTAGCGGTACCGATCTGTCTGTCACACGACTGGTGACAGACAATGTATCCTGCCTGCACGACTATTCCCTGAATGTTAAGCAAGTCAAAGCCGCAGAATCCGCCCGGCTCATTGTCATCTCCGGAGCCGGACTGGAAGAATTCATGGAAGACATCCTTGCAGACCACGAAACCATCGATGCTTCTTACGGCGTTGACCTACTGGAAAGCTGCCATACCCACGATGATGACCACGAACACACAGGCGATCATACGCATAACCACGACGCCCACATCTGGCTCTCTCCAGCCAATGCTCGGATAATGGCAACGAATATTTGTGCCGGTCTGATCGACGCATATCCACAACATAAAGCACAATTTGAAGCCAATCTCTCACTTCTCCTGTCGGATATTGATACTTTGATCGCCTATGGTGAAATGCAACTTTCCACCATTTCTCACCGGCAGATCATTACATTCCACGATGGTTTTTCTTATCTGGCACAAAGCTATGGTCTAACAATTCTGGATGCCATTGAAGAAGAATCCGGCAGCGAGGCTTCTGCTGCCGAGTTGATCGAGATCATCGATATGCTACGGCAACATCAGCTTACTGCCATCTTTACAGAAACCAATGGTAGCGTAGCCGCCGCCGACATTATTAGTGCCGAAACCGGAGCAAAAATCTTTGCTTTGGATATGGCTATGAGCGGCAATAGTTGGTTTGAGGCAATGTATCACAACATCGACACACTAAAGGAGGCACTGGAATGAGAACATCTCTTCATGGCACAGGCTGTGGTGATTCCTGCTGCCTACAGGTCAAAAAGCTTTCTGTCCGCATCGGTGCCGATCAGATCCTTTATGATGTGAATCTTCATGTTCATTGCGGTGAAATGCTGGCCCTGATCGGTCCCAACGGTGCCGGTAAATCCACTTTTCTGAAAGCCGTTTTGGGGCAACAGGATTATGACGGCGTCATCGTTTTTTCCGAACCCGGTCAGCGTGGGCAAAAGCCGACGATTGGCTATGTCCCCCAGTCTCCTACTTTTGATCCCGGTGACCCTGTTAGCGTGGCTGACTTATTTTGCTGTTGTATGGGCCGTCGCCCTGCATTTTTCGGTCACTCTAAAGCGATGCGCCGCAAAATTGAAGAATGCTTGGACCGTGTCCATGCTGCAGATCTCATCGACAAGCGCATCGGCACGCTCTCCGGAGGAGAACTGCAGCGTGTATTGTTGGCATTGGCGTTGGAACCCATCCCAAACATTCTCATTCTTGACGAACCTCTTTCCGGCGTGGATGTTGAAGGCCAGACCGATCTGATGGATATGCTCGACGAAATTCGGGACACATATGACCTGTCCATTCTTATGACCACCCACGATTTTTCCACCCTGAGCAAATATGCCGATCAGGTAGCCTTGATCGATCACACCGTGTTGAAATTAGGTGCTGCTGCCGAAGTACTGGAATCCCCGGAATTCCGTCGTGTATTTCACCATAAGGGAGGTGCCGAAGCATGAATCTGTGGTACACCATATGTGAATGGATTCCTCTGGAAATGCTACAGTGGAATTTCATGAGAAACGCATTTCTGGCGATCCTACTGATGGCACCGTTGTTCGGTATTATGTCAACCATGATCGTTACCGGACGCATGAGTTTCTTTTCGGATGCGCTAGGGCACTCCGCCTTTACCGGCATCGCCATCGGCTGCATCTGCGGTATGTCAGCCCCCCTTTGGGCGGCGGTTGCCTTCAGTGTGCTTTTTGCGCTGCTTTTTTCTTATGTACGCAGCCGTAGCAATCAAGCTGCAGACACTTTGATCGGTGTTTTTTCCAGTGCGGCTGTTGCTTTGGGCATCTTTGTTGCCACCTTGGGCGGTGACAGCTTTACCAAGTATAACAAATATCTGATCGGTGACATTCTCTCCATTACCGCAAGCGAAATTGGTATGCTCGCCATTGTGTTGGTGTTGGTGCTCGCCTTCTGGATGATCGCTTCCAACCGTTTGACGCTCACTGCCATTCATCCCCAGCTTGCCTCTTCCCGTGGTATCCCGGTACAGCTATCGCAAACGCTTTATACCGTAGCAATTGCCGTAGTGGTCACGCTGACACTTTCTAGCGTTGGTCTGCTGATCCTCAACTCCCTGTTGGTACTTCCTGCCGCCTCCGCCCGGAATGTATCCCGAAACCTGAAACAGTACCATATCTTTTCTGTCCTGTTTGCACTCATCGCCGGTATTGGCGGTTTAATCCTCTCCTATTACTTGGGTAACTCCACCGGCGCTGCGATCTGCCTAATGTTGACAGCCATTTTTGTAGTCTCCTTCTGTTTGCAAAAGGTGCGCGCCTAAGTCCCTATCCTGAGGTCGATTGAAGAATGGAAAATAACAATATTCAACCCATTGCCCGGATGCATTCTGACTTCGCCACTAAATTTGGCATTCCCCGTCAGGCTGGTCTGGTGCAGGAGTTACACTCCACAATTGTTTTCGAGTCGGAATATCGCAACGCTGATGCATTGCGAGGAATCGAAGACTTTTCCCATCTGTGGATCATCTGGCAGTTTTCCGAGGCAGTGCGCACCGGTTGGTCCCCCACTGTCCGCCCTCCCAGACTGGGGGGCAACACCCGTATGGGCGTTTTTGCCACCCGCTCCCCTTTCCGCCCGAATCATTTAGGGCTATCCTGTGTTCGGCTACTGTCCGTAGAGTATACGCCGCAGTGGGGTACTGTACTCCATGTCGGCGGTGCGGACCTAATGGATGGCACACCGATTTTCGACATCAAGCCCTACATTCCTTACAGCGACTGCCACCCGGACGCCATCGGTGGTTTCACCGAGCATGCGGAGGATTTTCTCCTCAGCGTAGATTTTCCGGAAGAGTTGCTCCGCCTTCTTCCGTCGGATAAGCAGAGTGCTGCCATCGGAATCCTCTCCCACGACCCAAGGCCCAGCTATCAAAATGATGCGGATCGGATCTATGGTCTAACTTTTGCGGGCTATAATATCCGCTTTCAGGTCCGAGATGGCACACTTACCGTTCTGGAGGTCACAAAATAGGCACTCATTTATGCGCATTCTGCTCCTTGCAGGGTGCGCTTTTTCGGTAGAAAATTTTTTCTTGCCATCTATGTCGAAATATGGTAGACTTCTTGTGTATGGAAAGAAGAATTCATTTATATGTCAGCCGCAAAAACGTGCTGACATGGCTGATGGCACTTTGCCTGATCGGCTCGGCAGTGGCCCGCATCGTTATTTTTTCCGGCGTGGAAGGAGTCGGAACGTGGAGCCAAATCGTTCTGCCAGTAGCAGCCGCAGTGCTGTATGTGCTCATCGTCCTCCTCAACGGCAAGGAAATGTTCTACAAAACCGCGATTCCCGTCTGGATGATGGCCATCTATTCCGGCATTTGGGTTTCGGAGAATGTACCCGGAAAACTGACGGTCTGGATGTTCTGGGTGTGTCTGGTATTCTTCTGTGTGCTTTATACGCAGATCGTATCCGGTCAATTGCGCTTTGTGTGGCTACTACTTCCCTTGCTACTTTCTCCTCTGGGGATCATGGCATATTACCAAAGAGATGTTCTCACCACAATGGATCAGGAAAAAATGCTGTTTTTGTTGCCGGATGCTTTGGCTTTGGTCGGTGTGAGCATTCTGGTCTTTGCAATTCGTGTCCATGCTGATGGAAAATATCACCCCACTTGGGGTGACCGTAGCGACGGCCGCAAGATTCGTACGCTGGCACCTATGGCGCAAATCACCTCTTTTTTTCAGGTGGAGCGCAACACTTGCTCCAATTTCTTTGAAGAATCCTTCGAAATCACCAATATTGACCGCTACATCCGACAAAAACGCAGAGAGGGTCTGACCGACTTTGGTATTACCCATGTACTGCTGGCCGCTTATGTACGGGGTATCGCAAAATATCCCCAGCTCAACCGTTTCATCAACGGTCAGAAGGTCTATTCCCGCGGTGATGACATTCAGTACTGCATGGTCATCAAAAAGGAAATGAACGTGGATTCTCCCGACACCTCCATCAAGGTCCATTTGAATCCTCGTGATACTGCCACCGATGTATATCACAAGCTCAATGCGGCTGTGGAAGCAGTAAAGGCGACGCAGGAGTTGGATTCCAATCTGGACAGTTTGATCATACTGCTGAATCTAGTCCCTAGCATCGTATTGAAATTCGTGGTTTGGCTGCTGAAACTATTGGACTATTTTGGCATGCTTCCGAAATTTTTGTTGGAGCTGAGTCCCTTCCACGGTAGTCTGTTCTTCACATCCATGGGCAGTTTGGGCATCCAGCCGATTTATCATCACCTGTATGATTTCGGCAATCTTCCCTGCTTCGGTGCCTTCGGTTGCAAGCGCCGTGCCAATGAAGTTCTGGATGACGGTACAGTCGTGCAACGCAAATACGTGGATGTGAGATTCGTTCTCGACGAACGCATTTGTGACGGCTACTACTACGCCACCTTCTTCAAGTATTATCGCCGCCTGCTGCGAAACCCTGAAGTCTTGGATAATCCACCCGAGGTCGTAGAGCAGGATATCCCTTAAATCTTTCGCCGGCATCCTGAGGATGCCGGCGTGCTTATTATATCATGCTTGCTGTCTCTTTCTATCGTTGCAAAAAATGCATTGACACAGCAAAAAATGGTAGATACAATAACAAATGAGGTGAAAAAACATGATTACATACCAAAACGGCGTGTTCTTGTTGAAAACAGAAGCCTATTCCTGCCTGTTGCGTATCCCCTCACAGGGACTGCCGGAACAGTTACATTTCGGCGAGCCAATCACGATTGAAGATGCCCAAAGTTTGCAGTTGCGACCCGGTCTGGGTTGGGGATCTTCTGTACTGCTGTGTGACGATGATACCGGAAGTTGTCTGGATACAATGAGCCTTTTCTGGAGTGGCAGTGGTCGTGGCGACTATCGAGAAAGCCCTCTGGAAATTGGGGAGTCCACCGATTTTCGCTATGTCAGCCATGAGATCCTCTCAGGCGTGGCCCCCATGCATGCGCTGCCTCAAGCACTGGGTGACTGTGAAACTTTGTGCATCACTTTGGAACAGCCCGGGTTGCGTCTCAAGCTCTATTTTTCACTGTTTGAAACCGCTATGACTCGCCGTACAGTACTGGAAAACACGGGCACACATCCCATCCGAGTACAAAAGATCATGAGCTATATGCTCGACCTTCCCGGTAACTTTGATATGACCACGTTTGACGGTGGTTGGATCGCAGAAATGCGCAAACATACTCTTCCGATTCTTGACAGTCGCATCGTCAACGAAAGTGTCACCGGTGCGTCCTCAAATCGCCATAACCCCGGTTTCCTACTGTCTGAACCGGGCGCAAATGAAGACTGGGGACGTATTTATGGTTTCAATCTGGTCTATTCCGGCAATCATTACGCCTCCGCACAGCGTTCTTTACAGGGTTTGACCCGCGTCATGCAGGGTATTTCTCCCTCGAACTTTTCACATTCGCTCCAACCCGGCGCCATTTTTGAAACACCGGAAGGCGTATTGTGCTATAGTGGTGCTGGTTTTTCCTGTCTGTCAGAGCGAATGCACCAATTTGTCAACAGCCATATTGTTCCCTTAGCGTGGCAATATCGCCCCCGCCCCGTCCTGTACAATGATTGGGAAGGCTGTATGTTCGATTTCAACCAACGCATCCTGCTGAGTTTGGCGAAAAAGGCAAAAGATTTGGGCTGCGAAATGTTCGTGTTGGATGACGGTTGGTTTGGTAGTCGCAACAATGATACTGCTGGTCTGGGTGACTATACCATCAACAAAAAGAAGCTGCCCTCCGGCTTGCGTGGGCTTTCTGACCGACTCCATGCCCTTGGGCTAGAATTTGGACTGTGGTTTGAGCCCGAAAGTGTGAATATAGATTCGGATCTCTATCGAGCACATCCGGATTGGGCTTTGACGGATACACACCCTTCCGTACTGGGTCGTCACCAGTTGCTGTTGGACCTGACAAATCCGGAAGTCCGGGACTACATTGTCGAGAATATCTCTGCGATTTTGGACGATGCCGGTATTTCCTATGTTAAATGGGATATGAATCGTCACAGCATTGCGCTCGGATCCAAAGCCCACGAATACATTCTGGGCCTTTACGACGTGCTGCGCCGCATTTTCGTACCCAGGCCCAATATTCTTTTGGAAAGCTGTAGCTCCGGTGGCAATCGTTTTGACCTTGGTATGTTATGTTTCGGTCCTCAGATCTGGTGCAGCGATAATACCGATCCTATAGAACGTCTGACGATTCAGGAGGGGTTGTCGTACCTGTATCCTCAATCCACTTTTGGCGCCCATGTTAGCGCTTCGCCCCATGCTCAAACCTTGCGCTCAACACCTCTGAGCACTCGTGGCACCGTTTCTTTCTTCGGCTGTCTGGGATATGAGCTGGATCTAAGCCACCTCACACCGGTGGAAGAAAAAGAAATCCAAGCGCAAACCACCCTCTACAAGCAGTATCGACAAACCTTCCAATTTGGCGTTTTCCGTCGTTTGCCCAACGGCTGGCAGGTTTCTCAAAACCAAACCACTCTGGTAGGCATTTTTGAAGGTTGCCGGGCCGCCGCACCGGGATGGGAGTATTTGCGCGTCAAGGGATTGGATCGGGATCGGCGTTATCACTTCCGTACCCACCCACAGCAACTGCGGATCGGCCAATTCGGCGAATTGGTAAAGCACGTGATGCCTGTCCATCTCAATCCAAACGGTCTGGTCCTGCGCACCGCTGACAAGTTCATGACCATGCCCGACGGTATCCATTCCGGCTGTGTCTCCGGTGCTGCGCTGCAGGCAGGCATCCCCATGCTGCCGGCTTTCCGTGGCACCGGCTGCGATACGAACCAACGCACACAACTGGACTTCGGCTCCAGCTTGTACATTATTGAGGAGGAAAAACATGAATAAGCATGACAAGCACAATCGCCTCTTTTTTGGTCTTGGCACCATCGGTCGGGATATGTTCTATGCCTTTGAATCAAATGCTATTCTATTTTTCCTGTCCGATGTATTAAGCCTTCAGGTTTGGGAATATGCCGTTGTCAGTGCCTTATTGTCGGCGCTGCGCATCTTCGATGCCTTCAATGACCCCATTACCGGATTGCTCATCGACAATATTCGCTCCCCCTGGGGCAAATTTAAGCCGGCTATTTTGGTCGGCGGTATCCTCAGTTCCGTATTTTTTCTGCTGCTCTATGCTGGTATCGGTACAGGTTGGACTTTTATCGGTATTTTTGGTCTTTCCTACTTACTTTGGGACATTACTTATGGGATCAATGACATCGGTTACTGGACTTTGCTGCCTGCCATGTCCACCGATCAGAAGGTTCGTGAAAAAATGGGAACCTTTGCCCGAATTTGTGCCAATATTGGTATGTATATCGTGATGATTGCTTGGCAACCTGTGACTGCCGCCATGGGAAACACGCCGCAAGTTTGGTTTTGGTGCGCCGTTGTGATCACGTTCTTCTACCTTGGCGGTTTATTGTTCCCTCTATTGGGCGTCAAGGAGAAGCGCACTGCATCGCAACAGCAAGAATCCACCAGCCTGAAGCAAATGTGGAAGGCCTTAACCCACAATGACCAGCTCCTATGGACCACCCTCTCCATGGGGTTGTTCAACGCCGGCAATTTTACCACCGTTGCTTTTGCTGTATATTACATGAAGTACGTCTTTGGGGACGAAAATATGTATGTGGTTCTGGTAGCCGTTGTGGGCGTTGCTCAACTGAGCGCGCTTGCAATATATCCCAAAGTGGCTGCAAAGATGAACCGCAGGCAATTATACACGTTAGCAACTACCCTCGTGGTGGTCGGCTATGTGTTGTTCTTTATTGCGGAGTGCTCGATCGTGCTGATTGCATTGTGTGCCGTCTTGGTATTCGTAGGTCAAGCCTTTATCCAGACCCTTATGCTGATGTTCCTAACCGACACCATCGAATACGGTCATTGGAAATTAGGCAAGCGCAACGAGTCCGTCACTTTCTCCATACAACCTCTTCTCAACAAGCTCGGTAGCGCCTTATCCACCGGCGTTGTCAGCTTCACATTGCTCATCACCCACATCAAGGTGGACGGCGGCACCGTGGATGCAATTGGCAGCAACGAGAAAATCATTATGAAGATCGCTATGCTTGCCCTTCCACTGCTGTGTATCATCGTTGGTTATGTAATATATCTGAAGAAATATAAGATCAGCGAAGAATTCTATGAGCAGATCGTTTCGGATCTGGAACACGAAAATGCGTAACAATGGGCGGCTCAATAGAGCCGCCCAACATATTCATTTTATCAGATAGGATTGCTGCTTGTCAACTTTTTTGTCCGCTACAAAAAGATTTCTGTGTTTTTCACAAGGATCTTCCTGCATATTTGGATAGTATCCCAAGTTGATTTTCCGCAAAGGGTGTGCTAAATTATAGTCAGAAAGGGTGATACCAATGTATAGGTAAAACTCCTGAAGGTCCCGTACAGCAATCGAAAATGTAGCAAATGCAGATGTATAACAAGCAGAAGTTAGAAGAAAGTAACAACGAAAAGTCACCAGATTCTTAAGGAAAGCACAATACTCGGATCGATTGCCAGCAGAAAGGGACCAACCTGACGAGCCAAATCGAAGATCACAGAACCGACACATAAGAGCATCCCGCTGAAGGGATAAATGCAAAAGAGCAAGTGATTTCGGCAGTGTATGCATCGATATGGTATTCGTCACATACCGTAGAAAGAGAGGTTAACCAATGATGTTAGATACTAAGATAGAAGAGAAATGACCCTTGATTGATGCAGTTCCGGACAGAACGGTCAGTCAAGGGTCATTTCTTTTTTATCGGTTTTCACAGTGGGGCTGACCCACTGTTTTTTTCTGGGAAGGATCCGCGTTGCAAACCAATAGCACCGAGTACCTGCATGGTCGTGTGCCCACCATCTTTCCAACGCAAAGCCTGCACATCAAAAGGCAAGGTCTGCGTTCCTTGCAGGCATATCAGTCGTTGATTACAGCGCAACCGCTCTGCATTTCGTTGGATCGATGCCCGGATCGACGGCCTTTGAATTTCATCCGCCCGGTCAATGATTTTCTCTAATGTTCCAAACTGTCGCAGCAGAGATGCAGCGGTTTTCGGTCCGATCAATTCCGCACCGCGAATATTGTCCGATGAGTCGCCGGTCATGCACTTAAAATCCCCGTACTGACTTGGCGCAATACCCAACTTTTCTTGCAACCATGCTTGATCACAAATCACCGTACGTTCGCCTCGATAACGTAAGATGCGTACCCGCTCCGTAATGAGCTGCCATAGATCACTGTCCTGAGAAGCAATGACTATCTCCATCTCTTTTCCATAACCTATTGCATAGCCTGCGATCCAATCATCCGCTTCGCATTCCGTGGTCTCACAATGACAAATATTCAAATATTCCAATGCCCTGTAAACATCCGGTAACTGACAAAAGGGAACCTCTTCCGGAGCCATTTGACAGTAATCCGGTCGGTTTGCCTTATAAGTCTCATCCAAACTACAGCGAGGATTACTGCCTTCTCCATCAAACAATACCACAACATGGCTCGGATGTACCATCCGCAAAATTCGCAGCAGGGCTCCTACAAATCCAAGCGTTCCCTGTATTGGCCTTCCTTTGCTGTCCGGAATGACCGTCGGCATCCCATAAAACATTTGAAACAGCAGATTCATCCCATCCACTACCAGAAGTCTTTCCATATTTCGCCTCTCTTACGGATTTTTCTTGCAAGAATCCGAAACTTATTGTATAATATATTGTCAAGTTGATTATATCGGTTTGATGCATTATACGCAAGAAAAAAGATTGGAGAAATGCCAATGTTTGAGCATATTTTATCTGAAATCCAGCAGTTTGATCGTATCATCATTCATCGCCACAGCAAACCCGACGGCGATGCCATGGGCAGCCAAATCGGCCTGAAACATATCATTCTGGCCAATTTCCCCGGCAAGGAAGTCTTTGTTGTGGGTGATCGCAGCAACTACATCAGCTTTATGGAAGATTCGCAGATGGATGATCTTCCTGATGCGGCCTATGAGGGAGCTTTGTCCATCATCTTAGACACCTCTGCACGACACCTCATCAGCGACGATCGCTATCATTTGGCTGCTCGTACCGTTCGGATGGACCATCACATCTTTGTGGAAAAGATCGCAGATGTAGAAGTCACGGACACCTCTTTTGAAAGCTGTTGCGGCCTGATCACCGCCTTTGCCATGGAATCCGGTCTCCGGTTAACGCCACTGGCTGCCCAGAGTTTGTACACCGGCATGGTCACCGATTCCGGTCGATTCCGCTACGATTCCACTTCCTCCCAGACCTTCCGGTTGGCTTCCTTCTTGTTGGAGCAGCCCTTTGATCTGAATGAGATCTATCGCAATCTTTATGCGGATAATTACGAAAGCCGCAAACTGAAAGCCCAATACACCCTGAAAATTCAATTCACGCCCAAAAATGTCGCCTACATTTTTACCTCTGCCGAGGAGTTGGCGGCGATGGACGTGGAAGTGTTTACCATCTCTCGTGGCATGGTGGGCACGATGGCAGATATGAAGGGCGTAGACATCTGGGTCAACTTTACGCAGACACCAGAAGGCATTCTTTGCGAACTACGCTCCAGCCGCTATAATATCAACCCCATCGCCGTCAAATACGGCGGCGGCGGCCACGCCAAAGCCAGCGGTGCCTGTCTGAAAAACACAGATGAAATGATGAAGATGTTGGCAGATTTGGATGCCATGATGGAGGAAGCAATATGAATCTCGAAGTCAAAACCGCTATTTTCAATAAGATCAAAGAATATCAGCGCATCATGCTGTTCCGTCACATTCGAAACGACGGCGATTGCGTTGGCTCCACCAAGGGGCTTCAGGCCATCCTACAGGCATCTTTCCCTGAGAAAGAGGTGTTGCTCATTGATGATGACCATTCCGCTTATCTGGCCTTTCTAGGGCCCGAGGACGAGGATGTAGCGGATAGTGTCTACGCCGATGCCTTGGGTATTGTGTTGGATACCGCCACTTCCAACCGTATTTCGAACCCCAAGTTCTCTCTCTGCCGAGAGCTCATCAAAATCGACCACCATATTCCCGTGGAAGACTATGGTGTGATCAACTGGGTGGAGGAAGAACGTTCCTCGCTGTGCGAGATGATCGTCGATTTCTACGTCACCTTCCGTGAGGAGCTGAAGCTCACCAAGGAAGCCGCTCTATACCTTTACACCGGCATGGTCACCGACTCTGGTCGCTTCCATTACACCGGTGTCAGCGGCGATACCATGCGCTGTGCCGGTGTTCTGCTGGATCAGGGAATTGACACCGAGACTTTGTTTGCAAATCTGTATCTGGAGGATTTCAGCTATTACAAGTTCAAAGCCTACGTCTATGAGCACATGAATTTCACGGAACATGGCATCGCCTACATTCACGTCACTGCCGAGATGAAGGAACGATTCCATCTCTCTGATGAGGACGCCAGCCAAGTGGTTTCCATGATGGACAAAATCAAAGGTTGTCTGTGTTGGTTGGCATTTATCGACAGTAGCAAAGAAGCCGGCACGATTCGAGTTCGTCTACGCTCCCGGTTTATGACCGTTAATCAGATTGCAGAGCGTCACCATGGTGGTGGACACGCTTGTGCCAGCGGCGCAACGGTCTACTCTCAGGAAGAAATGATGGAACTGATCGCAGAAGCCGATGCTGCCATTCACGAATACAAGCAAACACATGAGGGCTGGCTATGAGAATTCTGATTACCAATGATGACTCCATCTCCTCCCCTGTCCTGTTGCCTCTGGCTCAGTGGGCCCGAAAATTGGGCGAAGTAACGGTTGTCGCCCCCAAGGTTGAGCAAAGCGGTAAAAGCCATGGTATTGAGTTGCGCCATGCTTTTGAGGTAAAGAAGGTAGAATTTGGCGGTTTCGATGCCTACACCGTGGATTCCACTCCGGCAGATTGTGTTCGCTACGCTGTGTTGGGTATGCACCGCCAGTTTGATCTGGTGATATCAGGCATTAACAAAGGCATGAACATCGGCGCTGACATTATGTACTCCGGTACGGTGGGCGCCATTTACGAAGCCGCAAATCTGGGAATTCCTGCCATCGCCCTGTCCACGGATCCTGCGGATTGGCGTCCTTCAGTGCAGCAGTTGGACCTTATGTGGGCATATTTTCTGCGGAACGACCTGTGGAACAAATGTCAGCTCTACAATGTTAACTTTCCGCTGGAGTACAAAGGAATTCGCATTACCCGTCAGGGCGGACCCTTCTACTCCGACGATTTTCTCCCTATCGGCAATAACTTGTATCAGCCCAACGGCAAATGCATCTATGTAAATCAGGATGATCTGGACTTGGACACCGATGCCGCTCTCCATGGTTACATCTCCATCACTCCCATGGCCCTTGACCGCACAGATCATAGCGTTTTCCGGTCGTTGCAGGTATTGAACACATAAAGACGAAATGAACGCCGCACCCAAAATCGGGTGCGGCGCATTTTGATAGGATCAAATCTGTTGAACTCAGAATTACTCGCCGATCTTCACGATCCAGCCGTTCTTAACCTGAGGGGTACCGTTGTACTGACCAACAATACCATAGATGGTAACGGTGTCTCCAACGACGGGCTTGGTAGCCATGGCATCAAAGCGGTTGGTTCCGTCAGCATCATAGGTGCCATAGATGGTCAGAACATTGCCGTCAGCATCAGTGATCATCATGTTGCCGTACTGCTCATTGTAGATCTCGGTGATGACACCAGTGACATAGTACTTGCCTTCGGTGTACACGTTGTGATCCTTGGAAGCACCCAGATCGATGGCTTCCTTCACAGTCAGCGTGGAATCGGGAGTGGGATCAGGTTCGCCACCTAGCTCGGGCTGCACATCCATAAAGCCTTCCACGGTGTACATACCAGCGGGGAACTGGCTGACGCCAATCTTGCTAACGTCATCGATGTACTTGGTTTCAGAAGCGCTAATGGTGTTGAAGGTGCTGTAGGTACCCATGTACCAAGCAGTGCCATCAACCGTGGTGGTGTAGGTCTTGCGCTCGGCATCCCAAGTGTAGACGCAAGTGGGCTCAGTGGTCACAATGCACTTCACCTTGCCGGGCTGATCTTCGCCACGAGGCACGATATCGATGTAGGTCTTGTCTTCACCAACCATGAAATAGATACGCTGACCGCCATCGACATTCTCAACGTAGACATTGACGCCTTCAGCGGGGTTCTGGGAAGTAGCCAGATAGTTACCGGAAACAGCGCCAGTGAAGTACAGGGTCTGACCCAGCTCGTTTTGAACCAGAGCAAACTTATAGGCAGTATCCACAGCAGGCGTTGCAACCTGAGTGGGAACGATGTTGACGGTGCAGAAGCCTGCGGGGAACTGGCTGACGCCAATCTTGCTAACGTCATCGATGTACTTGGTTTCAGAAGCGCTAATGGTGTTGAAGGTGCTGTAGGTACCCATGTACCAAGCAGTGCCATCAACCGTGGTGGTGTAGGTCTCACGCTCGGCATCCCAAGTGTAGACGCAGGTGGGCTCGGTGGTCACAACGCACTTCACCTTGCCGGGCTGATCTTCGCCACGAGGCACGATGTCCACATAGGTCTTGGTCTCGCCATCCATGAAGTAGATGCGCTGGCCGCCGTCCACGTCTTCGACGTACACGTCAACAGCTGCGAAGGGGTTCTCAGTCATGGACAGGTAGTTGCCGCTGGTCTTGCCGTCGAAGTACAGGGTCTTGCCGATCTCGTTCTGCTCCAGAGCGAATTTGTAAGCAGTGCCGACTTCGGGAACGTTGACGAAGCAGATGCCGGTAACCGTGGGTGCAACAATGTAGTGAGTGAAGGAAACAGTCTCGGACTTGCCGGCTGCATCGGTAACGGTAGCGGTCAGAACGAAGGTCACGTCCTCAGCAGGCTCTTCGTTGATGTCGATGGTAACCATGCTGTTCTCGGGAGAAGAGATGGTCACTTCAGAGGAATCCACGGTCCAGGTAACGGTGTAAGAAACGCTGTCAACCATAACAACGGCCACTCGCTTGAAATCTTTACGAACCTGAGTGCCGTTTTCATCCTTGTACATGGCGTACAGGTATTCCTTGGCTTCAGCCAGACCGCTTTCGGTAGGAGTGGGATCCTCCGTGCCGTCGCAGCCGGCAAACAGGCCCATGCACAGGGTCAGAGCCAGCAGCAGTGCGATAAACTTTTTCATACAATACTCCTTTTTTAATCAAGATTCGTGAATCGTAATATTATTTTCGGAGAACACCTTGATCTGATACGTACCGTTGAAATAGTCCACGATACCCTTCACATCAATGGTCTTGCCCATATACTGCTCTGCGGTAATCAATTCACCGTTGTCGTCGATAAGAACAACAGTACGAACAGACACCGTCACGCCGTTGGCTTCGCAAGTCAGTGTCATTGCGCCATTAGAAGAGCTTTCCTCATTATCCGTGGTGTAAACATCCACAACACGGAGGTTTTCCATGGAGATGGAGGTGCTCATGGCCAATTTAGCATAGGGCAGCGTGGTAACGGTGTCATCTACCACCACGTCCACAGTACCGCTTACAAAACGTGCAGGATCCGTCAGCACATACGAGGCGCTGTGGCCCTCGCTGAGCTTCTGAATATTGCCCGGATCAGTAGGTTTCATGGAACGATAACTCAAGCCAGAGACCTGCCACGTTCCACCGGTTTCATAGTACTGCACGGTACCCACGATGCGCACTTCGTTGCCTACATTCAGGATCTGCACTCCGTCACCGTTAAGACCGTAGCCATAATAAACGGTCATGCCGTAGTACATATCCGTTTCGGAATCGTACACTTCCACATAGGCAGTTTCATTGGCATTCATGGTCACGATACCGTTGAAAGCAACTTTCACATTGTTGTATGCTTCGATGTTGCTACGCAGCTCCTTCAAATCCAGTTCCACAGCTTCACCGTAGTAGAAGTCGGGATCCTGCTGACCGGAGTGCACATTCAGCTTTAGGGCACGAGCCTGTTGGATGGCCGCCAAAGCGATATCGCCATAGATATTACCACCGGAATTGGAAGCAATTGCCAAACCATTCTGGAGGATCTCAATATTCAGATTGCGGTATTCTTCCATATCCGCAGTCTTGTACCAAACCCAAACCAGATAACGACCACCGGTAGAGTCTGCATTCCAAGTATCTGTATCCGACTCCAAAATGATGGACTCGGCATTTTGCAAGGCCTGCTTGGTAAAATTGGAAGCTGCTTTGCCGTATTCCTCGATTTTACCGGTGGATTCCGGGGTGTTGATCGCCAAGAATCGAGCCTTCAACACACCACCGGGCATCACAGATTCCGGAACATAGAAGTGGACTGTATCGCCGTCAACGTAGGTCTTAACCGTCACTTCCTGCTTCAAAGTGGAAGACGACATATTCAGCGTCAGATCGCCAGCATAGTCCACTACCTGAATTTGGGTGCCGGGGGTGCTGTCCTCTCCGGGATCAGCGGGGACGCAACCCGTCAGCAAACACAGTACCAAGCAGAGGCAAAGAAGTCTCAGTACGATCTTACTCATCTTTCGCACTCTTTGATTGCGGCTGCGAACAGCTTATCCAGCATCGCATCCACATCGCCACCGTCATCATTGGTGAAGGCAGACTGCATCAACAGACCAACCTGATCACGGGCCGTGGAAGAGCCATTGAAAGCGGGAGAAGTGTAGTATGCGCTCTCCTGTTGCAGACAAACCTTTGCAGACAAAGCAGAGATATAGTCGCCGCCGTCGGCCTTGGACAGGAAGTCAGCATAATTTTCATTCTCAACAACGGACTTCAGAACGGGAACGTAACCGGAAGCCATAGAGAATTCAGCCTGGAATTCCACGGTGGTGGTCAAGAACTTGACAAACAGCCAAGAGGCGACCACTTCCTGAGGATTGGCATCCTTGAAGATACACAGGCTGGGACCCTGAGAGATGACCTTGGGGTTGGAAGCGTCAACCTGAGGAATGGTAGCGATACCGACCTCGAAAGGATAGCCGTCAGCACCCTTGGTGGGTCTCTGGTGGGTAGCACCGGCGGAAGAGCCGATGGACATGTAGCTGTTGGTGCCGGTCTGCGCAACGAACAGGCCGGAAGTGTATGCCTGATAGATTTCCTGAGTGGTGACATAACCATTCTGATACCACTCACGGAATTCCTTTACGAAGGACTTTGCGCCGTCGTTGTTGAACAGGAAGTGGTTGTCATCAGAAGCGCTGGTGTAGTCATAACCATACTGTTCACACATAGTGATGAACCAGTTGGCTTCAGAGTCATAGCCCAGAGGGATGCAGTCGGGGTCGATGGTCAGGATCTGCTGGCAAAGAGCCTCCATCTCGTCCCAAGTGGTGGGAACAGACAGGTTGTTGGCCTCGAAGAAGGTCTTGTTGTAGTACAGAACCTCGGTAGACTTACTCATGGGCAGCGTGTACATCAGGCCGTCACCGAACTGCTTGCCTTCGTTGTAGTAGCCTGCGATAAAGTCGGAGATCTGCTCATCGGTCAGACCCAGGATCTCAGTGGTGCCATCCGCACGGGTGACCTCGATGTCGCTGGCGATCAGATCATCCAGAGTAACAACCGCTCTGGCCAGATTGTACAGCGCCACATGGTCAGGATAGCAATAGGCGATATTGGGCTGGTTGCCAACGGTCAGCTCGGTCTTGATCTGGTCACGAACATCGTCATAACCACCGACCTGTTCGTTCTCGATGTGGATATTGGGGTACAGCTTGTTAAACTCTACAATGTAGTCCTCCAAAACATCTTTCAGATTGGAGCCCATCGTGTGGTAGAAGGTGATGGTCACTTCGCTACCATCATAACCACCCTCGGGGATTTCGAAATTGCCGGCCAGAACACTGTTGCCGCCGCCAGACTGGCAACCTGCCAGAACAAAGCTCAGCAGAACAGTCACGACCATGAGAATGCTAATAACCTTTTTCATAATACAGTTCAATTTCCTTCCTCATTAAAATTTATGTTACAGCCTATCGGCTATTAACCATAGGAAAATGGGCTTAGCCCTTGATACCACTGCGGCTGACACCACTCATGATATACTTACGCAGGAACAGGAATACCATAAACAGCGGCGCGGACACGATGGCGACCGCAGCCATCTGCACAGGATAGTTGACATCGCCGGTGGTAGCGGTAAAGGCGTTACGCAAACCGTTGGTGATCAAGCGGTGGGCATCGTCATTGGCGACCAACCGAGGCCAAACATAAGAGTTCCATGCGCCCATCATCTTCAGAATGGTAATGGAGATCAAGGTGGGCATGGCCAGAGGAACCATGACCTTCCACAGGTACTTGAGGTCACCACAACCATCTACTTTTGCGGCCAGATACAACTCGTTGGGGATCTGCATGAAGTTCTGGCGCAGCAGGTAAATATAGAACACACTCACTAGGAACGGAACGATCAGGACCTTGAATGTCTTCATCCAGTTTAACGCATTAATTGTGGCATAGTTGGTGATGGTAAACAATTCGCCGGGGATCATCATGGTAGCCATCAGGGCGGCAAACATGGCATCCTTTCCCTTAAACTCCAAACGAGCAAAGGCGAAGGCCGACAACACCGTGATCACGAGGCTCAAAATAGTGGAGACGATACCAACATAGGCCGTATTTAGGAACAACCGACCCAAGTTTGCCTCGGTGAAAGCCTCCGCATAGTTGTGCCAGACGATGACCTTAGGCCAGAAAGTGGGAATATTCTGGCGATATTCTTCCAAGCTTTTTAGGGAGGAGACGATCATCCAGTAGAAAGGGAACAGAACGATCAGCGCCATGACGCCCAAAAACAGGTATGTGCCGATCTTGACCAAGGTCATGATGACACGCTGCTGGGTCGACACGGTCTGGAGATTCTTTTCCTGCATCACGTTTTGATTCATATTAGCCATGACGCAACCCCCTTAGTAATGGACGTGCTTCTTGATCACCTTGTTATTGAACGTGGTAACCAGGAAGATGATGAAGAACAGGATCAAAGCAGCCGCACTGGCAACACCGTAATCCGTATCCGGCAGGACCTGATAAATGTAACCGACCATTGTGTTGAGGCTGTAAGGAGCACCGACAGGCCCCATCTTTTCGCCAAAGATACCCACAATACTGCTGTACTCCTTGAAACCGCCAATGAAGCCGGTAATGACCACGTAGGCGAGCATCGGCGAAAGCAGCGGCACAGTAATGCGCAGGAACACTCTACTGCGAGAGGTGCCATCCACACGGGCAGCTTCATAGTACTGCTTATTGATACTCTGCAGGCCGCCCAACAGGATCAAAATCTTAAAGGGCAATGCATTCCAGACGATATACACCGTCATAACCGCAATGTTGGCCGCATAGCTGGACTGGGCATTGATCCAGTTGATCGGCTTGCCGCCAAAGAACATGATGATGTTGTTGATGATGCCCCAAGAGTCGGCCACATCGCCGGATGGACGCAAACCTATGATATTGAACATAGCTGCGAACACCATACCGATGGCGATGGAGTTGGTCACATAGGGCAGGAAGAAGATAGTCTGCAGGACCTTCTGCAGAGGTTTGATGGAGTTGAGCGCAACTGCGATCAACAAAGCCAGCAGTGTGGACAGAGGCACTGTCAATAGTGTCAGCCACAGTGTATTTTTCAGACAGGTAAGAAAATCGCTATAAGTCAGCACTTCGATAAAATTACCAATGCCGACGGTGTAGGTCTTACCCCAAGTCGCTTCCAGAGCATTATAACCTTCTAAGAAGGCCAACCGGACGGTATTGATGATGGGCCACACCGTGAAGATCAGCAGCAACACGATGGCCGGCGCCAAATACAGCCAGGCTTTCCATTGTTGTTTGTTATCGACCATATGGCTTCTCCTCAGAAATAGATTCTTTCCTCGGTTTCCTTGCTAAACAGGAAGACCTTGTTAGGCTTGAGCGAATAGGCGACAGTCTCGGCGGAAGGATCCACCTTATTGTCGGCATCCATAATGGAACGAATAATGGGATTCTGAGATGCGGCGTGCGTGGTCACAACGCTATTGTCACGGCCCATGACTTCGATGGCTCGCAACTGACAGTGCAGCGCACCCTCGGGATTCAGGGCAAAGCCTTCAGGACGGATGCCCACAGTCACTTCCTGATCCGCAACACTGGGCACATCCAGCACAGCTTCCTCGCCCAAATACAGCTTACCGTCCCTGACCACACCATCAAACACGTTGATGGGAGGCGTACCCAAGAACTTGGCAACGAACAGATTGGCAGGATCATCATACACTTCCTGAGGCTGACCGATCTGTTGCACCACACCCAACTTCATAACCACGATCACATCGGAAATGGACATTGCCTCTTCTTGGTCATGGGTAACGAAAATGGTGGTAATACCGGTCTCACGCTGGATACGACGGATCTCTTCACGGGTCTGCAATCTCAAACGAGCATCCAAATTGGACAGCGGCTCGTCCAACAGCAACACTCTGGGCATCTTAACCAACGCACGAGCAATCGCCACACGCTGCTGCTGACCGCCAGACATCTCGCTAGGCTTGCGATCCATCAGATCATCGATCTGGACCAGCTTTGCTGCCCACTCAGCACGCTCCAACATGGTTTCCTTACTCATGCGGTCAGCGCCCTTCAGGTTCTGCAGGGGGAACATAATGTTCTGCTTCACCGTCATATGGGGATACAGTGCATAGTTCTGGAACACCAGACCGATGCCTCTGCTCTCAGTAGGCAGATCGGTAACATCGTCATCGCCAAAGAAGATCTTGCCGCTGCTGGGCTTCTGCAGACCGCTGATCATGTACAGCGTGGTAGACTTACCGCAACCGGAGGGTCCCAGAAGTCCAACCAATTTACCATCGGGGATTTCGAAGGTAAAATCGTTGACCGCAACAACTTCTTCGTTGGATTTTTTGTTGCGGCTGGGGAAGATTTTTGTCAGATTTTGCAGAACAACTTTCATATGATTCCCTTCCTATGTTCAGTTTATTTTGGACGTATATTATGTTACCGAGGGTGCGAATCCGCCTTAAAAGTAAGCTTGTTTCGCAGCCGCTTCGGCGGACACGCTCTTTTTATATTCTAGCAGTTCTTCTTCCGACTGGAAGATCATCTGGGATGCCATATCCACAACGACGGTATCGGCCAGCTTGTCGTGGATCGCAGAATTGGTACGGGTCGCGATCATCATTGCGATCTGCACAATCCCCAATCCCAAAAGTACAACTGTGCCCAACATTCCGGTAGTGCCAAACATCAGCATCACCACAACCAACACCGGTATCATGGTCTCAATTGTGTACTTGCCGAGAAGCGTACGAATAAATAGGCAAATTCCGTTGATCTTTACGCCATTGGTACGCATCAGCGCAAGGCCAAAGACTTTCTTGCCTGCCGTCTGACCATTGCCCAAAAAAAGAGGGACGACAAACTCGGTCAATAAATACCCAAACAGGATACTCAAACTGACAATGGTGAGGGTCAGGTTGATGAGCATATTATAGACATAGGTCGCTTCCTGATCTGATGTCAGCGCAGCGGCGGCAGCATCATAGTTTTCCCGCTCTTCGGGCGTGAGCGCATCATATTCCTCCTGCGTTATTTCAAACACTACACCGTATTCATTTTCGTAACGGGAGTAATGCTCCTGCAGTTGATCCGCATAACCGTCAAAGCCCACAATCTTGGAAATCAAGCCTGCCACACCGGCAATGAGAACCACCAGCAAAATCATATCCAGCAGCCAAGCGGAGAATCGTTTCAGCACACTTGCTTTTTGTAAATCGAACATCATGGAAGATCCATCCTTCCGGAAGAATAGGCAACGCATCATATCGTGCTCTGTATATATTATACCAAACTGTTTTCTAAAAATCTACATGAATTTTTGCGATTTTTACGTATTCTTGTAAGATTGGCTCACAATCTCCGAGTTATGTCTACCAATCACCTAACTTTTAATGTCTTCACCAGCTCCAATGGCACCTTCAGATCACCTTTACCGACGCCAAGTAGGATGCCCGGCTTATTTTCGCCATGGAAATCACTGCCGCCGCTGTTCTTCAAGCCAAACTGCTGTGCGATCTGCATCGCCGTTTTTGTAGTTGCATCATCGTAGGTCACATATCTGCTCTCCATACCGTCGAGCCCCGCCGGCATTGCCTCTTGCAAAAAACAACGCAACTTCTCCTCATTTAATGTCAGCAGCGGATGTGCCAACACCGCAACTGCACCAAGAGAGCGAATGAAGCGAATACACTGGGTTGCTGTGATCCGATCCGGCGGCTGATAATATCCGCATTTTTCCGACAGCAAGGTCTGAAAGGCTTCCCGAATGGAGACAGTATACCCCAGCCGGGTCAACTCTGCGCCGATATGCGCACGATTGATGTGACCGCCGGGGGTTGACGCTCTAAGTTTGTCGTAATCCAGTACATATCCCGCATTTTGCAATGCTTCTACCAATGCTCGATTACTCGCATCTTTACGCCTGTGTGCATCTTCTAGCAGTTCGGTAATGGTCGCATAATGCTCCGGCTGGATCCACAGCCCCAGAATATGCAATTCAATGCCATTCCAAACCGTGGAAAACTCGATCCCCGGCACCGCTTCCACTTCCCTTCCCTGTGCGGACGCCATAAAACGTGGCAAGCCATCGATGGTGTTGTGGTCACACAGCGCAACCGCGCCCAGTCCAATGCGCTCCGCTTCATCCAGGATCTGTTCCGGCGTCCAAGTACCGTCAGAATAAATTGAATGCGTATGCAAATCGCAAATTTTCATAGTGTCCCTCCAGCTATCATTGCAATTTGGTCTGATCCATGTTAGAATAAGGTACATCCTCCGCATCGATCACCCGATAGCCCGCTTCCTTCAGAGCCTGCGCCAGCACACCGGAGCCTTCGATGCGTGTTCCCGTAAAGCTACCGTCATAAATCTGTTTCACGCCACAAGTAGGGCTGCGGGATTGCAGCACTGCGCAATCGATCCCCAGCAATCGAACTTCTTCCAAAATTTCTGCCACCGCAGTGCGTAGCGGTGCATCATAACAGTTACCTTCTCTGTCACATACGACACCGCCCACGATTTCCACCGGCGTACGTGGCGTACCCAAACCCGCCTGCACCTCCGGGCAAACTGCCACGATCTCATGGCCCTGCAAAAAATCCAGTACAGCCTGATTGCGGTTATTGCCGCCGTTATATTTGCAATTTCTGCCTAAGAGGCAGGCACTTACTAATATTTTCATCGTTCATCATCCTTTCGAAAGAGGTATATCACAATGAGCATCAAAGCAGTCATGTTTGATCTGGACGGCACGTTACTGCCCATGGATCAGGAAGAATTCATCCAAGCATATTTCAGTCGTCTTGCGGTAAAGTTGGCGTCCCATGGCTATAAGCCAAAAGACTTGATCAATGCCATCTGGGCAGGCACTCAGGCCATGGTGTGTAACGACGGCAGCAAAACCAATGAACAGGCTTTCTGGGATTGCTTCTGTGGCATTTTCGGTGAGCAAGCCCGCTCCGACGAAACTCTATTCCGGGATTTTTACGAAACAGACTTTCAGAGGGTCGCATCGGTCTGCAAGCCAGCCGAGGTTGCCTATCATATGGTCAATTTTGTAACTCAAAACGGATTCCGGGCGATCCTTGCCACCAACCCCATTTTCCCTGCTATTGCGACCGAAAGCCGCATCCGTTGGGCAGGACTGCAGCCGGAGCAATTTGAAATCTACACCACCTACGAAAACTGCCGCTACTGCAAGCCCCACCTGAATTATTACCGAGATATATTGGCCCAAGCTGGGCTTCAACCGGAAGAATGCATCATGGTGGGCAACGATGTCGGAGATGATATGGTCGCTGCCCAATTGGGTTGTCCTGTATTCTTGTTGACAAATTGCCTGATCAATACCAACAATGAGGACATTCGACGCTACCCCCACGGCAGTTGGTCCGATCTACGGCTGTTCCTGCATCATCATTTTTCACATGGTTAATTATCGTATCATGAATGGCGCCCTTTGTCCATTCGCTAATGTTACAATCTTTACGCCGGGATTTCGACACTTTTACATGAAAGGATCACACTATGAATTTTGCCGAACTGACACAAAAACGCCAATCATGCCGCAATTATGATGAGAGCCGCGCCATAGAACCGGAAAAACTGGCTGCCATCTTATCGGCCGCCCAGCTTGCGCCTTCCGCCTGTAATGGCCAACCATATCATCTGACTGTCTGTCAAGGAGCGTCCGCCAAGCAAGTAGCACACGCCTGCATGGGTATGGGAATGAACAAATTCGCATCCCAAGCAAACGTCGTGATCGTCATTTCCGAAACTGACTACGTCAAAACCGCTGCACTTGGAGCCAAAGTCAAGGGTAATGATTATCGCAGCATCGACATCGGTATCGTTGCAGCCTATCTGACTGCCGCTGCAACTGAGGTGGGTCTGTCCACCTGCATTCTCGGTTGGCTGGATGATCAGAAGATACGGCAGTTATGCCAGCTTTCCTCTCCCGTGCGGTTGGTCATCACGCTAGGGTATGCCGCACAAGGTGACATGCAGCGTCCAAAAAAGCGCAAGTCCCTCACCGAATTGGTAACCTATCTTTGATCCTATTAAAAAACGAGGGCGTGATCGCCCTCGTTATTTTTGATTCTTTTTTGCACGGAAAGCCACAGTGAGAATACAGGCACAGGCCATCGCACCGATCACCACGAACACCAGCCAACCATAGTCCGGTTCCGGTTCTTCAACGGGTTTCGTCGTGGTAGGTTGCGTAGGATCTGCAGACGGCACTGTAGTTTCCCCTTCCGTGGGTTCGGTCGTCGGAGACTGCGTCGCAGGCGGTTGTGTTGCCGAGGGCTCCGTTACAAGAGGTTCTGTCGCAGGAAGTTCTGTCGCCGGAGGTTCTGTCGCCGGAGGTTCTGTCGCCGGAGGTTCGGTGACGGGAGGCTGCGTAGGTTCCGTCGAAGGAGTGGTATCCTCGGTTTTTCCACAAACACTGCACCGCTGTCCGTTTTCCGTATCTTCCCAATGGTGCTGCCCGGTAGCTGCAATCGCAGCACCCTTTTTTACCAAAGAAGTGCAGTACACACAGTACACATCACCACTATATCCGACGTGAACGCAGTCCGCTTCCACGGCATCCTTTCGCTCTGTTTTACCATGCTTACAGGTCACTTTTTCTCCACAGGTATCGCAAAGATTATCCCCGTTTTCATTGGCATGGCCGGTAGCAGTAATCGTTGTTCCTGAAGCAATGGTTTTACCGCAGTCATTGCAGTATGTATCGCCGGTATATCCAGCCTGCGTACATGTGGCGGACGCAGCGTTTTTCGCGGTCGTATTCTTATGCAGACATGTCTGCATATTGACGCCGAGTCCGTTGGAAGGTGTGGCCACATTATCCGGCATTTCTTTGTTGAACAGTTTCCATGCCAGTTCCGGATAGTCGATGAAAACATTGCGGTTGCCCTGAATCCCAGCGACCACCTCATTACGCCCCATTTCCCAAGTATCCACAGGATCTAATGCGCACCACTCCAACAGCACATCCACGCTCTGAAATACATTGGTGATAGAGGAACACTTGCTCAGTTCTCCGCCGTAACGCACATATACGTACAAGCAGATCCGGGCAACGTCACCTTTCACATTGTCCAGCGGCTCGAAATAGGAGCTACTATAATAACCGCCAACAGTACCAATATAGCTTGCGCTATTTGCAGCTTTGCCGCCATCCACATTACCGTACTTTTTGTTGCCTCTTGTAGCGTTCACAGTAGCGTCAGACGGACGGATATGATGCAGATCTGCACCTGCTCCGTTCTCCCCAAATCCGCCCAGACTTTTGGGCCAGACGTGCTCTCTGTTCCAGCCGCCATCACGAGTGTTACACCAGTCCGCTTGCGTCGCAGAGTAACCGGTGTAGATCAGAGAAATAGATGTTCCGTCCGCATTTTCGCAGTCCGTCAGGTTTGCTTTATAATGGCAGTCATTGTAGCTGGTATTGTAGGTGTGGGTATCCGTCATCAGTGACCTCAGAGCATTGAGGAGTTCATTTCCGCTCAGATCACTCAAGTTCTCGTAGGTGTAGCTACCGGTATAATATGTATCCACGGAAGTGCCCAACAGGGAATTGCAGATCTCATAGCGAACACCGGAATTGGCTTTGGTAGAGTAATCGTACTGCTTTTGACCTGCAGCAGACACACCAGCGGACAACGACAAGGTCAAGCATAGGACCAATATCAGTACAGTGATACGTTTCATGGTTTCTTCTCCTTCGGAGTTGTTTTTATTTCGTGGTAAACCATGGACAGCAGGGACATTTCCTGCTCAGCCACCGGCCTAAATAGCCAATGCCGACGCCCAAAATAATGGAACAAAGCACATCGGTCGGGTAATGGACATACAAATACAATCGGGAAAAAGCGATCAAGCTCGCCAGGATCATCGCCGGGATCCCCCACTTGCGACGATCCAACAGCAACACCGTAGCCGCTTCAAAGGACGCAATGGTATGTCCCGACGGAAATGAGAAATCCTTTTCCGCCTCGATCAGCAATGCAATCTGTTTTCCATGCTGCAGCAGTTGGTAATCATAGGGCCGGATTCGTGCAAATAGGGGTTTCATGCCGAGATTGCAGACCACCAGTCCAAGCAGCAGTGAGATCGCCATTGCCAGCCCCGTCTTGTGGCATTTGGGTATCAGCAGCAATGCTGTCGCCAAAAGAATCCACACAATTCCGTGATCTGCGAGTGCCGTAATAACAGGCATCAGCGTATCCATCAACGGACAGGTCAAATTCCCCCGAATCCACTCTAGGATTGGCAGATCCAAATGCTCTGCCAAAAATGCAAAAGCATACTGCATCATTGGCTGACCTCATCCGTAAAAACCGGGAATACCTGCATTGCCCTTAGTGTCTGACCCGGCATCAAGGTGCAACTACCATCTGCGTGTACCTGTAGTACCGGGATCGTGTTGCCTTCAGCATCTTCCATCGCCCAATACACAGGCAGCTTTCCCTGATAGTCCATAACAACCGGTGCGCTCATCTGGGTTTGCTGCGAGGTGACCCAGTCTGTACGCAGCGCCGTACCATGGAACAAATAAGTCACCGGTACGCAGTACACTAGCTCTTGCAGATCCACATCCAATCGCTCGGTCACCACATAGCTATTACCCTTCGTCCGACAGAAATAGGTAGAAGTGAAGTCATAAGACGTTACATTCCCTTGTCCATCCGTCAGATTTAGCCGTACCGTTGCCCGTACCGAGAACAGCCCATCACGATATTGATAATAGCCGGAAATACTGGTTGCCATATCGTCAAAGGCATAGCTGACGTAGTGCACATTCATTGCTTCTGCGGCAATAATATCCGCATAAGCCTGAGAACCTGAATCAAAGTACTGTCGCAACTGGCTGATAGAAATGGCGCGAATCGCAAATAGTGCCTCTGCTCGAATCGCTTCGCGCACCATATTGTAGCAACCGGGTTCAATACTCTGGCTGGTTACGATCGGCGCATAATAATAACCTGTATCAGCATCCCATGTCAGTTCAAGCGGGTTGTTGTATTCATCCAACACCACAACATCCGGCTGGCGCAACAATCCGGTGATCTGTTGTTGTTCGTAATGATAGCCGTCCAAATCTTCCGGCAGATATTCCTCTGCCACAGTATAGGCACGTACAGTAATGTAGCTGTCATCCAGAGGCACGCCATTGATATATGCCGTGTGTTCCGGCATCAGGATCACCGTGACCGTTTCTTGTCGGTTCAAGAACACTTCCACATTGCTCAGCGTCCATGGATCAAACAGGTCGCCACCGCCATTGCAGGGTACCATCGTGAACGCAGCGATCTCCTCTTCTCCTAACCGAACGCTGAAACGTCGCTGTATGGACAACCCGGCCGCCACCTCCACACATTGCAGCGCACGATTGCCCACTTTCGCTTCCATATACGCCACATAGTCGTCACGACCCTCAAATGGAGTATCGTCAATATTGGCCATATCATACAACAGCGCCCAGTCCGGCTCTGCAAACAGCAGTTCAAAAATCTCATCCCGGGTATCATTGGGCTGCACGATTTCAAACTCCTTCAGCCAATTGTTCAGAGGAATCATCAGGCAACACAGCAGGATCAGCACACCTAACGCTGTGCATAGCAAAAAACCGTAAAACCGTACTGCGCCAAAAGCACGGCGTTTCATTTTTTCTTCCGCCGTAGTTTCATCCGCTTTGTCGATCTGCGCAGTTGCAAGGGACTCCGGTTCATCGGCAAATAGTTTTTCCATTTGTGTGATTTCTTCGGTGATCTGCTGTTGCAGTTCTTCGTCGGTCCTCAGCGGTTCCATTTGCATCTGTGACGTCACTTCCGTGATCTGCTCAGGCAAGGTCTTTTCCTGTCCCATGCTCACACCTCCCCGCCCGGCACTACGCCCAAAACGCAAGCGTTCACCGCACCGTATTCCACCATAATGTTGATCAGCTCCCGATAGTTGGCATAATCCGCCGAAACGATCAGCCACATGCCATCCCCTCGCTGACCCACCGCTAGATAAGGAGCATAACCCATATTGCCCGACAGCAGTTTTTCGTTCACCTGGCCATTGAGCAACAGTGTTGCACCACAAGGATGTACTTCTTCGATAGACAGCGCAGTCAGCGCCGTCTCATCATCGTCCAGCAGGATCATCACACCCTCTGCAGTTCGTCCCAGACGATGGTCTCCCGACTTCTGACGCAAAGACGCATCCCATTCGGGGGAGAATTTCACCGTTGCTGTGCCATACTCCAACGTGTGGGTCACGGTACTTTCTGCGCTCAAAGACGCCGACACCTGAACTAAGGAAGCGTCCGAAGTACCCATAGTATCATTATTTCCATGAATGTAGGCAATCAAATCTTCACTCAAGAAAGATGCAGGGATCTGCCGAGTGGTGGGCGAATCTAGCAATACCATCGTTAACATATTGCGAGCACTCTCGGACGGACCTGTAAGCACAGCATGGCAAATCATTGTTGCACCAGCAACACACAGCAGCGTCAGCACCGTCACACTTAAGAGCACCCGACAGAGAACGGTCAGCACCACACGTAAGGTTGCCCGATTAGTCGAATCGTTCATACAGTTACCTCTTTGGGTTTATTGAGTATACTATGGTATTATATCACAGAAAAGTTCACATGGGAAGAGCCAAAAATGAGTTTTCTTTTCCCCTGTGCGCTCCTTTTTGTGCACCCCCCCACTTCTCTGGGAATAATCATGAAAACAAAACAGGCCTCCGGGTTTCGTTGACTTTGCAGGCAAAAATGGTATAGCATTTGTAATTTTGGGGGTCTGATCATGAAAAAATAGATTCTGTTCCGCTTTGTCTGGCGTTGCTGATGGGTATGTTGGCGCTGAGTGTTTCTGTCGCTGGTTCTGACCGGTATCGGCACTGCCCTGCTCATCGGCAAGAAAAAGTTTTGATCAACGCAACACAAAATGATAACAGGAGTGGGAATTTCCCACCCCTGTTTTTTATGCATCTACCAGTCGGGTTTTGCTCAATTTCGTGCGGTGGTAATAAATGGTAGACAAAGTGCTGCACAACAGCCAACCAGCGGGATAGCTCATGGCAATCGGAATGATCTCATTGCAGATATTCGACATCGCAAACAGATAGATTTGGCGGAATACCACAAAGCTAGTAATCATGATCACCATCGGAACCCGGCTGTTCCCCGCTCCTCGCAGAGCACCGGAATAGACCTGATTGAAACAGCACAGCACGTAGAACGGACTCATCCACCGCAGTAGCAGCGCACCGTACTCCACCACTTCCGCCTTGTCGTTAAAGAAAGCCACAATGCCGGGTGCAAATGCTACCACCGGAATGGTCAGAACCACCGTTGCAGCAATGCTCAACAACAGCGCGACGCGAACGCCAACCCGTGCTCGCTCCGGTTGGTTGCTGCCCAGATTCTGTCCCACAAAGGTGGTAGAAGACAGGGCAATGGACTGCATGGGCAAAAACAGCACCTGATCCACCTTCGAATAAGAAGTCCAACCGGACATGCAGTTATCCCCAAAGAAATTGATGTAAGATTGGACAAAAATATTAGAAAATGCAGTAATACACATCTGAAGTGATGCAGGAATTCCTACAGCAAAAATCTTTTTCAACAGATCCCAGTGCAACCTGAGTTTGCTCAATTGCAGCTTGATGCAGCCATGGCTGCGCAGCAACGTCAGCATCACCAGTACAGCAGATACGCATTGAGAAAGCACCGTTGCCAATGCCACACCGGTCACGCCCATTTGCAACACCAGCACAAAGAACAGGTCTAACACCGTATTGAGTACTGCGCAGACCACCAAAAAATAAAATGGCCGTTTGGAATCTCCAACCGCTCGCAGGATACCGGCACCGATGTTGTAAAGCATCAGGCCAATGATCCCACTAAAATAGATGGTTAAGTATCTGATCGCTTCCGGCTGAACATTGTCCGGCATTTTCATTAGATCTAGCATCATCGGTGTCATGCAGACGCCCACAATCGCAAAGACCACCGATAAAATCAGTGTCATGGTAATTGCAGTATGCACTGTCCGCTGCACTTCCTCTTCCCGGTGTGCACCGTAATACTGGCTGATGACCACGCCGGCGCCGGAAGACAGCCCCACAAAGAAGCCGATGAGCATATTGATGATCGGTCCTACATTGCCAACTGCAGCGTAGGCTTCGTTGCTGGCGTAGTTACCGATCACCCAAGTATCTACGGTATTGTAAAGTTGCTGAAAAATATTACCTGCCAGCAACGGCAGTGCAAAGGTAATAATATGGCGGACAATGCTGCCCTGCGTCATATCCACATCCCGTTTTCGGGTACGATTTTCTATGCGTGCCATGGTTTCGTCCCTCTTTTCTGCGTCAAACGTTATTGTATCAGAACAATGATGCGTTTGCAACCAATATTTTCACTTCTAGTCTCATTTCTCGTTGCAATGACTTCTTTCTGGTTCTATAATAAATGTTGGGGTCAGGTAATAAGCCTGGCCCCAAAGTTATAAA
>CAZOVE010000017.1:0-31014 GCA_964583135.1 uncultured Oscillospiraceae bacterium | reverse complement strand
ACATTCACATGGGAACACGGCCGGGAACTGGCTTCCATGGCGAAAGACGGAACAATTTGGTCGTTTACTTACGATGCCAATGGGATGCGTACCCAGAGAAGCAACGGTATAACGACTTACAAGTACATCTACATCGGCGGTCAATTGACCCAGTTAACAGTAGGCAGTAATAAGTTGCTCTTAGCCTATGATGCCAATGGAACACCCCTTGCGGTCACTTACAATGGTACGGCTTACTACTATGTAACCAACCTGCAAGGCGATGTAGTTGCCATCCTTAACACATCCGGCACAGAAGTCGTAACATATTCTTACGACGCATGGGGCAACTTGCTTTCCACCGGCGGTTCTATGGCCTCGACCCTCGGTGTCATCAATCCGCTAACCTACCGCGGCTATGTCTACGACCACGAAACGGAACTCTACTACCTACAATCCCGCTACTATAATCCCGAATGGGGCCATTTCCTCAACGCGGATGACACTGCGATATTAATAGAAGATACCGAAAACTTGCTGCATTACAATCTGTATGCATATTGCTGGAATAACCCGGTGAATATGACTGATAGTACGGGTGAATCCCCCGCAAATATCATTGGCGGTATTGTCGGCGGAGTTACTGGAGCGGCCCTTGGTTACCTTTTGGCGCAAAAGCTTGGGCTTACAGGATTTAAGAAAGCGGCCTTGATTGCCGCAGCTACTATTGGTGGAGCTGCGTTGGGCGCTTTTTTAGGACCTTATGTCGCAAAACTTGCAAAATCGATTGGTTCAACCGTAAAATCTGCTGTAAAAACTCTCGCCAAGGGTGAGTTGTGCTTTGTCGCAGGAACAAAGGTGCTATGTGATAATGGTTTAGAGTCTATCGAAGATATTCAGGTTGGAGATTATGTCTATGCAGAAAATCCCGACACTGGAGAGCTTTCGCTCAAAAAGGTTCTTCAGGTTTTTGTTAATGAAACAACTGAGTTGGTCTATGTGGTAATCAACGGAGAAGCAATAGTAACTACTCCTGGACACCCCTTCTATGTTGAAGATAAGGGATGGATTGGTGCTGACTCCTTAAGTCCTGGTGATATAGTTTATACCTTTGGTGGTGACCGAATTGGTGTTGACTCTATTCGAATTGTCCATCTGGATAAACCTGTCACAGTGTATAATTTTGAAGTAGAAGATTTTCATACCTACTTTGTAGGTGAGCAGTCAATTCTAGTTCATAATAAGGGATGTGGCCTAAATAAGCTTTCGAATTCCTATCTTAAGAAAACGCTGAAACTTGATGCTCACAAAATAAAATATGAGTACCTAGGAAGAAGGGCAAAAGTGTCGCTATATGATTTAGCTGTTGATAAAAAGACTGGTATTATCTACATCATTGACAAAGCGGGTAAAATTATTACTAGTACAAGTTATACAACAAAGTAGGTGAAATATTTTGAATCCTGAACTATATGCAGAAATGAATTTGGTTTTTTCTGAAAGTTTCGATTTGTCAAGTATATCGCAGCTGACTGGAATATACAATGCTGAAATCCATCCCTTTTCGAATAAACTTAGTCCATTGACAAATAAGCCTATCGATGGATCCTGGAGCATTCAGACATCACATCACAATTCATTTGATTTGTCTGTCGTTCTGTCTGAAATGATTCAACTTGTGTCCCCACACCTTACGGTTATTAAAGGCATATGCGATAAATACGATGGTGAGGTCAATTTCTGCATTGTCGCTTCTTTTCGTTCGAAAAGCACCCCGGCATTATATTTTGAAAGGGATTTTTTGGATGTTGCAAGCATGTTAAGTGCAACAATTCAGATTGATATGTACCCAGATTAGGTATACTTGCTATACCTCCCTATGGGCCAGTGTTGTAGGGTGAACCTATCACCCTACAATTGGCTGCCTAATACAACGTAAGCTAACGAACCAAACCCCACTTCTCTGCGAGGACAATATGTGGCTAGGCAAAACCTTCGTCTGGACTTATGACGCCGCCGGCAATATTCTGAGCAGGTCGGAGTATGTATATACCTTCGGTGACTTGGGAACCCCCTCGATACTGTGGTGTATTCCTATGCAGATTCCGATTGGGGCGATTTACTCACCATCTATGACGGAAAGAGCATCACCTACGACGCCATTGGCAATCCCTTGACCTACGATGGCTGGACATTCACATGGGAACACGGCCGGGAACTGGCTTCCATGGCGAAAGACGGAACAACTTGGTCGTTTACTTACGATGCCAATGGGATGCGTACCCAGAGAACCAACGGCACCACGACTTACAAGTACATCTACATCGGCGGTCAATTGACCCAGTTAACAGTAGGCGGTAATAAGCTGCTCTTAGCCTATGATGCCAATGGAACACCCCTTGCGGTCACTTACAATGGTACGGCTTACTACTATGTAACCAACCTGCAAGGCGATAAAACAGGATTCCGACAATTTGAATTGTCCAGTTTATGGGGTCCATTTTAAACAGAGGAGTATACCGATGAATTTGGTTTTGTAATAAAATAAGATGGCGCCCGTGACTGATTGTATTGGACACGGGCGCTTTTACATAGTATCGGAAAAGAAAATCTCTCACTTCCATAAGGAAATGAGAGATTTTTGGAGCAGGATACGGGAGTCGAACCCGCCTTCACGGCTTGGGAAACAGAAAGGTATAATCTATTGTACTAAACATAAAAGTGAAAAAAGCCTAGAGCCGCAAGGGATTTTTATGTATATACGAACATATGTTCTTTGGGAATAATCGGGTATTTTTTCGTGTTTTCTCGAGAAATAGTGTAACAATAGCGTGACAATTTTGTTGACATACGAACAAATGTGTGATAACATAACTGCGCAAACATTCTGGTAAAGGAGACGATGGGATGGATCGCAGAAAGAAGGGTAGTGGACAAATTACTCGTGTGGAGGGCAGAAAATCCCCGTGGCGCGCATCGATTGTAGATGGAAACGGGAAACGGAGATATCGATTTTTTAAGACAGAAAAAGAAGCGAAGGCCTTTCTTCGGGAAGTCAACGCTGATGCTAACAAATTGAAGACACTGTTAGAAACAGGTGTTACGTTTCAGGCGTTTTCTGTCATTTTTCTGGACGAGAAGGCAAAGCAGAATATGAAGCCCACCGCATACCAGACACTGTCAGACACCGTGGAACGAGTGAATGGGTATATCGGGAACGTGTTACTCCGGAATATCGACAGCGATATGGTGCAGCAGATGATCTATGATCTGGCAAAACAGGGCTATTCCGAAAGCACTATGTCCAAAGCCAAAATGGCGGTCGGAAGTATCCTGAAAATGGCTGCCGCAAAGCACTACTTAGACGCAGTGCCTGTACTGGATATTGTGATACCGGCAGTCAGAAATCAAGATACAGACAAACAGGCAAAGAATAACTGGATGCGCGATGACGAGATCCGTGCCTACGAGGAAGAATGTAAGAAAACCTATATTCCAAAGAAATATACCAAATATGCCGGGAAGGAACTTTTGGTACATACGGCAGGTTACAAGTTGCTGTTTATTCTGCATACTGGTCTGCGGGCGGGAGAAGCACTGGCTTTGACATGGGCAGATTACGATGAATACAGCCAGACGATTGTAATTGATAAGAACATGGTATATGCGGATGGACAGAAAATTACGCAGACACCCAAAACGGAATCCGGCGAGCGTGTTATCATTCTCAACAAACAAGCCGCACAAGACTTGCAGATGCTTCGAAGACAGTTTGAAGAGCAGTCTGAGATGATTGAGCAACGAATGGCGGAAGAACTGCGGGAGGCGGAACGCCAATATTCCGGCCCGGCACAAAAAGCCGCCAAACGGGCGATCAAGGAAAAATATGATGTAATCCGCCGGGAACATAAATATATCTGTGGGTCTTCCAATTTTCCTTTCGGCAGTGGAGTCAGCACAAGCCTGAATCAAGCGCATAAAAAGATTTGCAAGAAGATTGGCTTAACCCATAAGGTGACAGTCCATGGCCTTCGGCATACCTATGTGACCCATTATTATATCCGGCATAAAAATGACCCGGATTTCGACTTGGCGACTTTCTCAAAATCTATCGGCCACTCTAGCATCCGAACGACAATGGAGGTTTACGCCCACTTGGATATGACGCAGAACCGTTTTGTCCAGCGGACGATGGACGATTTGAAGGATTTTTAGCAACATAGTTGTTTCGATTGCCCGAAAATCAGCATTAAGACAGTTGAATCTGATGCAAAGCCGTAAAAATCCCACTTGCTTCATGCAGGTGGGATTTTTTGAGCATATGGTAAATTAATCCGCAAAAACGCAAGATGTGTGCTGTCGAAAAGCCTTACTCCTTTGTGAAATATTTATCCATCGAAAGCTTGGTTGCACGCACGACATCGGCAATTACTTTGGCTTCTTTTGCAGTGCAACGCTCTAATATCGAGGCGATTTCTCCTAAAACGGCTGTAGAAGTTTCGGCGTCATTGTCCTTCAGTAGATCGTCTGTCCTAACTTCCAGCGCGGCAGCAATGTCCACGAGAACCGGCAAACTCAGCTTTGTACGACCGGTTTCGATATGACTCATATGGGTTGTAGAGATATTGACTTTTTCAGCCAAATCCTCCTGAGATAATCCATAAGCTCTGCGAATAGAGCGAATTCGCAGCCCAATTTCACTATAATCCAAAATCGTCACCGTCCATACAGTCAATTCTTACTTGAATTATATAGGCATTTATGCTAAAGTAACATAAACCATATAGACTATTATTAGTGCATACAGTTAAAATAATGCGAAATATCGACTATAAATCTCCTGGGAAATGTACTGAAAGGTGGCGGGTAATTTGGAAGTTTTTGATAATGTACACCGTATTGTGCGTGATGATCTTGTTGAAACAATACGCCCACACAGTCGCATTTCCATTGCCGCGGCATGTTTTTCCATTTATGCGTATCAAGAACTGAAAAAGCAATTATGCGGTGTGGATGAGTGCCGTTTCATTTTTACCTCACCGACTTTTGTGGCAGAAAAAGGTGCGAAAGAGAAACGAGAGTTTTACATCCCGCGTTTGAGCCGGGAGCGTAGCTTGTATGGCACGGAATTTGAGGTGCGATTGCGAAATGAACTGACACAAAGAGCGGTTGCACGCGAATGCGCAGAGTGGATTCGACGAAAGGCAACCTTTAAATCGAACAGCACACAAGAAGCCATGCCAGGCTTTATGAATATTCAGAGCGATGAACAGGCACTGACCTATCTGCCGCTCGGTGGATTTACCACCGTAGATATTGGTTGTGACCGTGGACGCAATGCCTACAACTACGTGAACAAATTTGAAGCACCGGCTAGCACAGAGTACATTAAGTTATTTGAACAAATTTGGGCCGACGAATCGCGCATGCAGGATGTCACGGAAGAGGTCGTTGAAAGTATTGCTGCCGTATATCAAGAGAATGCGCCTGAGTTGGTTTACTTCCTGACGCTGTATCATATTTTTAGCGAATTTCTTGAAGACATTTCAGAAGATGTGCTTCCTAACGAAGCCACTGGATTTCGGAGCAGTGTAATTTGGAATAAGCTGTACGCATTTCAACGCGATGCGGCACTTGGAATAATCAACAAACTTGAACAATACAACGGTTGCATTTTGGCGGATAGCGTTGGTCTTGGTAAGACATTCACGGCCCTGGCGGTTATCAAATACTACGAAGGCAGGAACAAGAGTGTGCTTGTTCTGTGTCCTAAAAAATTGAAGGACAACTGGATGACTTATCGCGGTAACTTAATCAACAATCCGCTGGCGCAAGACCGCTTTCGTTATGATGTCTTGTACCACACCGATCTATCCCGGGATCGCGGTGACACAGCCATCGGTTTGCCTATCGATAGAATCAATTGGGGCAACTACGACTTGGTGGTGATTGACGAATCCCACAATTTCCGCAACGGCGGTGAATACAGTGGCGAAGACGGCGAAAAGGAAAATCGTTATTTGAGGTTGATGAATCGTGTGATTCGAGCGGGTGTGAAGACAAAAGTATTAATGCTATCGGCTACTCCGGTCAATAATCGCTTCCTTGATCTACGAAACCAACTTGCGCTCGCCTATGAAGGACAGGCTGAACAAATCAACGAGAGATTGAATATGAGGACAGACATTGACACAATCTTCCGCCAAGCCCAGAAAGTATTTAATGCATGGAGTAAGCTCCCACCGGAAGAACGTACCACGCAGGCGCTTCTGGCGCAACTGGATTTTGATTTCTTTGAACTACTGGACAGTGTTACCATTGCCCGCAGCAGAAAGCACATTCAGCGGTATTATGATACTTCCGAAATAGGGTCATTTCCGGAACGCAAACCTCCTATTTCGGTGCGTCCGAAACTGACAGATTTAACATCCACAATCAACTATACCGAGATTTATCAGCAGTTATCTTTGCTGAATCTAATGATTTACACGCCTACGGCGTTCATTCATCCGAGTAAGTTGGCAAAGTACGTAGACTCTAGTGCCAAACATGGGAAGAACTTATCGCAGGAGGGTCGAGAGCGTGGCATTCAGCGATTGATGAGTATCAATCTGTTAAAGCGTATGGAAAGCTCTGTATACTCTTTCCGAATGACGGTTGAACGGATTTTTGAGTATATCCAAACCACAGTCAAAATGATTGAGGATTTTGAGAATGGCATCGCAACAAATACCATGCAGGAAATGCGTGATTTGTCCCATGCAGAATTCGATCTCGATGATCAGAATATGGACATTTTCAATGTCGGAAAGAAGTTCCGTATTGATTTGCGTGACATGGATTTCTTGGCGTGGAAACGGGAGCTAAAGGCTGATCTTGAAGTATTGGAGCTGTTGATTCTGCTAATTTCAGACATCACTCCCGAACACGACTTCAAACTCTGTGAGCTCAAACGCATCATTGCAGAAAAACAACGCAATCCTATCAACCCTGGGAATAAGAAGATTCTGATTTTTACAGCATTTTCGGATACAGCGGAATATTTGTATGACAATATCAGCCAGTATGCCTTGCGGGAATTCGGAATCCATACAGCACTAATTACCGGCACCATTGATGGTCGAACTACCATTCCCAAGTTCCCTGTGGATATGAATACCATTCTGACTTGCTTCTCGCCGGTATCGAAGGAGCGGGATTTGGTGATGCCGAAGAATCCTGGAAACATTGAGATTCTGATTGCAACTGACTGCATTTCCGAAGGTCAGAACCTGCAGGATTGCGACTATTGTATCAACTACGACATTCATTGGAATCCTGTTCGAATCATTCAGCGTTTCGGACGAATCGATAGAATCGGAAGCAGAAATCAGTATATCCAGCTTGTCAATTTTTGGCCGGACCTGGAATTGGACGACTATATTCATTTGAAGTCCCGTGTTGAGACACGTATGCGCATCTCCGTGATGACATCAACCGGTGACGATGACTATATCAATGCCAATGAGCAGGGCGACCTGCAGTACCGCCGCCAACAGTTGGAGCGGTTGCAGAGTGAGGTTGTAGACCTTGAAGAAATGAGCAGCGGAATCTCCATCATGGACTTGGGGCTTAACGACTTCCGCATGGATTTGCTGGCATACATCAAGGAGAATCCGAATCTTGATCGCACTCCATTTGGTATCCATGCGGTTGTACAAGGAGAAAAGCCCGGGGTTATTTTCGTGCTGAAGAATGTCAACAAGGGTATTAATATTGAGAACCAGAACTACCTGCATCCCTTCTACATGGTGTTTGTGGGTGATGATGGTGAGGTTATTTGCAACCACCTACAGCCGAAAGAAACACTGGACATTATGCGGCAGGTGGCGCGGGGGAGAAAAGAGCCGGATTTGCGACTATGCCGCGCATTCAATGCGGAGACCAAAGACGGTAGGGATATGCATCGCGTGTCCCAACTTCTGCAGGATGCCATTGCATCCATTGTTAGTGTCAAAGAGGAAAGCGACATCGACAGTTTCTTCAGGAGTGGGCAAACCTCGTTCCTATCTGCCAATATCAGCGGCCTCGATGACTTTAAACTGATTTGCTTTATGGTGGTGGTAGAATGATCCGATTTCCCAGTACTGCTTATGTGGGCAGAACGATGCCGAAAGAGGCGTTTTACAAGCAGTTAAACCTGTCGGCTGAGCTGAGAGAAAAGTTTGTATCCGATGTGCGGCGCATCACTATGGAGTATGCGCTTACGGCGGAAAGCATCCACGTAGACAAGAGTGACGAACTTTTGGAAATCCTAGTGCTGACGATACAGCTCAAAAAGCAGTCGCTCGATTACCGCATCGTGGAAACCATCGCCAGACAGAACAAGCACAAACTGATTTTTGTGCTGGATTTCGAGGGCGAACAGCAGTTGGCGCTGTATAGCGGCAAGCTGTATAAGACCCCGTGGTTACCGGCAGCGGAAATAAAGCTGGATGCCAGAGGTGCAAACATCCCCGAAATCTGGACCGGATTCATTGAACAGATCGCGCTGACTGATGAGAAGCCCGCCGCAGCGCCATTGAGCATCGAAGAACGGCTTCGTCGGCAGGAGCAGATCGAGAAATTGCGAAAAGAAATCGCAAAGCTGGAGCAGCGCACCCGCAAGGAAATGCAGCCCAAGATAAAATTTGAGCTGTACCAGCAGATGCAGAAACTTAAAAAACAGTTGGAGGAAATAGAAAATGGAGAGGCTGAAAATGCACAGTAAAGACATGGTGCAGTCACACATAGAGCAAATCGGAGCGTTGTTCCCCAATTGCGTCACCGAAACAATTCGTGATGGCAAGGTTGTCCGTGCCATTGATTTTGATATGCTTCGACAGGAGCTTTCTGATGTCGTGGTTGAAGGTACCGCTGAACGGTTTCAATTTACTTGGCCAGAAAAAAGAAAAAGCATTATTGCAGCCAACGCTCCGATTGCTAAGACCTTGCGCCCCGTTCGTGAGCAAAGCGTAAGTTTTGATCAAACCCAGAACATCTATATCGAAGGAGATAACTTAGAGGCACTAAAACTCCTGCAGGAAACCTACCTCGGAAAGATTAAGGTTATCTATATTGATCCCCCTTACAACACAGGAAATGATTTCGTTTACGACGATGATTTTGCGGAGAGCGCTGCTGCATACATGGCGCGTAGTGGAGAGTTCGATCAAGACGGCAACCAATTGGTGCGCAACTTGGATTCAAATGGACGATTCCATACAGACTGGCTTAACATGATTTACCCCCGTCTCAAACTTGCTAAGGCACTTCTGGCTGAAGACGGCGTCATTTTCATTAGCATCGATGAAAACGAAGCAGACAAAATGAAGCATATTTGTGACGAGATATTCGGCAGAGAAAACTACCGAAACCAGCTTCTTGTTCGTAGAAGAATCAAGAGTCTGAATGTTCAATTTGCAGATAACGGCCTTCATAGCTTCAATGTCGGTTTCGAATATGTTTTTGTTTATTCCAAATCGCCATCATTCCTGTTCAATCCATTAAGAATGGAAAAGCAAAACGCCCCCGACAAAGGCACTTGGAATGTGTTTTGGAGTAATGCGGACAGACCGACAATGCGTTATGAGGTGCTTGGATTTACTCCGACCACCGGCCAGTGGCGTTGGCAAAAGGAACTTGCGGATGAAGCGGTGCAGAACTATATCGTATACGAGCAGCAGTATGCTGATAAAATGACGCTGGAGGAATACTGGCATTCCACCGGTGAAAAACTGCGTTTTGTTCGCCGCATACCAGACGGTTATGGTAAGAATGGTGGTGTGCAGTATTGGGTAGGACCCTCTAACACATCCCTTCGTACCAGCAACTGGACAGATATTGAGGTTTCGCAGATTGCCAAAGACTATGATTTGCCGTTTGAAAACCCCAAAAATGTGAACCTTATTAAAACACTGTTGGCATCGGTACCGGGTAATGATTTCACGGTGTTGGATTTCTTCTCGGGATCAGCAACAACAGCAGACGCGGTTATGCGGTTGAATGCTGAAGATGGTGGCACGCGTAAATTCATTATGGTACAGATACCAGAGCCAATCGAAGAAAAAAGCGCTGCGCATAAAGCTGGATACCGCAGTATTTGCCAAATTGGTGAGGAACGCATTAGGCAGGCAGGAAAGCGTTTGTTAGAGAGCAGCCCGCTAATTGCTGCTGGCATGGATGTGGGATTCCGCGTTTTGAAAATTGACAGTAGCAACATGGAGGATGTCTATTACACGCCCGATGAATATAGCATCCAGACTTTGTTCGGCATGGCGGATAACATCAAGCCCGATCGCACCCCCGAAGATCTGCTGTTCCAAGTAATGCTGGATCTCGGCATTCTGTTGGACAGCAAAATCGAGGAAACCGTGATTGGCGGCAAGAAGGTGTTCAGCGTGGCCGACGGTTATTTAATTGCTTGTTTTGACAGCAATGTCACAGACGAGACTGTCAAGGCAATCGCCCAGAAGCAGCCCTACTATGCCGTTTTCCGTGACAGCGGTTTTGGCAGTGATAGCGTCGCAACCAACTTTGATCAGATTTTCGAAACCTACAGCCCCAGCACGACTAGAAAGGTACTTTAATCCGCAGGAGGTATTTGCATGAAATTCCAATTCAAAATACAGCAATACCAAACCGATGCGGTAAACAGTGTCGTCAACATTTTTGACGGGCAGCCCTTCCAAGATCGTGTGCGCTATGTTCGCGACCTCGGTACTCAGTCGCAACAGTCACAGCAGCTGACGATTTTTGATACTGGAGCAGCCGCAGAAGAATTTGCTGTAGGATATGAAAATGCGCGACTGCAGCTGAATAAGGAGCAGCTTCTCCTCAATATTCAGAATATGCAGGGACGCAATAACATCAAACAGTCCGACCGGCTGATCGGCCACCTTGGCGCATGCAGCCTTGATGTGGAAATGGAGACCGGTACCGGCAAAACCTATGTTTATATCAAAACCATTTTTGAACTGAATAAGCGATACGGCTGGAGCAAGTTCATCGTGGTCGTTCCGTCCATCGCGATCAGAGAGGGCGTGTACAAAACCTTCCAGATCACAGCGGATCACTTCCATGAGCATTACGGCAAGAAAGCCCGCTTCTTCATTTACAACAGTAAGAACCTGCCAGAGCTAGACAACTTTAGTTCCAGCGCAGGCATACAGGTAATGATCATCAACATACAGGCGTTCAACGCCCGTGGTGCCGACTCCCGCCGCATCCGTGAGGAACTGGATGACTTCGGTAGCAGAAAGCCCATTGATGTCATTGCAGCCAACCGCCCCATCCTCATTCTGGATGAGCCGCAGAAAATGGGCGGTGCGGCAACGCAGGATTCGTTGGAGGACTTCAATCCGCTGTTCTCCCTCAACTATTCGGCGACCCACAAGGATCAGCACAATCCTGTGTATGTGCTGGATGCTGTGGATGCGTTCAATAAGCGATTGGTTAAGAAGATTGAGGTTAAGGGCTTTGAGCTGAAAAATCACCGCGGTACGGATCATTATATGTTCCTGGAAAACATTATTATTTCGCCTAATAAGCCCCCGCAGGCAAAGATTGAATTTGAAATTGGTTATCAGAAATCGATCAACCGCGAGGCGCGCATCGTGACACAGGGGAGTGATCTGTATGCACTGTCCCACAATATGGAACAGTATCGTGGATATACGGTAAGCGAAATTGATCCGGTTCGCGGGGTGGTGTACTTTACCAACGGCGAAAGCATTATGCGCGGTGAAGTCATTGGCGATGTATCGGAAGTGGATATGAGGCGAATTCAGATCCGAGAGACCATCATTTCCCACTTTGAAAAGGAACGCCGCCTGTTTGCGCTTGGTATCAAAACTCTGTCCCTGTTCTTCATTGATGAAGTTGCAAGATACCGTGTATACGATGAAAATGGCGATGAACAAAACGGACTGTATGGAATCATGTTCGAACAGGAGTATGTCAGTGTTCTCAACGATTACCTCACACTGTTCACAGATGACCCCTATCAACAATATTTGCGCAGCATCGCCCCTGAGCAGACGCATACCGGCTACTTCAGTATCGACAAGAAAGGCCGCAAAGTGGATAGCTCCACCAAGCGCGGTAGTGACGAAAGTGATGACATCTCCGCTTATGACCTCATTTTGAAAAATAAGGAATTGCTACTGAGTTTCGATAGCCCTGTGCGTTTTATTTTCTCGCATTCTGCCTTGCGCGAAGGCTGGGATAACCCCAATGTGTTCCAGATTTGTACATTGAAACATGGCGGTAGTAGCCCCACCCAGAAGAGGCAGGAAGTCGGTCGTGGTTTGCGGCTTTGTGTGGACCAAAAGGGTGAAAGAATGGATGCTGCCCGCTGTGGTGACACCGTTCATTCTCTCAATATGTTGACGGTGATTGCCAGCGAAGGATACAGCGACTTTGTCAGTGACCTGCAGGTCGGCATCCGTGAAGCACTGTACGACCGTCCCTCCAAGGCGACTACGGAGTATTTTATCGGCAAGACCATTATGGTTGGCGAACAGCTGGTGGTGATCGACGCACGACAGGCACGGGAGATTTATCATTATTTGGTTCGTAATGATTATGTTGATGCGGATGCGAATATTACGGCGCAATACCGCACAGATACAGATAGCAATACCCTTGCGGCGTTGCCGGAATCCCTCATTCCCATGGCGGTGGGCGTACATAACCTAATCCAGAGTATCTTTGATCCTAGCGTTCTGACGGCCATGATTGCCAATGGTAATCGTACAAGAATTACCGAGAATGCACTCAACGAAAACTTCGCAAAGCAGCAATTCCAACTTTTGTGGAGCTATATTAACCGCAAGTACGCATATACCGTTGAGTTTGACAGCGAGGAACTGATCCGCAAAGCGATTGCACACATCAACGATAAAATGTATGTTACCCGCTTGCAGTATACGGTCACCTCTGGAACGCAGTTGCAGGATATGGAGCAAAACGCGGTTCAACGAGGCGATAGTTTCGCAAAGACCAAAACGCGCACAGAAACATTGGATGTGGCGGATGGTAGCCGAATCAAATATGATCTCATTGGAAAGATTGCAGCGGGCGCTAAATTGACTCGCAGGACTGTGGCGGCTATATTGAGCGGTTTGCATCGCCATGTTTTTGCGATGTTTAAGCAGAATCCGGAGGAATTTATACACAAGGCAATAAAACTGATCAATGAACAAAAAGCAACCATGATTGTCGAGCATATTCGTTATGATCCAACGGGACAAACATATGACAGCGGTATCTTTACCGCAGAAAAAGAAAGTGCAGATTTTGCAAAAGCTTATCGTGCAAAAAAACACATTCAAGATTACGTGTTCACAGATGGAACTGCAGATAGAAGCGTAGAATGGCAATTTGCGGAGGCGATGGATCAAGCAGCTGAGGTTTGTGTGTATGCCAAGTTGCCGAGAGGATTCCATATACCGACACCGGTTGGCAACTATACACCGGACTGGGCGATTGCGTTTAACGAGGGTGCGGTAAGGCATATCTTCTTTATTGCCGAAACAAAGGGCACAATGGATAGCCTAAATCTACGCCCCATCGAGCAAGCAAAGATTGCGTGCGCCAAGCGATTGTTCAATGCAATGTCTACAGCAACGATCCGCTATCATGATGTGGATAGTTATCAATCCTTGCTGGATATTATGGAGAAACTCTAAAGGGGTGGCATGATGGGATTAAACGATGGAAAGGTCATTCATTTCATACAGGAAGCCTTATTCAACGGGAAACAGCCCACAAATGAGGGATATTATGTTTTTTCACGTAAAGAACTTGCGGAGGGCGCAGGAATATCTGTGTCCGCTTTTGATGGCTGCCGGGGGGATGTAATTCGCTATTTTTCATCATGGTGTGATTTGAAAACATGGGCAAAATATGAGGAATATGCTGGACAAATCCTCTATACCGATGTTTCTTATGAGAAGGGTAAATTGAGATTCAAGAGAAATCCCATCACATTACAACCGGATCTGTGCCATCTGTGGGCACTACCCCCTCTGGAACGTTATTTTTCCTATGACGCTTTCGACAAGAAGCACCGCCGTAGATCCAATGCCAGTAGAATGGTGTATGATGCGATTCCGTGGAGCTGGGATGCTGACCTATGGAAACAAGTAATCGAAGATGGCCAAGCAGAGCGCATTAATGCAATAATATCCAGTCCTCCAGAAAGTCTGTTGCTGCAGCAGGCAAAAAATACTTACTCATTGGCTGAGGTCGTTTTATTACTAGAAGGATATAAGCCTACGACTCTTGCAAAGACACTATACCGAGCAGTGGGAGCAATGCTTCCGGAGCTTTGTGAATTCCTGCTCTCGCATGGAGCGGATCCAAATGAAATTGTTCAGCAAGGCTATTCATCAATGCAATGTATTGCCGGGATGGATAGAAAAGGCGATGCATGGGAAAAGGTTGTCAGGTTGCTAATTGACGCAGGTGGTGATTTGACATGGGGTAATTTCAATGCGGCATCTTTTGCTGGAGATATATTTTCAAAAGGATCGGATGATCTGTGCCGGTATTATATCGATGCACTACATCAGCAAGGGCTATTGCACATGGTGAGCGCGACCAAACAAACGCCACTGTCTATTTTGAAAATAAGCAAGGGAAGTGATTCAGAGATTACTGCATACATGGAGCGAATGATGGGTAATTAACAAAAACTCAAGGCATCAGGGTGGATAGGGTTTCCGCCTGAATGCCGAGAATTTGAAAAACAAGCCATTCGTTTGTTAACTCAGCGTGAGCATGTGGCTGATAATCATCTGGCAGAAAACGAGTGCCGGGCGTGAATGAGAGAGGGTTACTGTGCCCTTTTCGCTCACGCTCGGTTTAGTATGTATTGACTCTGTAACAGATGAATGTTCAGTGATTTTTGCCGAGGATGCGGATATCGTCATTTGTGCCTCCAGCGCCTCAGAAAAAGAGAGCAGAAATGAATGGGCCGAATTCCTAAATGTCAACGAAAAATGAGTGTTGGACATTGTAAATATCATAATTCTATGCTATACTATAAATGTCAGTATGAGCAGTCAGATCAGACTTCGTATGGTTCGCAGAAATGCGGGCGGCATCGTGCTCTCGGGCATGGATGCATTTGTTTGCGGCACATACTCCCCAATATACTCGTCATACACCTACACCATCACACCCGTATTAGGTCGTGAATGAGTATGTAGATGTGTACCTGTATGAGATGTAATAGTGTCGAGACGTATAAGACAGAGCAGACTGGATTAACTGGTTTGGGAAGTCGGATTTGTGCTGGTGCGAAACGTGATACACGGCTGCATAGTTCCTTTGTTATTGGCGGGATGGGAAGTCCCCTCAGCTGCAGATGAGGGCCAATAATAACAAAGGAGGTGAGTTCGTGAAAAAGGCGGACAACCCTGTTGTCATTGTCAATGGCAACAACAACGACGTGGAAGTCAAGGTCATCGTTACCGAGACTCCATCAAAAACCCCTGCTGCTGTCGTGACCGCAATTGCTGCGATCGTGGTGGTAGCCGTACTGGCTGTATCACTTTGCTGTCCTGAATTGCTTGCTGATTTTGTCCGTTTCATTATCAGCGTAGCAGTTGGTAGCTAACACCAGCACATTTTTTAGAATTGAGGTGCAATGCCTTTGACATATACGGATTGTCCCCTTTATGGGCTCAAATCTAAGAAAATGCTGAAGCGCTTACTGCGCATAGAGGACAGCAGATTTTTGAAGCAGGATTACGTTGCTTCAATGGTTTCTCCTTACATAGACAAAAAAGGAAAACCTCGTCTAATAGAACCGCCGCGCGAAGAATTGAAAATAATACAAAAACGGATTAAACAGATGCTCGGGCAGATTGTGGTGCCCGGCAATGTCTTTTCCGGAATAAAAGGCCGATCCTATGCAGACAATGCGGTGATGCACACCGGCGAAAACCGAAGGAATTTATTCAAAATCGATTTAACCGCATTCTTTCCATCGATTAGCAGAGAGACGGTTTATCGCTTTTTCTACGAAGATTTGTGTTGCTCACCCGATGTGGCAGAAACTTTAACAAATTTTACAACCATTGACCTTGACAAATCACAGGCTACTTGTCTGGATGATATATATAGTTTCTTAGATTCAAAAGGCGTTTTGTGCAAGAATCATCTGATATCTGGAGCGCCTACCAGCCAAATCATGTCCTATCTTGTGAACCATCGGATGTTTGATGAAATGCAGAAGGTCGCTGACGACAATAATGCGGTGATGACTATTTACGTGGATGATGTAACTTTTTCATCAGAAAATTGGATATCGAGAAATTTCAAAGACAAAATCCTCGCCATCGTCCGAAAGTATGGCTATCAAATATCCAAATCCAAAGTAAGAAGGTATACAAAATTATACCCCAAGCTAGTTACTGGTGTAGTGATTGACTCGGAAGGCAAGCCAGTTATCAAAAACAGCATGCGAGTGAAAATTATCAAAGAGTACGATCATTTGCGCAATCACCCCGAGGACTTAACATCGCGACAGCGATTAAGAGGATTACTAACAGCAGCACGTCAAGTAGATCACGATGCGTTCCCAACGATATACCAATATGCATATGATAAAAAATGACATTGGCGGATTACAATATCTCTTCCCCGTACTAAGAACGTCCGGAGTCACAGTACACAAAAAATGCCGAATAGCTCTTCAATGAATACCCCATCGGCTTTGGTGATATTATTGAGGCTGTTTTAGCTGTATGGAATAGGATTTTTGTGGCGAAACTATTTTGTATCCGTTTTCGGAACCGCTACATGGTTTTATTCATTGATCTTCGCATTTACATTGGCTATAAATTTAGAATTGGGGTTGCATTCAAGCAATGCAACCCCGATTTCTATTTATCTGAGGATGATCTATTTGCGCAAATGGGGCTCGGACATTTTCTTGAACCTGATTTCCAATTGCAGTTGCCTTAGCAGGGACATTTATGGTCCTTACCAGATGGTATGAATCGCATTCGATCCGCATATACTGCTCATTGTGTCAAGCAAATTTTATTTTTACTTGACAGCTAGTGATTCCCTGCATATAATAATATAACAAACAGAAGGAACAGGAGGTGGAACATATGACCAGTGCGCAGATCATAACAAGCAGGATTGAACAAATTCCGGAAAACAAATTGATTTTTGCAAGTAAGCTGTATGCCCAAACACTTTGTGGTGAAGTAACCGAAAGCGCATATTATAAGACTTTGGAACGGTTGTGCAAAGCAGGTAAACTCTGCAAAATCGCAAAGGGAACCTATTATCGCCCCAAAACAAGTAAATATGGCATCGTTCCTCCTTCTCAGAAGGAGATCGTTGCAGCATTTACGGAACAGGAAAAAGGAACTGTTGTTGGTTATTCTCTATATAGCAGTCTAAAATTGACTACAAAAGTTTCCAAAACGGTAGAAGTGTTCTCTTCAGCATTGGAACAGCAAACAAAGAACATCAGTAATGTATTGCTGCAGTTCTGCAATCTTATTTACACTCCTGAAGTAACCGGAATGATTCACATGATGGAAGTACTTCAAAACTTCGAAGAGATTCAGGATTTAAACTATACGCAGTTCATAAAATTCTGCGAACAATTCACCGAAACGTATAGTGATGAAGTATTTGTACAGGTTTGCCAGCAAATAAGGTATCAGAAAAAAACAATATCTTTCCTGCGGGAGATTCTGATGCATTACCATGTTCCGAACAACTTGAGTAGGTATCTATCTTCTCTGTCCGAATACAAACACCCAACTATGGAGGCCATCTATGAAGCTGCACACCTTTCCTGACGAATTTCAGGAATTGATCACCGTCGTTGCCAATGAAAAACATATCTCCGAATCTGCCGTAGAACGGGATTATCATATTGTATGACTGAAAAGCAAGCGGAAGCGGAAATCTTCTACCAGCTGGCAAAATTTCCGCTATTCGAAATGGTGTTCAACGAAACCCGATGGCATACCCTGGGGATCATGTAACAGTGCACAATGACGAGCGGATCGTTTTCACCTTCGCCGACAGTACGGAAATCGTAACAATGTTATGAAAATATATGCAAATTGGACCCTAGGTTGGCGGGAATCATGTCTGTCAGACTGATGGGCTTTTGCTGTGTCATTGGGGTGGCTTTTTAACAAATCTACACTATACTATAATGGAATAAGTAATAAACTCTGAGAGATTGGAGATGTATTATGGCAAGCAAACAAAGAAAAGAGGCGCTTGCATCCTTAGACCGAGCCAATAAGGAATACAAGGAGGTCTGCGAGTCTCTTAAGGATAAATATGCCGAACTGGACAAGGAATCGGACGTAGCGATTGAGTTGATTTCTGATGTAGAGGTATTGGTCGAAAGTATCCGGCGACGTCCGTGGTCCTTTAAGGCTGTGAAGATGAAAATTGCCATCTGTAAAAAGAATTTCATTGACTCAAAAGAGCTGAAACGAAAAGAGCGTAACAACAACATCACCGCCGACATAGTGGCAGGTGGTGTCGCAGTTGGTGGAATAACTCTGATTGCATTTTACAAAGAGATGTTCAAAAAGAACATCATGTTATTCATCGTTTGTTTGGCATTCATCGTGTTTATTGTTGCTGGCCTTTTAATTTACAAGCTATTCAGCGGAATTAAAACGGCGAAAAAAGCCTACAAGCAGTGCCAGCTGATTACAGAAGAGATTCACAAAAACAGAGGCTTGCTAACCCGAGCAGACGGTCTGTTAAAGAAGATCCAAGGTAATGCATACGTTGTCCGAACCATTTTCTCCGAACTTGAAGAGTTCCGTGGCGGTGATTTCAAAGAGCTGCCAGAGGAAATAAAAGATAAGTTCTCCGAACTGTATAACCTAACATACGCACTGGCAGAGTTGGTCAACACTCAGATTGGATGATACTATGGGAAAAAGTAATGTGATAAAAAGCACCCAAGCGCAAGGGGTTGCGGCATGGATTGATTATCTGCGCGTATTGCGGATGGAAGTGTTGATTGATAAACTCGCTGCCCAGGACTGCAATTTGGAAAGCGCGCTTAAAGCACTCGACGAGGTTAAAAAATTCATCTCCGCACCTGAGCATATTTTGGGCTCCCCACTTCAGAAACACGGGGAAGTAGCTGAACATATGCAGGTTGGCTTTTCAAATGCACGGGCAGCCATTCAGGGTCTGCGGCAGCTATACACCTTCAATGGTGTTGGCCGCTTGGCTATGGAGGACTACCTCCGAGACGGTCAGATGATCCAATCCAAGTTTTGTAACGGCATTCGGGGTACATTCAGCGCAATACGGCATCACTTAAGTGACTATCCGATGTTCATTGAGGGTGGCGGCACCTATGACATTCCCCGCGACCAATATGCGCAGTTGATAGACATATACGAACGTGGTGAAACTGCTCGTTCCAGCTTGATGCGCACAGAGGAAACGCTCTACAAGGCCATGAAGACTTGGGAAGAAGAAAATTTCATCCAGATCAAGGAAGTCGTGAAGCCTGCGGTTGTGGGCTATGACGATGTTAAATTGGCTGTTGCCGATCAGACCGTTGTCCATGAAGAAGACCATATCCGTGAGATGGATGGCAGCATCCGGCAAGAAGCGCATACCGCAGCCAAGCCTACATTGGCTGAAGGAGCGGCAGCGACCGTTGTCGCTGCCGCCCTGGAAGGTGGAATCACCTTTGCGATTAAGGTGTTGGAAAAGAGAAAAGCCGGAACAAAAATTCAAGACTTCACTAAGGAAGACTGGAAGGATGTTGGCCTTGATACATTGGTGGGCACAGGAAAGGGTGCAGTACGAGGCGTAACTGTCTACGCCATGACAAACTATACGTCGGTTCCTTCCCCGCTGGCCAGTGCGATGGTGACTGCCACCTTTGGCATTGCATCACAAGCACGCAAATTACAGAATGGTATAATCAGTGATGAAGACTTCATTGACAATTGCGAAGTGATATGTCTTGAAGTAGCGGTAAGTACCCTGTCATCCATACTGGGTGAAGTTTTGATTCCGATCCCTGTGCTGGGCACGATCATAGGCAATGCTGCTGGTATGTTCATGTACGAAATATCTAAAAGCTATCTCTCCGCAACAGAAGAGAAACTGATCTTGGGGTATCGGCAGCAATGCGAAAAGCATATCCAGCACATCGAAATTGAATACCAGGCATTGGTCAACCAGATTAACGAGGAAGTTACCAGGTTCAACTCGCTCCTTGCACTGGTATTTGATGGTCCTGAAAATCAGAGGCTTGCGGCTTCCGTTGCTGTAGCAATATCTGCCGGAGTGAAAGAAGAGAAACTCCTAAAGAATCGTGCGGAGCGGGATGCCTTCTTCATAGTAGAATAATCGAAAAACTCCTTACCACTCGCTTAAAAGTAGTAAGGAGTTTTCTTTATTTCAATCTATATCCCGTGCTAATAGCAAGCCTACATTCGCACCCTCCACAAAACCAGCCTCTTCATGCTCCCGACAAAGGGTGCAGACGGTATCGACGATCCGATCCATTTCCCGTGCAAGTGTGGCTCTCCGAACAAAATTTACAACATCAGCTGACAGCAGTAAAATCAATGTGCAGTTTTTGTTTTACTTAATCTTTAGATTGCGAATTCCAAATACAGAACTGCCCACTGTATGCTTCGATGTAAGGACCATATCAACGCCACCTTCACTACTAGACACATATGCTGGCCACAAAGGATGCCGCAAAATGCCCGGTTTTATCAAGCAAGAAGCAAAATCCACAGTTATTGCAACCTCTTCATCGATATTGGAAGTACAATAATCCAGCAGGTTATGCAATGTACCGTTATATTGGTCATCACATAAAAGATAGGCCAACGGGAAAGATGAAACAACACTACATACGCCATTGGGAATAAGCGCATTTGTTGCGGTTATTTTCTTTGCAACAAAATCCCGTGCAATAGTAATGGTTGAATAGGGATAGAACCACATCAAGAGATGAAAATCTTTGGGTGGTAAAGAGCTGGGCAGTAGAAAGAAATCTCTGATTTGGCATTCAGGTAAACTTTGGTCATCATATTCTTTTTTAGCCGCTAAAATATGCCCGCATATTGCCCGCACAATCCTGTTCACCTTGAACTTACTCGAAAACGGAGGTAGATTAGCCACATCTACCACCCCCGGAGGTAGTAGTGCAATCGTTGCCTGCAAATGTGCAATTACAGCATTGGTAAACAATACGAGTTCGGGATCATACTCTCTACCCAATAAGTTGTTGTTGCATTCAGGGCATATTGATCGAAACTTAACTCCATTTTGCGAACAAGCTTCATACTTATTAAAATCTGGCATACCTCTCATTAGACGATTGAATTTAACTGGTACGGAATTTAAGCATGATTGAGGCGGTACATGGTCCCATGTTAAGGCAGCTTCCTTGCCACAAATATTGCAAAAATCAATTTTATTTCTCTTTTGCTTTGAATAATTCCCCATCTGAATAACCTCCTCACAACAAAAAGGCGCAGGCTGAACACCTGCGCCATACATATACCGCTACCAATTGTTTCGACAATGTTAATAGGAACAGGATGTATCAAATCTTTACAATTCATGTTGGAAACGATCATCATTTCTGCTTCTTTTGGCAATTTACTATATTATATTCCTCGTTATTCCAGTTGTCAAGTGCTGCGCCATATTGTATCCTAACTGACTGATTCCTCTCAAACATGCAGAAAACATGACATTTCGTGTGGTCTACACACAAACCTATTGAAATACAAACAAATGTATGCTATCATATTTCAAAATAAAGGGAAGGGGCTTTGAATATGGTAGATACATCGTTATTGGACAAGGATGGTGCGATCAGTATTGAAGATTTGATGAAACGCTTTCAGACAAATGATTTCAGCGCAATGGTGTCTCTTTATGATTCTGAAAAAGCAACCGAAGCGCAAAACCAATTGTATCGCAGAGTAAAGAAGCATTTTCGTATCGTCTGGGATGCGCAGGTGGAAATGTTGACCGGCAAAGGATCTCTTGCAAACTTCTCTGAGCTTGCGCTGGTGCGCTGCCTGGAAGAACGGGAAGAGGATTTGATCTCTGGTTTAGTTATGGATCTGCTTGCGGATGAAGCGCGTACCGAAACCATCATGAATCAAATAATGGAACAGTTCAGAGAACCCCTGCTCGTTGAGATTGAAGCATATGCAGTGACAATCGGCAAAACCACGGATTCGTTGTCTGAGGAAGAGTTTGCTGCCGCCGTCAATCAATTTGCGGATTTATTTCTTAGTAAAATGATGAACCTATTGCAACAAACGCAACAGGTACCGGAACTAATGCGGTTTATGCATGATACGCCCGCTCACGAAGACTTCAACAACAGCATCAAAGATAATTATGATAAAATCGATTTCATGCGCGCATGGTACCATCTGCGTACCAAGATTGGCGCTATGCTTTCTCTGAGCGATTTTCCGGAAGCGGAACTTGCGGATTCCGACGAGGCCGTTGCAAGTTCCATGACTAAGAGTGAATGTGAACGCGCAGAAGAGGATGCAAAATACGACCGTCTGCTCCAAGCGTTTTGTGAAACCCTAAACGATATTGACAGCCAAATCGTGTATATGTGCGACGAAGGTTTGACGCAAAAGGAAATGGCAAAGCGTCTTAGTTATGCAAATCACAGCGCAGTCAGCAAACGCCTCAAGAAGATATACCAAAAATGCTGTGCTTTCTTGGATGCACAGCAAAAGGAAGAAACAGAATAAGCATCATGACACGGCCCTTTGGAGGAGCAATCCTTCGAAGGGCCGTTTCTTTTTCTTCAGTTTTTTGATGTTATTTCTGAAATTACGGAACATTTTGGAACATTCATGTCGGGTATATGTAGAGAGCAATGGGATTCTCGGTGTAACAAGGGGACTACTTCCACTGTTTTGAGGGTGCTTGAAAAGGAGGAATGCCCCCGATTGATTCGCACCCCCATTCGGCCCAATAAGAGAGAAAGGAGAATTTCGTGAAGACAACAGAAACACAAGAATTGGAAAGTGACATTGGAAGTTGGGCCTTTGTTTTGCGGGATCACGGGCTGACCTTCCGGGACTTTCGAAGCAACGGGCAGCGGTTTGTGGAAATCCGTTACGCACCATTAGTGACGGAAGTGCCGCAAGTGACGCAAGATTTTGGGGTGTGAAAGATGCGTTCTTTGCGTCACTTGCGGCACTGTTTTGGGAGGATTCGTCCTTTCCCATCACTTTGTGACGGGGCAAGCAGAGCGCCGGGCTGTCCGCCCGACGCAAAAAACATGGGGGCACCTCTAAAAACTGTTTTTAGAGGTCGCATTGGGCAGAAGCCCAAACCCACTTTTATGGAGGAATTAAATGAGAAAGAGAAACAAGACCCTTACCATCCGGCTTACTCAGAGAGAGTATGATGCCGTGATGGAAAAAGTACTTCATGCAGGCATGAATATGACGGAGTATTTGTTAGCATCCGCATTGAATGCCGAGATCCATGTGGCGGAAGATACCAGACCATTAGTAACTGAGCTGAAGCGCATTGGTAACAATCTGAATCAGATCACCGCCAAGATCAACACCGGAGTCTTTCACTCCTATAACTTTCAGGAGGTCATCGATCTGCAGCGATCTATCTACGAGGAAGTCCGGCGCATTGGCCGGGGTGATTGATTGGCAACGATCACCTATATCAAGGAGACGCGGCAACGACCCAGTGATATGCGTCGGGTTATGGATTACTGCATGCAGGAAAAGAAAACCTGGGATAAAGAAACCGGCATCCACCTCGTCTCAGGTGTTCACTGCGATGGCATGAACTCTGTCACAGAGTTTGAAGCTACTAAGGCAGCATGGCATAAAGAGGATGGCATCCGCTTTTACCAGTATGTGCAATCCTTCTCTCCGGAAGAAAACATTACCCACCAGCAAGCTCATGAGATTGCATTGGAGTTTGCTGCCAAGGCGTGGCCGGGCCATGAAGTTCTGGTAGCGACCCATTGCGACACGGAGCACATCCATTCCCATTTCATCATTAACTCCGTCAGTTTTGAAACGGGGCGAAAGCTACGCCAGCATCCGACTACATTGATGGAGCTGAGGAAGTTAAATGACGAAGTCTGTGCCGCGCATGGTTTGTCCACCTTAAAGCCTTACGAGAAAGGCGGCACGAAGATCTCCGCCAGGGAGTATCGTGCCGCTGTAGGTGGGGAAAGTTGGAAGTTCCGGTTGATGTATCATATTGGAGAGGCCATGAAGCGTAGTCCAACAAAAGAGGATTTCATCCGGGAAATGCAAAAGCGGGGCTATGGTGTGACATGGACCGACGAGAGAAAGCATATCACCTACACCTGCCCCAACGGCAAAAAGTGCAGAAGCATCAAACTGCACGAAGAAAAATACAAGAAGGAGATGATGGAACTTGAGTTTGCCATCCGAGCAGAACAAGCAGAAAGCTATGTCACTATCGCAACTGGTGCAGCGCAACGCGGAGGCGTTGGAGACCCGGGAGCAGATCCCTTATCAGCATACGGTGTACGCCATTCCGAAGGAGTGGAGAGAGAAGGAAGAACAGCTACTGGCCGATGCGGTACAGTTCCAACCGACGCTGTACCAGATGATGAAGATGCTGGCCACATGGGAGGGCATCAACGAGATGCAGAAAACGGTACTGCAGAAGATCCATCAGCAATGTACCAACATGGAGAACAAAGTGGAGCGAATCCTACAACGGGATGGGAGGAAGAGAGAGGAATATTCTTCGGACTTGTCCAGGAAGTTATCCGACGGGCTACGGGATCTGCGCAGTACCAAAAGCGAACTGGAACAGACCTGCCGCAAATGGGTGCTGATTGCGGCGGCAGTATCAGCGACATCCTCGATACTGGCCTGTGTGCTCTGTATTTTGTTGGCGGTCTGATAGGGAGCGGTGGGGCATCCCGTAGGTACACCCAAGATGAGGATGCCTCTATAATTGTCGGTACTGTTCTTGGCGTGGCCATCGCCGCCCTTCTGGCGATTCGTGACGAAGAGAAGCGGCGCGAAGAAGCCGCCCGACAGAAAGAATACGAAAATGAACAGCAAAACATTTGGCAGATGTCCATGTGACAGCTGCCTCAACAAAAAAAAGAAAAGGAGAATGCCTATGAAGAAACCCCACTGTGGGGAAATGCATTACTAATCTTAAACGTTCACAGGAGCATAACACCCTTAAATTATTCGAAAATATTGTCCGATTCTCACTGGACATTTTTGAAAGTGTCCTTTACTCTAGTAACCGGCAGGTTTTTAAGGAAAGGAGGCTGGCATAAGTGTCCAATAAGATGATTACGCCCGTAGGGATATATTCCGAGCACGGCGCGTTTTTAACAGTTGCCGATTTAACAGAACTCCTAAAGGTATCCCGGTTCGTAGTGGACCGGATGCTGAAGACCGGCCAACTCCCTGCCGCCAAGCTGGGTGGCCAGTACCGCGTCCGCACCGATGACTTTCTGAAGTGGTGGGACAATCAGGTGAAACAGGAACAGAAGAATATTCTAAAGGATTTGATTCATTAATCAAACAAAACAGCGCCTGTGTCCGCTAAGCAAATGGCACAGGCGCTTTTACATATAAGAAAAATCTCTCACTTCCATAAGGAAATGAGAGATTTTTGGAGCAGGATACGGGAGTCGAACCCGCCTTCACGGCTTGGGAAGCCGTTGTATTACCGATATACGAATCCTGCATCGGGGGTATTATAGCAGAAGTCGATGTAAAAAGCAACCATTTTTTGTCGCATAAATTGAATAGCTATGATATAATGCCGTATAGAATGCTAAGGAGGGATCCCAGATGGCAGAATATGAATTGGTGCGAGAGATTAAGAACCTATGCCGCAACAATCAAATGCGGGATATCTATTTTGAGGAAATCGAATGCGAAGATCCACAATGCTACATTCGCTCCTTACTGCAAGGCAGGGAGCTGGAGATGACTGTGGAGTACGGCAACGGCGGCTGCGTCACCATCCATGCTACGGTGGACGGATTGATGCAGAAATTTATTTTTACACCGATTTAGGAAAGAAAGTATCAAAGAATAGGAGCTGTTTCACATTTGTGAGACAGCTCCTGATTTATAGCTTTAGATACCTGCCAGCTTCAGCAGTTCGGGCACCTTGGCTTCCCAGCCCAGTGCCATGATGTGCACACCTTGACAGTAGGGACGGCACTCCCGAATGATCTGCGCAGCGATCTCCACGCCGGTGATGCCGGCTTTTGCCCGCTCCTTGTCGGCGGCCAGCGCCTCGATCATGTGATCGGGCACGTGTACACCGGCCACGTTGCGGTTCATGAACTTGCACATACCGGCATTTTTGGGGATGATGACACCTAGCTGCACAGGCTTGCCAAACTGCTGTGCCTGCTCCATGAAACGGATGAATTTTTCGGAATCAAAAACCGCCTGAGTTTGGAAGTATTCCGCACCGGCCATGACCTTGCGCTCCATCTTGGCAAGCTGGGCGTCCACACTGTCGGAACATGGGGAAACCACAGCGCCTTTGGCGAATTTGGGAGGTTCTCCGACCAGAGCCTGACCACCCAGATCTACACCTTTTTCCAACTGGCAAACGGTATGCAGCAGGGAAACGGAGTCCAGATCAAACACGGGCTTGGCACCGGGATGGTCGCCTAAAGTGGTGTGGTCACCGGTCAGACACAGGATGTTCTCGATGCCTAGCATAGCGGCACCCAACAGCTCGGACTGCAGGGCAATACGATTGCGATCCCGGCAAGTCAACTGCAGGATGGGGGTCAATCCGGCGTTTTTGAGGGCCACACAGGTGGGCAAGCTGCCCATGCGCATGACGGATGATTGGTTATCAGTAACATTGACGGCGGTGATGCCGGAAAGGTACTCAGTCGCTTCGGCCACCAAATGATCAACGTGGATCCCCTTGGGGGGGCCGACCTCTGCGGTGACGACAAATTCACCGTTATCAAACAGTTCGGTAATTCTCATGATGTAGTCTCCTTCTTATTTCACATCGTCATTAATGGCATAGTTGCGTACCTGAACCGGACACCGCAGAACATCCAGACGACCGATCTGGGCCAGTTTCTTTTGAATGCGTTCCCAACCGCATTCCATGGTGGGATCGACTTCGCACATACCGTTCTTGGCACCGCCACATTGGCCGTTGATGAGGCTCTTGGAGCAGGCGGTGATGGGGCAGATGCCACCGGTCAGATTCAGATAGCACTGACCACATTGACCGCAGTCATGTTCCAACGGTGTCACGCCCTGAAAACCGGGCAGGGCGTAGGTGTCGCAGGCGGAGCAGACTCTCTTTCCAGGATAGGCTTGGGCGATGGTTTGCACACCCACACCACAGGAGAATACGAGAAGGGTATCCGCTTGGGAAATTGCATCGGTATATTTTTCAAAACGGTCTTGCAGGTATTCCGGGTTGCAGATGTAATCGGTGACAAGACCGCCGACGATCTGCATCTGCGATGCCAAACCACGTAGCATGGCATCGGCCTGCTCTTCGGCTTCCGGAATGTTGACCTCCTTACAGCCAAAGCAGGTGATCACAAAAACGTTTCCCTTGGTGGCAGCGAGGATGTCTTCTAAAGGCTTGGTGATGGTCATCAGCATATTACTTCAACCCCCTTACGGCGATTTTGCCGATCTTGATCAGGTTGACCAGCGGGATCTTGGAGGAGCAGATATATTCGCAGCAACGGCATTCCATGCAGTCCATAATTCTTCTCTTCTTCAGTTCCTGCGGGTTGGTTACGAATTTGGCGAAGTACAGCGGCGCTAGCTCCATGGGGCACACATCCACACAACGGCCGCATTTGATGCATTCCATGGGTTGCGCCGGATCGGTATCCAATGCGACGATGCCGTTGGAACCCTTCATAATAGGAACGTTCAAATGCTCCTGAATAAAGCCCATCATTGGACCGCCAGCTTTTATAGTGGCATCCGGATCGGTGATACCGCCGCAGGCATCTACAAGATCTTGCGTGTTGGTGCCGATCTTGACAATGAAATTACCGGCAGAAGCGATACGACGACCGGTGATGGTGACGATGCGCTCTATCAGAGGCATTCCGGTAGTGATGGCATCGCAGATGGCCTTGGCGGTGCTGACATTGCAGACTACGGCACCTACATCGGCAGGCAATCCACCACTGGGAACCTGACGACCCAAAACTCGCTTGATGAGCATCTTTTCTGCACCCTGCGGATATTTCGTTTTGGTGGAGACCAGTTCGATATTCGATTCGCCAGCTAGCTTGCTTTCAAACAGCGCGATGGCATCGGGCTTGTTGTCTTCGATGACAATGATCCCTTTCGGTGCGCCGACGGCCTTCAAAATGGCCTTCAGACCGAAGATGACTGCGTCGGTATATTCCAAAAGCAGCCGATGGTCCGCCGTCAGCAGGGGTTCACATTCGCAGCCGTTGAGCAGGACTGCTTCGATGGGTTTGTTTGGCTGCAGTTTCACATAGGTGGGGAATCCGGCGCCACCCATGCCAACGATACCGGCCTCTTTCACGATGGCAACGATTTCTTCGGGGGTCAGTTCTTCCAGAGGTTTCCGAGGATGAACGGATTCATGAAGGGTGTTCTTGCCGTCGGATTCAATGACCACGGACAGACAACTGCCACGGGTAGCGTGGGGGCGGTCTTCAATGGCGATGACCGTGCCGCTGATGCTAGAATGGACAGGGGCGCTGATAAAGCCGGCGGCTTCGCCGATCTTCTGGCCCATCTTGACGTACGCACCTACGGAAACGATGGGGGTGGCAGGCGCACCTGCGTGCATGGACATGGGGATGACGGCGATCTTGGGATCGGGGAAACGAACAAGGGCCTGCTGTACGGTCCTTCCGGCATTCTCGGAGGGATGCACGCCGCCGTAGTAGCCGGCAAAACGATATTCCCGAATGGCTCGGACATATTCTTGGATGACTTTATGATTAACTCGCGCATAATCCCGAAGCTGCACAGGCTGTGCGGACAACTCCTGCAGGCGACCCTGTGTAGCCAAACGCTGCTGGATCTTTTCCCAAGCACAGGGCTTATTGGGATCGACTTCGCACATACCGTTCTTGGCACCGCCACATTGACCGTTGATCAAACTCTTGGAGCAGTCTACGATGGGACAGATGCCACCGGTCATATTCAGGTAGCACTGAGCGCAGGCATCGCAGGTCTTGGCAGTGAGCGCCATACCGTGATGACCGGTGTAATGCAGGGAATCACAGGCGGCATAGACTGGAAGCTGGGTCAAAGCAGCGATGGTCTGGATGCCCAGACCGCAGCTAACCACGTAAATGCACTTCGTGCCTTCTGGGATCCGATCCTGCAATTGCTTTGCGGTCAAGGTTTTATTACACAGAAAATCGATAGCGATGCTACCGGTGATGTTTTTTCCGTGGGCTGCGGCAATGGATAGAAAAGCATCCATGTCGGTTTCCTGGGTGGTATCAAACTCTTTGAAGCACTTGTTGCAGCCAATGACGAACAGATCGTCCGTATCGGCCAAAAGCTGCGCCAATGCATCGGGTGCTTTCAGCGCATATTTTGTATAGTTTTCCAATGGGCCACCTTCTTTATATAGTTCGTAACAAAGCAAGCAGTCTGCTGCCAAAACTATGGCAGACAAACAACAGAATTTACCAATGATGTTACACATACATTGAAACTGCCTCCAATATAACATAAATGTCTACAATTTGCTAGTCAAAACTACTCTAAATTTTGAGAGAAAATGGGAAAATTATAAGTTGAAAATGACGAAAAACGGAAAAAGAAGGTCGGAATTGCCGATTTACCCGAAAAGAAGCGTAAATTTTGGGAAATGTGCAGTCGAGACTTTTAGCGCAAATCTATTTTTTATCGAAATTGTGGTTGAATTTCCGGACGCAATGTGTTACGATATATTCGTATCAATATGGGCGTGTTGCGCCCGGATACGATTGGACAACAAGGAGGATAAGCGATGCCTCATACCATTGCGGTCGCCGGAAAAGGCGGCGTAGGAAAAACTACTACCTGCGGCATGATGATCGATTACCTGTGTCGCAGCGGCAAGGGACCCCTACTGGTAGTCGATGCCGATGCCAACTCCAACCTCAATGAAGTGCTGGGCGTGGATGTGGATGCCACACTGGGACAGATCCGGGAGGAAATGGCGCAGGCGGAAATGAAGGGCACCATCCCTGCCGGTATGACCAAGGCGGATTATGCCGACTTCAAGTTTGGCTCGGCGCTGATCGAAGAAGACGATTATGATATGCTGGTCATGGGACGCACCCAAGGCAAAGGCTGCTACTGCTATGTCAACGGTGTGCTGAAATCTCAGGTGGACAAGTATGCCAAAAATTATCGCTATGTGGTCATGGATAACGAAGCGGGTCTGGAGCACGTGGCGAGAGGTACTTTGCCCCATGTGGATACCATGTTGCTCATCTCCGATTGCTCCCGACGGGGCGTGCAGGCCGTTGCGCGGATCGCGCAGATGGTGCAGGAGCTGGAGCTGAATCCCGGTCGCATAGGTTTGATCGTCAATCGCGCACCGGATGGTGTGCTGGATGAAGGCGTTCGTGCCGAGATCGAAAAGCACGGCTTGACCTTGTTGGGCGTTTTGCCGCAGGATGAAGCGGTATACCGTTGCGATTGCGTCGGTGAGCCCAGCGCCAAATTGCCGGAGAACAACCCGGTGAAAGTTGCCCTGCGGGGCATTATGCAGTCCATCGGACTGTGATTTGCTTTGTAAAAATTGAAAGTTGAAAGTTGAAAGTTGAAAATCCATTTTTCGCTTTCATATTTTTCAATTTTCCATTTTCAATTATCAATTTATTATTTATTTTTAAGGGGGAACCAAACTATGTCTTTCGCACCCAAGACGGCACCTTACAGCGGTAAGATTCAGGCTGTGACTCTGGGTACCGGTGACAAGGCAATCGTCATCGGCGGCCAGAATGTG
>CAZOVE010000016.1:0-32079 GCA_964583135.1 uncultured Oscillospiraceae bacterium | reverse complement strand
TTGATACGGTATTCTACACCGTCAATCATTATTTTTGTATATGTACCATAAGTATACAATAAATTCCGCAATATCCTCTTTGATTTCTTCCAGCAGATCTTCATCGAGCGGTAATTTAATGAAAGATGTATTTGTTTTACTTGCCACATTTTGTGTTAAGTTCAGAACATAGAAGTAATTCAGCACACATAAGTGGATATAGGTTTTAATGCAGTTTGCAAAAAGAACATCTAAATGGCGCTTCATTACATCGCATACATGTTCGGTACAATTTGCAGAATGAAAACAATCCGGCTTTTGAAATTCCGAGAGAAATAATTTACTTTCTTTTTCAAAAGCTGCTTTTAGCTGAATTTCTGTCATTCGGATTTTTCTTTCCACACAATCGTTAGCTGTTGTGACCCGTCTGATTTTCTGAATCTGAGCCTTGTGCAGTGACGATATCCAATACTTAATGATCGGTTTCATTTCCTTCCTCCTTGTAATCAAAAATTCTCTTTCTACAAGTAGGCTGAAATCGCAAAAAGTTGCACGCAAACATGCAACTCTCAAAAATATTCTAAAAAGAAATCGACAGGCTCTTACGAACCTGTCGATTTTTGTGGTGGACTCGAAGGGGATCGAACCCTCGACCTTACGGATGCGAACCGTACGCTCTCCCAGACTGAGCTACGAGCCCGAGTATATAATTTGGTGGCTTAGATGCGGCTCAAGTGCCTGCCACTTGAGCCAAATCCCCAAATTTGTGGTGCTATAAGTGGCCAGGGCGCGCTCCCAGCTGCGCTACAGGCCCATCCAGAAGGGGTTAGCGAGTAGAATTATAACGCCGTCGTGAGAATTTGTCAAGTAGGCATAGGAAAAAAGGTCTGTCGGAGAAAACAACTCCGACAGACAGGCGGTCATTGCTCCTTTGCCTGACGAGCAGCTTCCAACACCTTGGAGTAAGGCAGGAGCATCCCGTCGGACATGGCGTTGGCCGGCATTTTCTTTTTCAGCCATTTGCTCTTTAGCATGGCACCGATGGCGTACATTGCCAACATCTTGGGCCACTGCTTCTGGGGGAAGTCATACTGTCCGTGTGACTTGTAGAATTTATGGTCGGCTTGCATCATGCCCTGCATGAGCCAAATCAGATCTCGGAAGACTTTCATACCGCCGATACCGTAGAAATTCTGAGGCGGCAGGTATTTGGTTTGAAATGCATACTCCAGTTTGGCGCAGAGACGGTCGATATCGCGATCGGGATCAAATTCGTCCGTGGCAATGCCTGCAAGGTAATTATGGCCGACCTCTGCGCGAGCGTGGAGGATGGTCTGCAAATTGGTTTCCATATGATAATTGCCACTGATGAGATAGCCCACCGGCATGCCGATGGTCACGGTGCGGTGACCATTGCAGAATTGGCGATCGTCATACATCTTAAAACGGGCGCCCATGGAGTGATCGCTGATGTTGAAGGCATAAATGATGGCATCGGCGGTCTGGATCTCATTGCGTAAATAGTCATCAAAGCCATCGGTATAAATGCATTTTCCGGAGACGGCACAATGTAAGCAACCCAAACATCCGCCGCGGAAGGGAAATTTGCGGATATTGACTATGCGTGTGGCACGAGTGCATTGGGCACGGAAACGAGCGATCATGTGGTCTAAATGGTCATCGTGATCCTGCAGGTCGGCAATGATGACTACGTCACCCGATTTGTTGTCAGTGAGGATGGTGTCAGGGATGGTGACTGCCTTTCGGATCGGCGCAGGCAGAGGCAAAGTGGGAGGTTCGTAGATGCCATGGGTCGAGGACCAGATCAGATGATCGAAAAATTGCCGTGCTTGCCGTTGCCCCTCTTCGGTGGTCAGGTCATCCATATCTGCAGATAGACCGGGGATGTAATGCAGACCCAGATCGTCACAATTGTCCTGAATGTAACGGTGGGCGGTGATATCATAAAAATGCTTGGAAGTAGATAATTGTGTGGCGTATTTTCCGGACAACTTGGGTGCGGCTTGCTTCAAAAGTTCAATGAAGCGGTGAAGCTGACAAGGGGCGATGAAGGTATACACCGGATAGGAAAACAGCAGGATATCGGCCGTTTCGATTGCCTGCAAAGCAGGGGAAAAATCCTTTTCCAACGCTTTGATGGTTTGCCCGGCATGAAGGATCTCAAAATGATGCTCCGGATGCAGGATCTGCAGATAATATACCGTTTGCATGGTGACGGAACGACTACCCTTGGGGCTGCCGTTGATGACCAAAATGTTCATGAAAGATGCTCCCTTGTATGATCGGTAATGATGCACTTTAGGATTCTGGCGGCAGGACGATCCGATAGTAGTCCAGATTCAAAATGGCGGTGGAGACGGTGAACTTATTCTGCACAATCTGGTTTACGATCTGTACGTAGTTCTCCGGTACCAGAGAAGGATCTACCAAATAAGTGGTTTCACCGGTTTCAGCGTTAAACTTGACAAGATCTGTGATGAAAGAGCCGTTGTATAAGATAGCCATATGTTGCGCTGTGGGGTCAAGAATGTCTTGGCCGATCAACAGACGGGAGTCGTACTCAAAGCCGAAGAGATTGAGCAGAGTGGGCAGAATGTCGACGGTGCAGCAGGGTTCATCCACCACGATGGGGTCTTCCATGCCGTAAGACCAGCAGATGAAGGCGTTTTCGTAGATACCGAAAGAGGCGTCCACCTTTCTGCCAGCCAGTTCACTATACTGCTTGGTCGTCAGGCCATAGGGGTAATGGTCGGAGGTCATTACGATGACGGTGTTTTCCAACTGACCGGCCGCTTCCAACTGCTCCATGAGGTATGCCATGGCCTTTTCCAACTCCAGATGGCAGGCAATATAACCCTTGACGGCGGTGGAATACGACAAGTCGGCCACGGCATCCTGATTCTTGATGCACATGGGATTGTCAGAGAAGCTATAGGGATAGTGACCGCTGAAGGTCATGTAGTAAGCATGGAATCGTTCCTGATTCACATAGTCAGGGATAGACTGCTCCATCATCAGCAAGTCGGAGCTAGGCCAGCTATACTGAAAGCGCATGCCAGCATTCATGAATTTACAGGCGTAGCCCATATTGGGGTGGGATTTGTTGCGGCTGTAGTAGCTACCGACATAGTTGTGGTAACCAAAGGTTTCTATACCACATTGACTCTCAAAAATATTGCCCAGAACGAAAGGTAGATGATTGGTCGAAGAGGCTGCAAAGCTGCCGTCGGATTTTTTGCGAGACAGATCCGGGAAAATACCCATGCAGGCGGTATATTCACCGTTTGTGGTTACATTGCGGTAAGTGCCATAGAAGTTTTCGAAAATGATTCCTTCGGTGGATAGTTTGTAGAGCGTGGGCATCAGTTCCGGAATGATGACCTCCGGAGAGAAAGATTCACAGACCATGAAGATCAGATTCTTTCCTGCAAACAGGCCGGTATAATCGTTGGTTTTGGTGGGAGTCTGAGCGGCAAAGTATTTATGAAGGGTTGCCAGGGCAGTACTGCCCTGGCTCTCTGCTTGCACAAGCAGAGAGTCGAAATCGATCTGCATGACTTGATCCTTGACGGTAACGATGGGCTCTGTCGGTATACTGGGATCGGAGGGGGAGGAAGGATCAACGGGAACTTCAGAAGGCTCGGTTGCGGGTGGTATTGTGGGGATCACAGGGAGGGTGATATCGCCCAAAAGCTCGTCGGGATCGAGAAGACCCAGATCATCATCCGGATCGCTGTCGATCGCGCCCATCATCATGAACTTCAGTTCCAAGCGGAAGGTGGTCAGGTATCCCAGATTGGATACGCTGGCATCTGTACCGGTGTTGATGTTGTGGTAAATGTCGTAGATGGTGTATGCACCGGTGCCACCGATGTTTAGACACAGCAGAGCCACCACGTGCAGCAATACACAGACGACTGCAAGCCGCAACAAGCTGCCCGGTTTGCCACGCGTCATGCTGATTGCTTTGAATTTGAGGGCAACGCCGGTAATGATCAGCGGTACGGCCAAAAACAGCAGAAGTCCAAGGTTCTGAAAGATGGTCGTAATGGTTTCTTTGAAGAAGCTAGTAATGGCATCGCCACCCATCTGGATGAGGGAAACGGAGATGCAGCCACCGAAGATCTTATAATATATCAGTTGGGCGGCATACCAGATGTATAGGATACCCTGAATAGACCAAAGAGCGATGACCTTACCCCAATGGCCAAAGAGGTTGATCACCACAGCAAACAACAGGCCGAAAAACACAGAAAACAGCACCACATAGAAGAAACGTCCGTTGAAACTGCGGAAATTCTCAAAATGCATCAATAGTTCCCAGAAAATGATGGAACAGGACAACAGCAGAAAATCCGGAAGCGCACGGCGCAGGGAAGCGCGGGTTTCCGGCCGACCAAGCAGTAGTTCTTTCAGTTTAAGCAAGAAAAACACCTCTGTAACTCAGATTTCTATACACTCTATCATTTTTTTGTCAAAAAAACAAGTGCGGATATATGGAGAAGGGCGTTTTACACAATCTTTTTAGGGAAAGGTACACTGCACCCCGTTGCTTCGTACAAGTATCGTATATCATACTTGACGAACAAACGGGGTGCAGTTGAAATTATATAGGATGTTCAATTAAGTGGATTGCTTTTTCTTGCGGCCACGTTGCTTTTTGGGAGGCTCCTTGGTTTCCTGTAATACGATGGCGGTACGGGCGGGTATATATAGCTCCACATAGCGCACACCGTCAAACTCCTTGACAGGATAGGTCATGTGCTGCACAGAAGAGAAACCGCCGTAGCTCTCGTCATCAGAAGACAGAACCACCGTCAGCTCCTTAGTGTCCGGGTACACGGGGATGAGAACGTGCTCCAGAGAATTGGTGGCGTGGAAATTAAACACGAAGAATAGATCGCATCGGGCAAAGCAGAGCATCTGCTCCGGCGCCTTCATCAGTTGCAGATTGGCCATACGCTGGTTGAAAATGCTGTGGTTTTTGCACAGGTGAACGATATCTCGGTCAAAATCACCCAACCATTGATACTTCAGCAAGCGGTTGTCCTTCAGACTCCACTGACGTCGGCAATAATGGAAACTCCAGTCGTTGCCCTCCCGGGGGAAGTCGATCCATTCCGGATGACCGAATTCGTTGCCCATGAAGTTCAAATATCCTTCGCCACCGCCGGCTAGGGTAAACAGGCGGATCATTTTGTGCAGGGCAATGGCACGGTCGATGACCGGATTATGGGTGGTTTTTTCCATGTCGGTGTACATGGTAGCGTCTGCCAGACGGAAGATGAGGGTCTTATCGCCCACCAATGCTTGATCGTGGGATTCTACATAGGCGATCGAGTTTTCACCGGGGCGGCGTAGGCACATTTCGCCCCACATTTTGTTGATGTCCCAGAGTTCGTCCTGTTGCTGGACGGCCTTGATCCACATATCCGGCAAACCCATGGCCAGACGATAGTCAAAGCCGATGCCGCCGTCTTCAATGGGCAGACACATGCCGGGCATACCGGACATATCCTCGGCGATGGTGATGGCATTGGGATTGACTTGCCGAATCAGCGCATTGGCAAGCTGCAGATAGGTAATGGCTTCGGTATGGGTGTTCAAAGAGAAGTATTTGTCGTTGGAGTTGAAATCAGTGCCCAAACCGTGGTCGTGGTAGAGCATAGAAGTGATGCCGTCAAAGCGGAAACCGTCAAAATGATATTCCTCCATCCAGAACTTCAGGTTACTGAGCAGAAAGTGGATGACCCCGTCCTTGCCGTAATCAAAACACTTGGTGCCCCAGGCAGGATGATCACCCTTGGAACCGTCATGGAAGAATTGCCAGACGGTACCGTCAAACATATTGATGCCCTCAGCGGTGTTTTTGACGGCGTGGGAGTGGACCAAGTCCAGTAACACCTGGATGCCCATGCTATGGGCGGTGTTGACCAGATATTTCAGATCTTCCGGCTTGCCGAACCAACTGGAAGCGGCGTAGAAATTACTGACCTGATAGCCGAAGCTACCATAATAGGGATGCTCCATGATGGCCATGAGTTGAATGGTATTATAACCAGCGGCTTTTACGTGGGGCAGCACCATATCGGCAAATTCTCGGTAAGAGCCGACTTTACCCTCCTCTTGGGCCATGCCCACGTGCGCTTCATAAATGTAGAGATGCTTCTCTGCGGTGAAATCCTGATCAGTCCAAGGATATACCTTGCGGTCGTCTACAATCTCACAGGTGAAGGTAATGGTTTTGGGATCCTGAACCACACGACGGGCGTAAAGGGGGATATGCTCGGTACGGGTCAAATTGGCATCGACAACAGTCTTGACACGACAGCCCTCCCACAGAGCATCATCACCGGATAAATACAACTCCCAAATGCCACCGTCGAGCTTCTGCATCGGATGGGAGGTCGGATTCCACCCGTTGAAATCACCTTCGAGATAAAGCTGATAGGCGCTAGGTGCCCATTCACGATAGACCCAACCTCCGTCGATATGATGGAAGCCGTAGTAATGGTGGGCGTTGGCAAAATCTTTTAAGGTCAGTCCTTGGGGCAGCAGGCGGTTCTTGACGGTGTTGTACAGGTGCATCCGCAGCTCAATGTCGGCGGAAAAATCCTTGAGTTGGGGATTCAGTTCCAAAATGCGGTACATGAAAATGCTCCTTTCGTAACCAGTATAAATATATTTTACAGCAAGGGCGCAGTTCTGTCAATGGAAGAAGAATGGGTGTTTCTTGCGGTATGGCTGGCCGAATATGCAAATTTCGGGGAAATGTCGTTTTCTTTCCCAAATTTTACATGGATTTTTTGTGGATTATTTTTGAGCGGGTTCGTTGTCATGGCGCGAATTTTGTGTTATAATTTATTCGGTAATTTTTGCTCTCCGATTGGGAGCAAGGGAATTTTGTATATTGGAGGAATTACTTATGCCTATGCAGATGGGTTTCCGTTGGTATGGCGAGGGTAACGATCAAATTACCCTGAACTATATCAAGCAGATCCCCGGTGTGACCAGCATTGTCTGGGCCCTGCACCACAAGATGCCCGGTGAAGTCTGGGAAGAACACGAAATCGCTGAGGTGATGGATCAGCTCCATGCCTATGGTTTCAACGGTGACGTGGTCGAATCTGTCAATGTCCATGACGACATTAAGATCGGCTTGCCGACCCGGGATGCTCTGATCGAAAATTATAAGCAGACCATGCGCAATCTGGCGAAGTTTGGCGTCAAGGTCATCTGCTACAATTTCATGCCCATCTTTGACTGGACGCGCAGCAACCTGTTCCACGAGGTTGGCGACGGTTCTACGGCACTGTTTTATGAAAAGGGGATGATCCAGGATGACTACAATGCCATGGCAAAGTATATTCTGGACTTTACAGAGAAGTACAATATGAGCTTCCCCGGCTGGGAGCCGGAGCGCATGGCAAAGTTGGACGAGCTGTTCAAGGCTTATGCTGATGTAGACCATGAGAAGCTGTGGGCCAACCTGAAGTACTTCTTGGAAGCGCTGATGCCCACCTGTGAGGAGACCGGCATCAAGATGGCCATCCATATGGACGATCCCCCTTGGGATATCTTCGGTTTGCCCCGTTTGCTGATCAACGCCGAGAATATCGAGCGTTTTCTGAAAATGGTGGATCATCCCTGTAACTGCCTGACGCTGTGTTCCGGCTCCTTAAATGCCGATCCCAACAACGATGTGGCATCCATCGTTCGCAAGCACTGCGACCGCATTGCCTTTGCCCACATCCGCAATGTCAAGCACTTTGAAAATGGCGACTTCTCCGAAGCCTCCCACCGCGATTGCGACGGAGACACCGGTATTCTGGAAATCTTGAAGGCTTACCATGACTGTGGTTTCGAAGGCTACATTCGCCCCGACCACGGCCGTCACCTGTGGGGTGAGGGCCCCGGCACGGTGCGTCCCGGCTATGGTTTGTACGACCGTGCTTTGGGTATCATGTATATGCTGGGTGTCTGGGATATGTTGGACAAGTTGGCGGGCAAGTAATCGAATCAAACATGAATAATTGGAGGTAATCTATTATGAATCTTCCCCTGAATTGTGATTTTACTGGCAAGGTCGTTGTTGTTACCGGTGCCGGCGGCGTTCTGTGCGGCGATATGGCGCGTGCTTATGCGCAGGCCGGTGCAAAGGTCGCTGCGTTGGACTTGAACGAAGAAGCAGTCAAGAAGCTGGCTGAGGAACTGAAGGCTCGGGGCTATATCTGCGAAGGTTATAAAGCAAACGTTCTGGATCTGGAGGCTCTGGAAGTCGTCCATCAGCAGGTTCTGGCCGATTTGGGACCTTGTGATATTCTGGTCAACGGTGCTGGCGGTAACAATCCCCGTGCTACCACCGACAATGAGTATCACCACGAAGCTTGGGAAGGCTGCAAGACGTTCTTTGATCTGGATGCAGCCGGTATCGATTTCGTCTTCAAGCTGAATTATCAGGGCACGCTGTTGCCCACGCAGGTCTTTGCCAAGGATATGGTGGCACGTCAACATGGCAATATCCTGAATATCTCGTCCATGAATGCTTATATCCCCCTGACCAAGATCCCTGCCTACTCCGGTGCTAAGGCTGCGATTTCGAACTTTACCCAGTGGCTGGCTACCCACTTTGCAGGTTCTGGTATTCGTTGCAACGCCATCGCTCCCGGTTTCTTGGTTTCCAATCAGAACCGCGCTCTGCTGTTCAACGAGGACGGCACTCCCACCAAGCGCTCTGCTAAGATCTTGGCGGGCACCCCCATGGGTCGTTTTGTGGACTCCGAAGAGCTGCTGGGCGGTCTGTTCTTCCTGACCGATGACAAGGCGTCCTCCGCCATCACCGGTGTTGTGTTGCCTATCGACTGCGGTTTCTCCGCATACTCCGGCGTATAATTGCTCTCTATAAAAAGCCTGCCCGATTTGGGCAGGCTTTTTGTGATCATAGCGTCGCTATCATTACAATAATGGAGCGTTTGTAGGAGCAGGTGAATCGGTACTTGCAAAACGATGGAAACTTGATATAATAAGAACAAAACTGCGAAATTAAGGGTAAAATCCCGAAATAGTGACAATAATACAGGGCGGCGCAAGGATCGTTGTGTCCGGATGTCGCCCAAATGCGAGCATCAGGGGGGCGGAAGAGACCATGGAAGAACGCATTACATCCCGAAAAAATCCACTGTTGCAACAAGTGAAAAAGCTACTGACTTCCCGAAAGGAACGGGAAGCTACAGGCCTATTTGTAGCGGATGGAACTAAGCTGCTGGAAGAAGCGGTAACTTACTGGCCCGGACTGGAAACGGTGATCCTGTCGGACGACGTGCAGGCGCATGTGCCGCAGCAGGTGCGTGTGGTGCGAGTGCCCGGTGACGTTATGGAATCCATCTCCCCCATGCGCAGTCCTCAGGGGGCACTGTTTCTGTGTCGTCTGCCGCAGGAACAGCCCTTTGTGCCTCGCAAGGGAATGCTGCTGCTCGACGGCATTCAGGATCCGGGAAATTTGGGGACGATTCTACGCACGGCGGATGCATTGGACGTGCCGGTGGTTTTGCTAGAAGGCTGTGCCGATCCTTATAGCCATAAGGTGGTACGCGCTTCTATGGGTGCGGTGTTTCGCTGTGTGCCGGTTCGTGCAGACTGGGAAGCGGTTCGTTCTGCCTGCGAAAATGCAGGTATTGCGGTGGCTGTGACTGCATTGTCAGAACGGGCGCAGGACATTTGTACCGTCTGTGTGGCGGATATGGCGGTGGTCATTGGCAGTGAAGGTCAAGGCGTACGAAAAGAAGTGCGGCAGTATGCCGATGCGGAACTGATCATTCCAATGAATCCCCATTGTGAATCCCTGAATGCAGCGGTGGCAGCGACCATCGTGATGTGGCAGATGCGGCAGTAACGGGCCGGAAAATAACGGCGTGGGGACGGTAGCTACGCAAATTAATTTACAGAGAAAGAGGATGGGAAAATGCTGCTGCATTGGATTTGGCTCGCCACCCGAAACAAGATCAATGAGCATGGAAAAATTGCCTTGTTGCAGTATTTCAACGATCCGGAAGAGCTATTCTATGCCGATCGAGGACATCTTACGGCGCTGGAATGGATCTCGGAGGAAGCAATTGAATCTTTGCAGGACAAGGATCTACGACAATGCTATGCCATTTTGGATGCTTGCGAAGCAAAGGGAATCCAGATTTGTACCTACAATGATGCGGCATATCCCGGGCGTTTGAAGAATATTGCCGACCCGCCGGTGGTGCTTTATTATAAAGGGCGGATGCCGGCACTCGATACCATGCCTGTGATCGCAGCGGTGGGTACCCGTGGTGCATCGGCTTATGGCATGAATGTAGCACAACGACTGGGCGGACAGATTGCCAAATGCGGCGGCGTTGTGGTCTCCGGCATGGCTATCGGTATTGACGCGGCAGCGGTAAGCGGCGCCTTGAGTGCCGGTGGCACAGTGGTTGGCGTACTGGGAAGCGGCGTGGATATCGTGTATCCGCTGAGCAACCGCAGTCTGTTCGAAGATACCCAACGGTATGGCTGCCTGCTGTCGGAATTTCCGCCGGGCACACCACCAATGAAACGGAATTTCCCGAAACGAAATCGGGTGATCAGTGGTTTGTCCAACGGTGTTCTGGTGGCGGAGGCACCTTTTGGGAGCGGTGCGTTGATCACCGCCCGACAAGCGGCAGAGCAGGGTAGAGACGTATTTGTAGTACCCGGAAATATCGATGTGAAAAGTTGCGCTGGCAGCAATGCGCTGCTACGGGACGGAGCCATTGCGGTGGCTACCGGCTGGGATATTATCAGTGAATATCAGCATTTGTATCCCGAAAAGATACGCCGCTTTGACGCACCGGTTCGACCGGCGGGTTTCACCGGCGAGGTTATGGCAGAAAAAGCCCCTGCAAAAGTGGCGCAGAAGCCGGCCAAACCGGCAAAGAAGAGCCGTTCCGACAAAAAAGACGAAAAAATAACCATTGACAACTTGGAAAAGCGGGCTTATAGTGACTTACAAGAAGTTTTCCGAGGATTGAGCGAGCAGGAGCGCCAAATCGCACAGCATATCGGAAAAGAACCAATATTGGTGGACGAGTTGATCGCAAAAGCCGGCATTCCAGCTGGAGCGGTGTTGTCCACGCTGACCATGCTGGAGATCAAAGGCGTGGTTCGCAGACTGCCCGGTAAACGGGTAAGCATTTCTGAAATGGAGTAAAATCATGGGCGTAGCGACCAATCTTGTAATTGTAGAGTCACCATCCAAAGCTAAGACCATTGGTAAATATCTTGGTCCCGATTATATTGTAAAGGCCAGTATGGGTCACCTGCGGGATTTGCCGAAAAGTACCATGGGCGTGGATCTGGAGCAGGATTTTACGCCACGGTATATCCCTGTATCCGGTAAAGAAGAACTGATCCGAGAACTAAAAAAAGCTGCGGCTCAGGCGCAGACTGTTTTTCTTGCAACTGACCCGGACCGGGAAGGCGAGGCTATCTCATGGCATCTGAAGGAGCTGTTGCATCTGTCCGATGAGAAAGCCTGCCGTGTTACTTTCAACGAGATCACGCAAAAAGTGGTGCTCGAATCGATCGCCAATCCCAGACGGATTGATACCTGCTTGGTGGATGCACAGCAGGCTCGAAGGATTTTGGACCGCATTGTCGGTTACCAGCTTTCGCCGTTGCTGTGGAAGAAAGTGCGACGTGGACTGTCGGCAGGCCGTGTTCAGAGCGTGGCGACCCGACTGGTGGTCGATCGCGAAAATGAGATCCGGGCATTTGTGCCGAAGGAATACTGGACGCTGGATGTGACGCTGGAGCGAGTGGAAAAAGTGGGTTCTTTTGTGGCCCATTATTACGGAACGGATAAAAAGCTGGAACTGGAAAATGAAGAGCAGGTCATGGCGGTGATCGAAGACATTACAGGAAAGACCTTTACCGTTACCAACGTGCGCAGAGCGGAGAAAAAACGCAGTGCCGCACCTCCGTTTACCACCTCGACCTTACAGCAGGAGGCTTCCCGAAAGCTGAATATGACACCGCGGCGTACGATGGCCGTGGCACAGCAGCTTTATGAAGGTGTCGATGTGGCCGGCGAGGGAACGTTGGGTCTGATTACCTATATGCGTACCGACTCGCTTCGACTGTCGGACGAGGCGATGACTGCCGCGGCGGAATTTATCCGCAAACGTTACGGAGAAGCCTATTATTATGGTAAGTTTCATGTGTTTAAGACCAAGGCCGGTGCTCAGGATGCCCACGAAGCCATTCGTCCCACCCACGTGGAGCTAGATCCGGAGCGCATCCAAAGCAGTCTGACCAAAGAGCAGTATCGGCTGTATAAGCTGATTTGGAGCCGCTTTCTGGCATCGCAGATGGCCAATGCTGTGTATGACACTGTATCCATTGACACCGAATGCGCAGGTCATACCTTCCGCAGCAGCCACCAGAGCCTCCGCTTCCCCGGCTATATTGCCGTTTATGAAGAGGGAAAGGATGAGGAAACGGAAGCCGTGGGTTCACCCTTGCCGGATCTGGCGGTAGGCGAGTTGGCAAATATTGCAGACATCAAGAAAGAGCAGCACTTTACACAGCCCCCGGCACGGTATACCGAGGCGACACTCATCAAAGCGATGGAGGAAAAGGGCGTGGGTCGTCCCTCCACCTATGCCGCAATTGTATCCACAATTCAGGAACGAGAATATGTGGTAAAAACGGATAAACGTTTGGCGCCGACACCCTTGGGAGAGGTGGTCAACGGATTGATGATGGAGCGTTTTACCGACATCATCGATGTGGAGTTTACCGCCAATATGGAATCGCAACTGGATGATGTCGAAACCGGCCAACGGAACTGGAAAGAGGTTCTTGCGGATTTTTATGCCGGATTTCATCAGCAATTGCAGGATGCGCAGATCGCACTGGAAGGCGTCCGGTTGAAAGTACCGGAAGAAGAGACGGAGGAAGTATGCGAGCAGTGCGGCCGGAACATGGTGGTGAAGATGGGACGCTTCGGCAAATTTCTGGCTTGCCCCGGTTATCCGGAGTGCAAATTCACCAAACCGATCGTGGAACGGATGCCCGGGCGCTGTCCGAAATGTGGCAGTGGTATGCTCAAGCGCAAAAGTAAGAAAGGTTATGCCTACTATGCCTGCGAAAAAGGCATGGAGTGCGGTTTTATGAGCTGGGATGTGCCTACAGAGCATGACTGCCCAGATTGCGGCAATACCATGTTCAAAAAATCCGGCAAAGGAAGGATGAAACCGTTCTGCATCAACGAAAGCTGTGCTAGCTTCTTGCCGGAAGACAAGCGGGGCTATTACAGAAAACCCACCGGTGAAGGCGAGGAGGGCAAAAAGCCCGACAAAAAGAGAACCACTCGTAAGAAAAAGGAGAGCGGCAATGAGTAAAGTAACCGTCGTGGGTGCAGGCTTGGCCGGCAGCGAAGCGGCATGGCAACTTGCACAGCGGGGGATCGAAGTGGAGCTGATCGAGATGAAGCCCCACAAGAAATCGCCCGCCCATCATACCGATGATTTTGCGGAACTGGTCTGTTCCAATTCCCTGCGGGGCGACCGACTAGAAAATGCCGTCGGACTGCTCAAAGAAGAACTGCGCCGCTGTGGAAGTCTCATTATGCAATGTGCAGATGCCACACGAGTGGAAGCCGGTGGATGCTTGGCTGTGGACCGGCATGGTTTTGCTGCCATGGTCACGGAAAAGATCAAGAGTCATCCCAACATTACCGTCATCGCTCGGGAAGTGACACAAGTGCCGGAAGGACCTGTGATCATTGCGACCGGACCTCTGACTTCCGATGCGCTCAGCGAAGCGATCGGGACGTATTTTGGTACGGGATATCTGCATTTTTTTGATGCAGCCGCACCGCTGGTGACGGCGGAAAGTGTGGATATGGATCTGGCGTGGTGGCAAAGCCGCTACGATCGTGGAAACGCTGATTATGTAAATTGTGCGATGAACCGGGAAGAGTATGAAGCCTTCTTGAAGGAACTGGTGGCGGCGGAAGAAGCACAGGTCCATGGGTTTGAGGATGCCAATGTATTTGAAGGCTGTATGCCCGTAGAGGTGATGGCCCGGCGTGGCTTTGAGACCCTGCGCTATGGTCCGCTGAAGCCTGTGGGGTTGATCGACCCGAAAACCGGACGGGAGCCCTATGCAGTGGTGCAATTGCGGCAGGACAATGCTGACGGCAGTATTTTTAATCTGGTGGGTTTCCAAACGCATTTGAAATTTGGTGAGCAGAAGCGAGTATTTTCCATGATCCCAGCGCTGCATGATGCGGAGTTTGTTCGATACGGTGTGATGCACCGAAATACTTTTCTGCAAAGTCCTGGGCTTTTGGATCGCTATTATGCCGACCTGCGCAATCCTCTGGTGGCCTTCGCCGGACAGATGACCGGTGTGGAAGGCTACGTCGAGTCCACGGCCTCCGGCTATTTGGCGGCAGTGGCGATGGCGGCGAAGGTACAGGGACGGGAAGTGCCGGAATTTCCCAAAACGACGGCCATTGGTGCGTTGGGACTGTATATCAGCGACACCACGGTGACGCATTTCCAACCGATGAATATTAACTTCAGCATAATTGCACCACTAGAGCAACGTATACGTAAAAAGGCCGAAAAGAATCTGGCAATCGCTAATCGTTCTTTGGCGGTCATTGAAGCGTTGATCGCAAAGGGCCTGTAAAGAAAGAGGGAGACATATGAAAATCATTCTTGATGCCATGGGTGGTGACCATGCGCCGGAGGCACCCGTGCTGGGTGCGCTGGATGCGGCAAAAAAATTTGGTTCCCACATTACTCTGGTGGGCAGAGGCGAAGAAATCCTAGGCGTGCTGCGTCAGCACGGCATTGCGGATCTGCCGCAGGGTATTGAGATCGTCAATGCCGAAGATGTGGTAGATATGCACGATGACCCCGCCCGCGTCATTCACAAGCGCAAGGATTCTTCTATGGTAGTTGGCTTGAAGATGTTGGCCGAAGGCAATGGAGATGCCTTTGTATCTGCCGGTTCTACCGGTGCGCTTCTGACCGGTGCGACCTTGATCGTCAAGCGGGTTAAGGGCATCCGCCGTGCAGCCATGGGGCCTGCTTTCCCGAATAAGAAGGGCGGCATGACGATTATTCTCGATTGTGGCGCCAATGCGGAATGTACGCCGGAGTTTTTGCTGCAGTTTGGCATCGTTGGTTCTCTGCAGGCAAAGAAGGTGTTGGGTGTGGAAGAGCCGAAGGTTGGCCTGCTCAATATTGGAACGGAAGATTCCAAGGGAACGACTTTGCAGAAGGAAGCCTACGGTTTGCTGATGGATGCCCACAAGCAGGGGATCATTCATTTTGTTGGTAATGTGGAAGCTCGGGATGTGCCACTGGGTGCGGTGGATGTGGTGGTTTGCGATGGTTTTTCCGGAAACGTACTGCTCAAATCCATTGAGGGCACTGCCATGTATATGGGCAGTTTGATGAAGCACAAGATATTCAAACGTAATATTCTTTCAATGATCGGTTACATCTTCTGCAAGAAGGGTGTGAACGAAGTAATGAGTCTATTGGACTATCGCACGATCGGCGGCACGCAATTTCTTGGTATCCGCAAGCCGGTGATCAAGGCACATGGGTCTTCCGATGCGCTGGCATTTTGCAATGCGGTGCGGCAGGCAGAAACGGCTGTCAAAGGAAATATAGCCACGCAGTTGGAACAGGAATTGCAGAAGTTGACTGCCGAAAAGGAGCCACAGCATGATTAAAGATCTGGAAACGGCAATTGGCTATCAATTTCGCAACGTCGAATTGTTGCAAAATGCATTGGCCCATTCATCCTATGCCAATGAACGCTGGCATAATGGATTGATGAGCAATGAGCGACTAGAATTTTTGGGTGATAGCATTCTAGGTATGCTGGTGGCGGACTATCTGTATCGCACCTTTCCGGATCGTCCCGAGGGAGAATTGACCCGGATGCGGGCGGATATGGTCTGCGAGCGAACCTTGTCGGCTGTGGCAAATGACCTGAACTTGGGTCAGCATTTGCTGCTCGGCAAAGGTGAAGAGCGCTTTGGCGGCAGAAATCGCAACTCGATTCTGGCGGATGCGGTGGAGTCGGTGATCGCAGCGTGTTATTTGGACGGAGGTATGGAAGCGGCGGTGAGTTTTGTGCAAAAATTCATTCTAGTGAACGTACCGATCACGAAACTGCACAATGCGGACTACAAGACTGCATTGCAGGAACGGGTGCAGCAGAAGAAAAATCAGGTGATCTCCTATGCCTTGGTGGGACAGAGCGGACCGGATCATGACAAGCAGTTCCAAGTGGAGGTTTCTCTCAATGGTACTGTGGTGGGAGCCGGTGCCGGCTCCAGTAAAAAGCGGGCAGAACAGATGGCTGCAAAAGCAGCGATGGAAAAGCTGTTCCCGAATGAATAACGCAAAAGCCGGCACAATTTGTGTCGGCTTTGTTGTATAGTTGGGAGGAAATAGGACATCCTGTTTTTGAGGTGATGATGCGTGACGGAACGGGAATATGACAAGTTAGTCAAGGAAATCAGCCCCGGATCGCCTCTGGGTAAGGATTGCCTGAATGCATTCTGGATCGGAGGCCTGATCTGTCTGTTGGGACAGGTGCTCATAAATGTCTACAAATACACAGGAATGGACCAACAGGATGCCTCCACGGCGGCCAGTATGACTCTGGTGGCGTTGGCGGCACTGCTGACGGGCCTGAGTCTATATGATGACATTGCGAAGCACGCCGGTGCGGGAACGTTGGTACCCATCACCGGTTTTGCCAATTCCATCGCTGCTCCGGCGGTGGAATTCAAAACCGAGGGTATGGTGCTAGGTACGGCGGCGAAGATGTTCACTATTGCGGGACCTGTGATCGTATACGGTTTGGCAGCTAGCGTGGTGTATGGATTGGTGTATTGGGTGCTGCGAATGGTGGGATAATGCATGGTGATCATCCCGGTGATCAAAAATGGCAGAGGCGCAATAGCGCCTCTGCTTTTGTGTGCAGGAGGAAAACTGGCGTTTTGCATGATTTTGCAGGCGGAAGTGTGTCCATAGAGCGGAAATGTTATGCGCGTATGCGTGGATAAAATACAAAATGTAAATTTTATACAAAAAATGAAGAAAAATACAAAAAATACTGTGCTACATTTATATTTGACATATGAAAAAGAGAGATTTATATTATATGTAAGCGAATAATACCGTTGCCACATTATCGCTTCCCCCATTTTCAGCCGAAAACGAATGTATTTCGGCGGAAAACAAACTATTAGGAGGTAGAAACATGAGAAGCAAAAGATTGCTGACCTTGGTCGTGGCTGTGTGTCTGCTTATTTCTGTGCTCGCTCCCGCAGCCGGTGCTGTTGAGCTGAAGCAGAACGATACGCAGGAAAATACAACTAGCACGACCAATAAATTCAACGACCTCCTTCTCTCCGCGGGCAATGCTCTGGGTCTCAATACCCTCAGAGATAAGCTCTTTGGAAAGCAGGATGTCGAGGGCGACTGGGTTGTGACACCCTCTGACAAGGAAGTCACCGTGTCTAAGGACAATGCGGTGCTCCCGGAGCATATCCAACAGCTCAGAAAAGCTGCCGAGTACTACTCCGAAATGGACCGCGTGTCCGCATTCGTCGTTCTGGAGAAAGCACCTCTGGTGGAGAAGTACAGCTCCATCGGTGATGTTCCCAGCGCCGAAACCGCCCTGCTGACCAGTCAGCAGGAAGCCTTGATCGGTAAGATCGAAGAGAGTGTTATGGAAGGCCAAGAGCTGGATGTGATCGCCCAGTTTACTTACCTGACGAACTCTGTCGTCATCGAAACCGAGTTTGGCAATCTGGAAGCGATCGCTTCCGTGACCGGTGTCAAGAGTGTATTCCTTTCCCCGGTCTATTATCCTTGCGAGACGGAATCCGTTTCCTATCCTTATACGGTTTCCTCCGGCCTGATGACCAATGTCACCGATGTATGGGCAGAAGCTCTGGGCTACACCGGCAGTGGCATGACCATCGCTGTGTTGGATACTGGTTTGGATCTGGATCATCCTTCCTTCGCTGCCGATCCCACACTGGGCGCCAGTTCTTGGGATCTGGAGTTCCTGGAGAAGGTCGTCTCCAAGACCAATGCCGCTGCGTTGTATGAGCTGGCCGGTCACGGCACTCTGACCGCAGAGGATCTGTACTACAGCGCCAAGATTCCGTTCCGGTTCAACTATGCGACCGGCACCACCAATGTGCTGCACAACGACAGTGTGGGTGACCATGGTACCCATGTTGCCGGTATCGCTGCCGCAAATCCGGTGGAAGGCTCCGGTGTTGTGGGCATGGCTCCTGATGCACAGATTATCGTCATGAAGGTGTTCAGCCCTAAGGGCGGTGCCTATATGTACGACATTCTGAACGCTCTGGAAGATGCAATGCTGCTGGGCTGTGACGTAGTCAATATGTCTCTGGGCAGCGCTGCAGGCTTCAGCGCCACCGGCATCGATGAGATCGATGCCATCTATCAGCGTATCAGTGAAACGGATATCATTGTGGATATTGCAGCCGGTAATGAGGGCACTAGCTCTTATGGTGATCTGCATGGCAACTACATGAACACCACCGATAATATCGACAATGCTACCGTTTCTTCCCCCTCTACTTATGTCAATGCCATGTCTGTGGGCAGTGCAGAGAACGCTGTGATCTACACGCCTTACTTCACTTTGGCAGATGGCACCGTGATCTACTACATGCAGTCTGTTGAATATCTGTATGGCGACATCTCCTACAGCATGGAAGTGCTGGCCGGTGAGCAGGAATACGTGATCGTCGATGGCCTGGGTGACTGGGGCGACTTCTATGACGAAGACGGCAATAGTGTCGTCGCCGGCAAGATCGCAGTCGTTGCTCGTGGTGAGCTGAGCTTCCACGAAAAGGCGATCAATGCGCAGATGGCCGGTGCCATCGGCGTGATGATCTGGGACAACGTTTCGGAGGATATTTTCTCCTTTGGTATGACTACCGAGGGTGACTTCGGTATCCCCGAGATCCCCGTGATCCTGATCAGCTTGGAAGACGGCCAGAAGATGGCTACTGCCGATGCGGATACCGTAGTGGTTTCTGCTACCATGGCACCTCGTTCCGTGAGCAATGGCGGTCAGATGAGCTCCTTCTCCTCTTGGGGCGTTTCTCCTGACCTGCATCTGGTCCCGGATATTACCGGTGTCGGCGGCAATGTCTACTCCTGCTATGACGGCGGTCAGTATGGTCTGATGTCCGGTACTTCCATGGCAACTCCTCAGGTGGCCGGTATCACCGCTCTGGTGCTGCAGTATCTGAAGGAGACGTTCCCCAATGCAACCGAGACGCAGATTCGTACTTTGGCAGATGCGTTGGTGATGAGTACTGCCGTGCCCGTCATCGACAGCACTTCCGGCGTGGAGGCCTCTCCCCGTCAGCAGGGTGCCGGCTTGATTAACGCCCTGTATGCAGTGACTGCTGAGGCTTACTTGAGCGTTGCTGGCAGCGACCGTCCCAAGGCGGAGCTGTATGACAATGCAGACGGCACTTTCAGCTTTACGTTTAGCGTACATAACTATGGCGATGAGGCCAAGACCTACACCATCAGCTCTAGCCTGCTGTGCGAAGACTATACTACGGATGCAGATTGGCCCGGTTTGTACTTCATGGCAGGTACTGAGCATGTGCTGAATAACGATGCCGTGACATTTAGTGCGGAAACCGTTACCGTGGCACCCGGCAGCAGCGAAAGTGTGACGGTCACCATCAACCTGACCGAAGCTGATAAGCTGTGGATCGATACCTATTTCCCCAATGGCAACTACGTGGAAGGTTTTGTGTATCTGACTGGCGAAGGCGAAGTTGAACTGAGCCTGCCTTTCATGGGATTCTATGGCGACTGGACCGAGGCTCCCCTGTTTGACACCGGTTACTGGTATGAAAACGGTTTCTGGGGTCTGGAAACGGAAGAGCCGGATGCCAACGAGTATTACCATGTCTTGTGGACGGATCTGGAAGGCACTGACTGGGTGCTGGGCTTCAACCCCTACACCGGTGCGCTGTTGGATCAGAATGACAACGTCATGTATGATCCTGCCAACAACGTCCTGTCTCCCAATGGCGACGGACGGCTGGAAGGTTTCCAGGAAATCTACCTGTCCCTGATGCGTAATGCCAAGTATGTCTATATGACTTACACGGACGAAAACAATGTTGTTTTGGATGAGCAGATTTTGGACTACCTGCCCAAGACTATGTATAGCACCAATTACGGCAGGACCGTGCCTTTCGTGTACTCCAGTTATTATTACATGGAGGACCTGTATGATTTCACCGATGCCGATGGCAATGTGCTGCCCAGCGGTACAAAGCTGACGCTGACCATCACCGGTACGGTGGACTACGGCGACGGTGAAGTAACGGATATGATGGTGAAGATTCCCATCACGATCGATACCAAGGCTCCCGAGATCGTGGGTACTCCCGTGGAATATGCAACCGAGGATGGTAATTACCTGGTCTTTACCATTGCGGACGATTCTCTGGCTTATGTTGCCTTGATGAATCCCACCGGTACCAAGTACTATGCGGAAGCCACAGATACTTACAACTGTGTCAACAATGGTGACGGAACTTATACTGTCTTCATGGATGTCACCGGTTGCGGTAACAACTTCCTGCTGTTCGCTGCGGACTACGGTACCAACGAGGCAGTGTACGAAGTGACCTTTACCGCCGCTGAGAATAAGCCTGAGGTAGATATGGACGCACTGTATGCCTACCGTGTGTATGATGCGTACATCTACTATTACGAGGGCTACGACTACATGTTCGCATGGACCACCATGAACAAAGAGACCGGTGAAGTCACCGAGCTGTCCAGCGATGCCTACGAATACTATGCCCTGACTGCGGCAGAATACGCCGGCGGCTATGTCTTTGCCGTGGATGCAGGTTACAACTTTGTGGTGATGGAGCCCGGTCTTTGGAATCGTCAAGAGATTTGCAATCTGGGCGTCAATGTGATCGACATGGCTTTTGATGAGGCTACAGGTACCATGTACATCACTACGAAGACTGAAGGCGAATGTACGCTTTCTACCGTGGATCTGTTGACCGGTGAAGTGACCGTACTGAAGCAGTACAGATCGCAGTACGACATGCCTTGGACGATGACTTTCGTCGACGGAAAGCTGTACGCTGCTAAGTATTACTATTCCGGTCTCTACGAAGTCCAATTGGACGGGTCTTACAATCTGGTGCAACTGAAGAATGCACAAGGCGAGAACTTGAGCCTTGTTGATTCCAACGGTACAGGCATTTCTCCCCGCTATTCCCAGTCCATGACCTACAGCGAAAAGGACGGCAAGATCTACTGGGCTTACTACAGCCTTAGCGACTATAACGAGGCGTGTGAGCTGATCGTGATCGACCCGACCGACTGGTCCTATACCTGCACTCCCTTCGTTGATGGCATGTATGCTCAGGAGTTTGTTGGTCTGCTGACGCTAGAGAGCGAGTATGAGTTGCCCATCTCTGAACGGATTACTCGTTTGGCAATCAGCAAAGAAAGCATGATCCTCGCCAAAGGAGCGAATGCGCAGCTAAGCGCCAACCCGCTGCCTTGGAATACAGTCGCCGGTAAGATCACATGGTCTTCTGCAGATGAGGAAATTGCTGTTGTGACCGAGGATGGCACTGTTGTTGGTATTGGCGCAGGCACAACTGTGATCACCGCCGAATGTGACGGCCTGATGGCAGAGTGTGTTGTGACCGTGGTCGATATCGAGGGCGAATTCTTCAGCTATAATTATTTCTCTGATGATAAAAACTACGGTAACTGGATCATGGTCGACATGGCCACGATGAGCAAGTATGACCTTGAGGCTTCTCCTGTTGAATTTATCGCCGCCGACTACAATGGTCATGATGGCTATATCTATGGCTATACCGAGAGCGGCCAGTGTTATAAGTATCATCCCGGTACCGGTGAGATCGTGGCATTGGGTCAGCCTTCCGGTCACCTCATCTCCGATATGGCTTACGATTATAGCACCGGCTTCATGTACGCCATTGAGTATGACTATACTGAGGGAACCACGATTTACTATGTCAACATGAACACCGGTGAATTGCTGGAATACGTAATTGCGTATGACATCTATTTGACGCTGGCTTGTGATATGTGGGGTTACCTGTACGCCATCAGTGCAGACGGTACGCTGTATATGTTGCAGGTTTATGAAGACTCTTGGGGCGGTGGCGGCATCATGCCTTGGTCTACCGATTCCGAAGTTTCCTATGTGGTAGAAGCAATTCCCGTGATGACCGATCTGGGTGCGTTGTCGATGTGGCAGAGTATGTGCTATGACCACAACAACGATGTGATCTTGTGGACCAATCCTGAGACCAGCGAGGTTTACTGGATCGACCTATTTAGTGCAGATGAGCCCTATATGATCTCTATGGGTAATCCTTCTGACAGCAGTATCATTGAGTATCTGGGCATGTATGTTGTGCCTGAAGATATTCCCGAACTGGAAGAGGTTCCTGTGGAAGAGATCGTCGCAAGCGATATGGTGATTCTGCAGGGCGCTTCTAAAATGCCCGCTGTCAGCATTTATCCTTTGAATGCGACCAATCAAAATGTGACCTATGTCAGCGCCGATGAGAGCATCGTATCCATCGAAAACGGTGTCTTCTATGGCAAAAGTATGGGTTCGACCGAAGTCACTGCCACTTTGGTGGATGGTGATACGACCCATACTGTGACCTTCACAGTAGCGGTTAAGGCTACCACAGACAATATCTACGGTTATATTGCCTTTGATCTGGCAACCTATGGCGGCTACTATTGGGCCAGCATTCAGGATGTGGATCCTAAGAACTATGTGCCGATCGATTACGCAATGTGCAATGGCGCATACATGATGATCTATTCTGCAGAATATGTGGATGGCCTCATCTATGCTTATGGTTATGATGCGGATAATTACTCCGCAAACTTCCAGTTCATGATCATCGATCCTCAGACGCTGGCAGCCGTTAAGGCTTATGACATGGGCAGTGCATTCCCCTTTGTTTATGACATGGCCTTCGATTATACTACTGGTACGATGTATGCCGTTGCCGGTCCCAGCGACAGCAACAGTGATCTGTACATTGTGGATATGACCAGCGGCGCACTGATCGACTGCATGGTCACTGCACCTCTGTTCCTTGGCTTGACCGTGGACGCTGAGGGCAACATTTACGCCATGGCAAACTCCGAGGAAGAGTTCATCGATCCTTGGACCTCCAACTATGGCAATGCTATCCTCTACAAGTTGGATCCCGCTGCCGGCACTTGTGAGCCCATTCTGGACACCGGTGTCAGATGCAATGCACTGGCTTCCATGGCTTATGACCATGATACCGGCTACATCTACTGGACCGGTATGTATCAGAACGGCGAGAGTGGTCTGTACTTGATCGATCCGAAGGACAATACCTGCTCGAATCTGGGTATCATTGGTGCTTCCGGTAGTCAGGTGACTGGCTTGATGGTCATTGCGGACGAATATCCTGAGATCCCCGACGAACTGCTGGGCATTGGTATCGCAACTGACAGCATTTCCATGGGCGTGGGCGTCACGGAGCAGCTCGGCGCTTATGTGCAGCCGCAGCATCTGGATGTGACCTATACATGGAGCAGCGCAGATGAATCGATTGCGACCGTGGATGAGAACGGTGTCGTGACTGGTGTTGGCGTAGGTATGACCACCATTACCGTGACTGTGGAATACAACGGTGTGACCAAGACGGCTACCTGTCAGGTCGTTGTGTTTGGTGGGGATGATTACTTCCTGACCTACAACACTGAAAATGCTGGTTTTGCAAGCATTTCCCGTTTCGATTCTACCAATGTCACGATGTTGACCGAGAATGAAGAGGCTGCACCTGTTTCTGCAATGGTGATGATCAACGGTTACATCTATGCTTATGACACCGAGGGTAATCTCTTCAAGACCAGCGAGGACAATGGTTTCGTGCGTGAGTACATCGGTAATACCGGTTGGACTTCTGAGTACGAGGATACCGACTACCGTCGTTATGAGTTGCAGATTGCCGATATGGCATGGGATGCAGCAAACGAAAGACTGCTGGTTCTGGCCTATGAGATCTATGTCTATATGGAAGACTGGGGCGGCGGCTACATCTATGAAGAGAAGTATTCTATGTACGAAGGCTCGATCATCTACGAGGCAGATCTGACTACTGGCGCCTTGACGGAGCTGTGCTATGTCAACACCGGTGACGCTTATGACTATGCGAAGACGCTGGCGATCGATGGAAATGGCGTGGTGTATACTTACTCTACCTTCGATGACTACGTTTGCACCGTGGATCTGGAGACTGGTCTGCGTACTCCGTTGACTACCTTCCAGAACATGGGCCTCTACGGCGATGGCGAATGCATGCCCATGGCAATGACCTACGATCCTGTGACGGATATGCTGTATATGCTGTGGACGCAGTCTGGTAACTGCTATCGGATGTTTAGCTTCGATCCCACTAGCACCCGTATTGCGGAAATTGGCAATGTGGGCTATGTGAACTATGGCTATGGCGATGCGTTCGCTGGCTTGGTTCTGAACGAGGAGCACGTCCATGATTATGACTCCGTAACGAATCCGGCTACCTGTACGGAAGACGGTAGTGTGACCCACACCTGTAAGCAGTGTGGCCATAGCTACACCGAGGTGCTGGATGCCCACGGTCACAGCTATGTAGATTCTGCCTGTGTGCACTGTGGTCAGGCTGAACCTGACAACGGCAACCCCGACACTGGCGACTTTAGTCATGGCGGTGCTGCTCTGGTGGCACTGATCATCAGCGCAATGGCGATCGTGGTATTGCCCGTCGCAAAGAAGAAGCTGCTGTAAGTATCTTCTGAAATCGCAACCCAATACGCCCCCGGATGCTTCGGCATCCGGGGGCTTTTCAAAAAAAGATACCCACGAGGAAAGTCCTTCGTGGGTATCTCGATTTAATTATAAGCAGGCGTTTTCACGAGATTGGCAGGTGAACAAGATGACTTGCTTGCTCTGTGCAGATTCCTGCAACAGTTGCATCGCAGCTTTCATACGATGATCGTCGAAACGAACCAGTGCATCGTCCAGAATCAGGGGGGCATCGGGTGTCAATTCTTCTGCTACAGCCAAACGTAGGGCGAAATACTGCTGGTCTGCGGTGCCATCGCTGCGCCATTGGGTGGTGTGCAGGGTGTCTTCATCCTGCGTGGAGGTACTTAGGCTTAAGTCGCTTCCAAGGCTCAGGCGATGATAGCGACCATTGGTCAGACGGTTAAAGATCTCCTGAGCGCGCTTAGAAATTCGTGGCGCGAAGCGGCGCTGAAGCTGCAAGCTGGCATCTCGAAGGGCATCCAGTGCCATTTCCAATGCGTAATAGGTGTCTTCCAGTCGGGCGATGCGGTGATTCAAAGTATCCAAACGGGCTCGCAGCAATGCTTCGGAGCCCAATGCCTCCGCTTGTCCCAGACATTGACCCAACTGGGTATGGAGCTGCTGCTGACGAATACGGGCATTGGCCAATAGATGATCCGTTTCAAGAACGTCGAATGTCAACGTATCGTCTGCGGTGGGTGGTGGTACTTCCTTGAACAAACTACGCAATGTTTGAACATGGCTTTCTGCCAACTGCAGATCTCGACGTGCGTCGGAAAGGGTATCCCAAGCTGCCACAGCCTGCGACCAATGGTGCAACGCATCTGAAAGCGTCATCTCACCGGCCAGATCGTTGATTTTCTGTTGCAACACCTGAATGCGTGCATCCAGATCTCCACGCAGGGCTTGTGCGTTGGCTAGCAGAGCCTCATAATGCTGCTGTTCCTGTGCATATTGGCGAGCATCCGCGATCCATCCATCGGGGGCGACGCCGGGGTGACGGTCGAACAGCACAAGTTGCTGTTTGCGGATCTTTCCGGAACGAATGACGCAGATCAAAGCACCGGCGATCCCTGTAACGGCAGCGGCTATGCCCATGTACAGCAGCCACTGGGGCATCATCAAGCCACAACCGCAAAGAATTACCGCCAAAATGCCAAAAATCGCAAGGATAACACCGTTTTTCTTTTTGGATTGTTCCAGAATGGCGTTCGCTTTTGCATCCACTTCTGCGGAGGATACGGCATCCGCTGGCGCAATACCTTTATAATAGACGGGGATTGCTGGCTGCGGAGGCAGGGGAGGTAACATCTGCGACTCCATTTGCAGTGACAGCCATTGCTCCTGTAGCGTTTGTGCATCATGAAGATTGCGCCGAGCGACGTCTGCAGAGGGAATATCTTGACAGGCAGACATGGTTGCGGTCAACCGTTCCTTGACTACGACCAGGTTTTCCTCTGCCTGAGCAACTTTTTTCGCATCCTCCAGTGATGCGGCATAGCGCAGTGCAGCGGCGTGGTTTTCTAAAGCGGCGATGCGAAGCTCCAATTCGGACTGCTGGGTGCGCACTGCTTGGGCTTGATTTTGCAGATCGTGCAGGTGGGCAAGCTGACCGCTGAGCTGATCTCGCTCGCTCTCTGCCTGCGGAAGCAGTCCGGTGCGATTATGACGGCATTTGTTTTTTAGGTCTTTTAGGGCTTCTCCCAGTTTGTCGCTGGCTCCGCTTTCGTCACCGGTGGTGACTAGATTGTTCAGTCTCCGACGCAGGGAATCGTCCTGTGTTACGGGAAGATCTGATTGCTTGAGGAAACCGGCCCGGACAAAGACGCTACGCTCCACGCCGAGAAGTTGTTGACCACAGTTGGTGGCGTTCAGATCCGATATTTCAATACCGGTTTCGGTTTCATAGGCGCGGAAATCGCCAAAAGGAATGCGACCGCGACTGCGACGCTCAATGGTGATGTCCCTGCCATTCCAGCACAGGTCAATGCGTCCCTCCATAGCGGCGCCGGACCATGGGGCATAACGCTCTTTATCAGCTAGCGCTACTGCGGTGGAGCGAGCCCGGGTGTCAATGCCGTAGAGCATATTGACCAGAAAAGCGCACCATGTGGATTTGCCCCACTCGTTGGGGGCTTCGATGATGTTCAAGCCGGGTTGAAGGGTAAGTGTTTGGTGTTCCAGTTTGCCAAAAGTGGCAGTCATAGAATAGATTCTCATGGTAGCTTCACCTCCTGTCCATCCAAAATCTGGCGTGAAATCCGGGCAGCCAACCGGGCACGGCGGCTGATAGAATCGCTGTCGGTTGTGGCAGAGGTTTGTAACAGGCTGAAATAAACGCCTTCTAGTGTGTCTTCACCCACACTGCCCCACAGGTCTAGCTCCGGCAGTGTTTCATCCCGAAGAATCAGATTGGGAATATGGGGAAAAGCAGCAGCAATGGTAGCTAGATCGGCGTGTGCGCAGTAGCCGGTCAAGGTCACTCGATAAAAATCGCTGCTGTCCATGGCAGGCAGCAGGGCTGCCACAGCGGCCATGGGATCGTCACCCACATCCACGGTTTCGTCATAGAATCGAGGGGTATCCAACGGCAGGAAAGTTGCACGTACGCCGTTAGAAAGCTCTGCCAAAATCACTCCCTTGGTGCCCAATTCATCATAGCCGCGCCCCATGGGACAACCCGGCCATGCACAAAGGGTATCGTCGGCACGGAGAGAGCCACCCTTGTGAATATGGCCCAAAGCGAGATAATCAAGACCGGATTGACGAATTTGCTCCCGGGTCATGGGGCAATAAGAGGAAGTTGCGCTGACTTCACCGTGGAGGACACCGATGTGCCAACGTTCATTGCCTTCGGCGTGGAAATCCTTCAACAGTCCCGGGCAATCCATACTTTCGTAGCCGGCGCCGTAAATGCGGCAATCCAAATCCGGTAATACGATGGACTCTAAACGGGCCTGCTGAAAAATATGAACATTGGAAGGCCACTGCTGTGTCAGGTAAGGGGAGTCAGCACTGCAGAAATCGTGATTACCCGGCGTAATAATGACGGGGATGGAGAGCTTTTCGAGGGCGCTGCGAACCGCCGTCAGACTTTCCCGGGTGCAAGTACCGTCAAAGAGGTCGCCAGCCAAGATCAGCAGATCACATCCCTCACTGATACAAAGCTTGACTACTTTTTCGGGGATTTTTCGCAACTGCTGGCGCAGAAGCTGTTGGTTTGCTTCGCTGTGGCCGGATAGGGGGGCATCCAGATGCCAATCAGCGCTGTGAAGAATTTTCATCAATCAAGTCCATCCTTTCTGCCTTGATGCAATGTCCGGTTTCTGTATCGATGGTGAACAGAACGGCTTCCATCTTGGTTGGGCCGCCCGCCCACTGGTATCGCTGGGGAAGATCGCCACGGAACTTGGCGATGGATAGATCCGGGCGAATGCCGAGTACCGAATATTTTGGGCCGGTCATGCCAAGATCGGTGACATAGCCGGTACCACAGGGGAGAATCTGCGCATCTGCGGTGGGAACATGGGTGTGGGTGCCCCAGAGTGCACTAATCTTGCCGTCGAGCATATAGCCCATGGCCAGCTTTTCAGAAGTAGCTTCGGCGTGAAGTTCTACAAGAATAATTCGGGCATCTATCTGCTTGAGGATCTTTTCTGCGTGCAGGAATGGGTTGTCCGGGCCAAAGTCCATATCACAGCGACCGATCAGATCGATCACAGCAACCGGTCCTGCTTTGGTATCATACATACCCCAGCCATAACCGGGGGACTGAGGGGCGTAATTGGCAGGCCGGAGGATGCGACGGTTGTCCTCAAGATAAGGAACGATCTCTCGCTTGTTGAAGCTATGGTTGCCAAGGGTGATCACATCAGCGCCGGCATCAAAAATATCGTCGGCCTGCTCTGGGGTGATGCCCACTACTGCGGCGTTTTCACCATTGACGATCACAAAATCAGCACCGGTCTTTCGCTTCCAATAGCGAAGTGATCTGCGGATACGCTCCAATCCGGGATTGCCGACCACGTCGCCTACGGCCAGTACTTTGAAATCCAACTTTATCCCTCCATTATACTTTTTAATTAGTATATAACAGAATTTCCACTTTCGCAAGTATGCAAGCGCAGGATAACGGGGAAAGAAAGATGAAATATTGAAAAACAACGACATCGTAATAGTTTCAAGAAAAAATCACAAGAATGGCAACTTCCTGTTTACATCTACCATTCGAATGTGATATGATAACAAAAGAGATTGTAAACAGAGGTTAATTGCAATGAACTACATTGTTTTGGATATGGAATGGAACCAACCGTGGCCGGGCTCTCCTTCGTCAAAGAAAATTTTGCCTGTGTCGATTCGCGGTGAGATCATTCAAATCGGTGCCGTCCGTGTCACGCAGAGCAGGGAAGTGGCGGATGAGTTTCAAGTTCTGGTGCGCCCCAAATACTATCGTAGCTTGAACCGAAGAGTTAGTAAGCTCACCGGCATCAAGGAATCGAGACTGAAAGCCGAGGGGATTGGGTTTGCAGAGGCAATGGAACAGTTCCGCACTTGGTGTGGCGAAAACGTCGTTTTTTTGACATGGGGCTTTGATGACATTCCGATCCTTCAGGAAAATCTGCGGCTTCATGGTCTGGAAGACGGATGGACGGAGCCTTGGTTTAATGCGCAGATGATCTTTAATGCCCAGACAGACGGCTCAAACGCCCAGAAGGCGCTGAAAACCGCCATGGAGATATTTGAGATTGAGGCGACACGCCCTGCCCACGATGCGTTGGGCGATGCTTATCATACGGCACTGATCTGTGCAAAATTAGATCTGCAAAAGGGAATTGAGGAGTACGGTAGCGCCTTGAAAAGTCATGAAAACGGCTTCCATGGTGCACAGCTTCCCGGATGCATCGCCCGTAAGGTGTTCTACGATTATCCCGATAAGCGGGCGGCGTTGATGGCAATGTCCGGTGAAGAAAATGAATGCCCGGTGTGCGGTCGCAGAATGTTGGGATCCCGGTGGTTTTCTCAGCAGGGACATCGCTACATGGATCTGGCTGCGTGCCCGGAACATGGAAGATTTTTGATTCGGGTGCGGTTGTCGGAACAGCCGGATGGCAAGATCCGAGTGAGTCGCCTGACTTATGAGGCAACATCGGAAGCAGCGGAAGCCTATGCCCGACGAGCGGAAAAGGCAGATCCCGAGGAGCAGCACAGCACACCTCGCCGCCGTTGCCGCAGACGCAGCGCGGCGAAGATTCCTCAAACCACAGAAGAATAATACCCGGCCACCCTTTTGCTTTGCAGAAAGAAGGAATCGTGATGGATGACAAAATCAAAAAATGGATGCCGCATATCCTGATCGGCTTTGGTATAGTGATCATTGCGCTGCTGATAGCGATCCTGCTGGTCGTGAGCAATGGCGGTCACACGCCGGATCGGGTAGAGCCTGAGGGGACCAATGCCACATCGGAATCCACAGGAGAATCTGAAACTTCCGGCGATCCGACTGATGAATCAACGCAGTCAACAGAGGCTGAAATCCATACCCATTCCTATCAAGAGACGGTTAAGCCGCCAACTTGCAGCGAGGGCGGTTATACCACCTATACCTGCTCCTGCGGCGACAGCTACATCGGTGACGAAAACGATTTGCTGGGACACACCTGGGATGAGGGCACAGTCATCAAGGATGCTACGGAAGATGAGAACGGCGAAATTGGGTATACTTGCTCTGTCTGCGGTACAGGCAAGACACAGATTATCCCATCCAGGAACCATGAACATAGCTACGGGGAAGTATTGGTCGTGCTGCCAACCTGTAGCGAGGGCGGTTACACCGCCCATACCTGCTCCTGCGGCGACAGCTATATTGACAGTGAGACTGCGGCCAACGGTCATTTCTGGCAGAATGCCACCTGCACCACACCCAAAACTTGCTCCACCTGCGGCACATCCGAAGGAAAAGCCGAGGGACACAGCTATGAAAGTGCGGTGACGGAGCCCACGGAAACCAAGCAGGGCTATACGACCCATACCTGTAGTCGCTGCGGCGACAGCTATGTGGACAGCTACACCGACCCGATCACCACAAGCTATGAAGCCGGTACATTGAGATTCTGTACCGACGGTGTGGCGTATCTTTATGGCGAAAATGAAGAAGTGAGCACTTACACCGGGTGGATGACCAATCAGTATACGAGGACTACTGTTCCATGGAAAAGCGAATGCAGCAGCATTCGCTATGTGGTCATGGAAGACGGCGTTTCTCCGCAATATACGGATTATTGGTTTTATGAGTGTGAGCAATTACGCAGTGTCGTGATCCCTGTGGGCATCACGGACATCGGCAGTTATGCTTTTTACGGCTGCAGGAAGCTGAACACGGTCGAACTTCCGAACAGCGTGACCCAGATCGGCGAAAGCGCCTTCGGCGGTTGCGGCAGCATGGTCAGCATTACGATCCCTGTCGGCGTAACAAAGATCGAAGACTACACATTTGCGGCCTGTACGAACCTGATCAGTGTCAGCCTTCCTGAGGGCCTGACCGATATTGGTGAAGGTGCCTTTTCCGATACGGGATTGGTGGATCTCATGCTTCCTGCCAGCATTGCGACCATAGGTGCGTATGCTTACAGCAACTGCGGTAATCTGGTCAATATTGCGCTTCCTGAAGGGGTAACCACCATTGGCGATTGTGCGTTCGCCGGCTGCTATTATCTGACCGGCATCAGGATTCCTGCCAGCGTGACCGAAATTGGCCGGGAGGCGTTTGGGAACTGCGCTGCCTTAATAGACATAACATACCAAGGCACTGTGGTTCAATGGGCGGGCGTCAGCAAGGGAACAGATTGGGCATACGGCGTTTGTGCGGCAGTGATCGTCTGCATTGACGGAGAGGTCAGCATTTGAGCGCTGGATCATAAGCCATACCGGCACCGCAGGGCGAAGCTCCCTGCGGTGCTGCTGTTTTCAGGCGGAATTTCCAAAAGAAAATGCTTGACAGAATGCAAAAACAATGATAGAATACTAAACGCTGATGGTGCTCAGATTCCTGAGACTTCATGGGCCCTTAGCTCAGTTGGTTAGAGCCTCCGGCTCATAACCGGATAG
>CAZOVE010000015.1:29431-35145 GCA_964583135.1 uncultured Oscillospiraceae bacterium | reverse complement strand
AGGCAAGATATCCGGGCAACCGCTTCAACACCGCTTTGGAGATTTCTTTACGTTCCATGCATTCGATCCTCTTTCTTATCGATATAGCTTTATATCGATTATATCATATTGATTTGTCGAATGCAAGTATTTATACGCAACTTGTCTGTCGAATTAATTCTTTTTTTAGCCGTTGCATGATTCTTTTCTCCAATCTTGAGATATACGACTGGGATATTCCCATTTTCTGCGCCACTTCTTTCTGCGTTAACTCTTTATATCCATACAGCCCATAGCGCATTAAAACAATCTCACGCTCCCGCTGTGGCAGTTCTGTCAGTGCTTGCCGCAAGACACATAGATCCACATCATCTTCCAAGGGTCTGAGGATCATATCTTCATCCGTCCCCAGAATATCTCCAAGCAGTAGTTCATTGCCATCATAATCCATGTTGATCGGTTCATCTAAAGACACCTCCGCCTTTTGTCCGGCAATTTTGCGGATATGCATCAGTATCTCGTTTTCGATGCAACGAGATGCATAAGTAGCTAATTTGATATTCTTTTCTCGGCGATAGGTACCGATGGCTTTGATCAAACCGATAGTACCAATGGAAATCAAATCCTCGAGATTGACACCGGTATTTTCAAAACGTCTTGCGATGTATACTACCAAACGCAAATTGTGCTCGATCAGGCGTTGTTTGGCATCTTCACTGCCTCCTTCAAGCGCTTCTAGTGCAGCTTGTTCCTCCCGCCCCTTCAGCGGTGGTGGCAGAACATCTGCGCCACCGATATAATAGATGGTTTCCCTTTCTAATAGACCGATTCGTTCCAAAAATTGTTTCATCCGTTTTTGCATCATATTCCCCCTGTCAACGCCTGATACACTCCATTTCCGATCAAATCCGGCGCAAAAGCTACCAATGTGCCGCTTTTGCGTCCATCAATCACCATCTCATCCATTCGAATCGCCAACAACATCCCATCAGGTCGTCCTACCGCACGGTACGGGACAAGTCTGAGCCCAGACAACACACCCGAAGCCACGGTTTCGATGGGATGTTTTAATTGCTGTGGCGACAATTTCAGCAAATCTCCCGCGATGTCCGCACCAACGACCAGCACGGTTTCACCACTGATCGGATCGCGCAGTGTGTTGCCTGTATCGTACAATGCCGTCAAAACCTTTTCCTTCCCTTTCCAGCTCATATGTACTGTTGCAAATTTTTTCTTTCCGACCTTCCCGCGAAATCCCAGCAGACATAATGAACATACTCCAGCAGCGCTACCAATGACCGACAAGATCCCCTTTTGTCCAACGCTCAACGCCACACCGCCAAGCGCCATGCTCAATAGCAAAAATATAATTCCGCGACGCACGGCACTTTGCTGCCATCCAAAAGCGATCACTGCCATGATACCAAGAAATATCGATCTCCACAGAATGCTCCCTAAAAATGTAAATCCGGGCACTACACACACGCCACCATACACACCACCAACTATTGCAGCAAGTGTGATTTTACATGGCTCGTTACGAAAGCCGGCTAGGGCATTGGTACTCATCAGCAACAGCAGATCCACAAGAAAGTTGAGTCCCATCAACAAATCTAGATATAGCAAGTCACCGCCTCCTTTTGAAGTCATGTCCAGTATACCCTTTCGTAAAGGAAAAGTCGGTCGCATCCTTGGTGAAGGTAACACCTCCGATTTGATAATTCCCGGCATAATGCCATTTCTCATTCCAACGAGCGCAAAAAAGCGGCAGCTGAATAACTCAACTGCCGCAATTTGTTGTCGATGAATTCTCAGGTTTCTCGATCCTGCGTATATTTTTGGTGATCTTATGTCTCGGTGACATCACTTCGTGACCGCAGCCCAAGCAACGCGCCCGAATATCCGCTCCGGTGCGAAGGACCAGCCAGCGATTTTCGCCGCAGGGATGGGCCTTCTTCATATGCAAAACGTCTCCAATTTGAATCTCCATAAAAACTCCCGTCATATCCCCTAAAACGCCACCGTAAACTGGCATGAAGGGGGAATTTGAATGCAACCATATTGCCCTGAGGGCATCTATGCCACACCGCCCAGCCCAGAAGCCCTGCGCCGCGGTGTCCATACCGGCGAAGTATTTCAGGCCATGTGCACAAAATGTGATGAGCACCACGATCTTCACGTGGATCTCGGTCCGATACATGGCATCATTCCTCGCAGCGAAGCGACGCTACTTCCCAGCGGAGAATATGCAATATTATCCAGAGTCGGAAAAAGTGTCAGCTTTCAGGTACTTTCCTTCGACGGTGACACGGCAATACTATCCCGTCGAGAAGCGCAAAAGGACGCAAGAAACTATTTTCTAAGCGCACTATTACCCGGTGATGTCATACCTGCAGTCGTGCAAAACGCAACACCATTGGGTCTGTTTTGCGATATAGGATGTGGATTTACTGCACGAATGCGCATCGATCGCTGCTGCATTTCCCGATTGGGCAATGCAGCGGATCGGTTCTATGCAGGACAAAACATCTTTTGCGCCGTACTTCGGATTGACGATGCAAACAATAGACTGGAATTGACCGGAAAAGAACTCTTGGGCACATGGGCAGAAAACGCAGCCAAATTTCGAGACGGACAGACGGTGACCGGTACTGTTCGAAGCATCATGCCATATGGTGTCTTCATAGAGTTATTGCCGAATTTGTCCGGATTGGCAGAAACGCAGATGCACCTTCAGCCCGGAGACCATGTCAGCGTATTCATCCGTTCCATACAACCCAGCCGCCACAAAATCAAGCTCAACGTTCTGGAAGTTCTTCAAAAACCGGTCCGCATGGAAACGGAGTTTTTCATCCGCAGCGGACATATCTGCCGTTGGGAATACTATCCGGGCGGCAGTTTTACGAATTTTTAATGGCATCCCAGTAGGCCTTTGCAGCCTGTTCCAGCTTATTAGAACCATATTCATAATAGCAAACGTCAGATAGATCGTCCGGTAGGTACTGCTGTCTGACCCAATGATGGGGGAAATTGTGAGGATATTGATATCCCTGCTCCTGCTCCATGGTATAGCTATCCGCATGAACGTTCTGCAGGTGTCTGGGAAATCCTCTCCCCTTCCCCTGCCGTACATCCGCAAGCGCTGCATCCAGCGCAAGGTGACCAGAGTTGGACTTTGGAGATGTGGCCATCAAAACCGCGGCATCGCCCAGCGGAATTCTGGCTTCCGGCATCCCCAGCTTCAGTGCCATGTCAACGCTTGCATTGACGATAGGAATGATCTGTGGGTATGCCAGACCAACATCCTCTGCTGCAATCACCATCAGGCGACGACAGGCAGACTGCATCTGCCCTTCCTCTAGCAAGCGAGCAAGATAATGACAGGCTGCATCCGGATCGGAACCACGGATAGATTTTTGCAATGCAGATAGCAAATCATAGTGATTATCTCCATCTCGGTCAGCCCGCAAGGCACTTTTCTGCGTAACAGCCTTAGCGTCTTTCATTGTGATGGCAATCCGTCCGTCATTGACGACACCTGCACAGAAAAGCACCTCCACAGCATTGAGCGCTTTTCGGATATCACCACCGCAGCAGCCGGCAATATACTCTAACGCACCGGGGTCCGGTACTGCGGTAACAGCATTACGCTCTTCGAGATAGGTTACGGCTCTGCGAACCGCTTTCAATGCAGCCGGCGTATCGATCTGTTTGAATTCAAAGATCGTGGAGCGGCTAAGAATAGCATTAAAGACGTAGAAATAAGGATTTTCCGTTGTGGAAGCGATCAGCGTGATCTTGCCGTTTTCAATATGCTCCAGCAGGCTCTGCTGTTGCTTCTTATTAAATGACTGGATCTCATCCAAATAAAGCAACACACCATTAGGCGCCATAAAAGTATCCAACTGCGCCACAATCTCCTTGATATCAGCAGTAGATGCTGTGGTGGCATTGAGCTTAAACAGTGTACGCTTGGTCTGCTTGGCAATAATATTGGCTACCGTAGTCTTTCCTGTACCACTGGGGCCGTAGAAAATCATGTTTGGTACGTGACCGGATTCGATCAATCTGCGCAGGATCGCTCCTTGCCCCAAGATATGTTCCTGACCGTACACATCATCCAATGTTTCGGGTCGCAAAAGATCCGCTAAAGGCTGATACATATCCTGCCTCCAAAAGTTTTTTTCTATTATAGCACACCTTTGCAGAAATTGCACTATCTTTTTGGCAAAATTTTGTTCGTTTTCGGTAAGTAATTAAAGAGCGGACCGGATTTTACCGGTCCGCTATAACAATATTTGCTTAGAAGGTACACACATCTTGCTCCGCTTTTGGAGCGTTCTCAACGGAAATCGCAGTCAATACGGGACCGATGTCACCATGGTATAGCGGATGGTTTTCGGCTGAAATTTTCGCCTCGACCATAACCCAAGAACGAGGTTCCAAGGATTTAGCCTGAGTATAATGACACGGAATGCCGCAGAATTGGATGTCATCAGCACAACAAGTCATCACAAACCGTCCCGGAGCGAACATATTGTCCTTATTGCGCCGTAGCATGGCCACCTGACCCTTGAAGCGTACGGTCTTACCCTGATATTTTTGGGGCTCTTCCGTCACATCCCGATACCAAAGTGCAAAATCCTCATCCTGAACTTCAATAACGGGGGCATTGATGTCAAAGGGCAACGGATCTTCCACATCGTCAAATGCGGTCGTCCCGTCGGTGTAATCATACAAAATGTCAATACGGCGATTGGCGGCTCTAGCAATCTTGTGCAGTGGCATCGTATCTTGTCCCGGGGTTACTCGATTGAACACGACCATCTGGGCGCCCACGAGCTTATCCATCACCAGATTGCGCATATTGGCATTGTAGGTCATGAAGGTCGTACTATCAACAAACATCACTTCTTGTGCCACAACCCAGCTTTCCGGAAATCTGGCATACAGATCACCAACCAGTTGCATTCCGTTCAACTCCAAAACAACCCGTTGGGCTTTATGCTGCTTTGTCAAATTCAGCAGATCTTTCTGCGTAACGGTCTGCTGATCCAACACCTCAAGAAATACGTTCTGATGGGGATAGGTAGAGAAATCATATTCTTCCTCGCCCTCTTCAAATACCAACAGCAGCGTACGCTCACCGGCGTTGAAACGCTCGTCTTCTAGCGTTTCTTGAATGAATTTCGTCTTACCGGAGTCCAAGAAACCGGTAAAAGAATAAACAGGAATCTGTACCATCGCTTACACCCCAAAGAGCTTCGCAATCGCCTGCTCATCCAGCTTAGAGCCGATCACGCAGAGCTTGCCGATAATAGATGCAGAGCCAGCGCGCACATCATGTTCTTCAGGCACATAATCGAAGTGGATCCAACCACCGTCAGCGTCTGCCAGAATACCCTTTGCACGAAGCACCATGCCGTAAAGGCCGGTATCCAGCTCGTTGAGCGCTTTCTTAATTTCATCTACCGTAAACTTCTTCGTCGTTTCTACACCCCAAGCGGTGAACACTTCATCCGCATGATGATCATGGTCATGGTCATGACATCCGCAGGAACACGGCTCGTCATGTTCGTGATGGTGATGGCGATGCTCGTGCTCATCATGGTGACCGTGGCAGCAATGATGCTCTTCCTCGTGATGATGGTGCTCATGTTCACCATGATGACCGTGGCAGCAATGATGCTCTTCCTCGTGATGATGGTGCTCATGTTCACCATGATGACCGTGGC
>CAZOVE010000015.1:0-29331 GCA_964583135.1 uncultured Oscillospiraceae bacterium | reverse complement strand
AATGATGCTCTTCCTCGTGATGATGGTGCTCATGTTCACCATGATGACCGTGGCAACAATGATGCTCTTCCTCGTGATGATGGTGCTCATGTTCACCATGATGACCGTGGCAGCAATGATGCTCTTCCTCGTGATGATGGTGCTCATGTTCACCATGATGACCGTGGCAGCAATGATGCTCTTCCTCGTGATGATGGTGCTCATGTTCACCATGATGACCGTGGCAACAATGATGCTCTTCATGGCACTGCTGTTGCATCTCTTCCAAATGAGCAGACAGGGCATCCTTACCCGCCATCGCTTCCAGAAGCTGAGCGCCAGTCAGTTGCGACCAAGGCGTGGATACCAAGGTAGCATTGGCGTTGTGTTCCCGAATCAAAGCTACTGCCGCATCCAGCTTTGCCTGCGCAATCGCATCCGTACGGGACAGAATGATCGTCATTGCAGTTTCGATCTGATTATTATAGAATTCACCGAAATTCTTCATATAGGCCTTGACCTTGCCTGCATCCGCTACGGCAACGGTATGACCCAATACAACATCGTCACCAGTCACCTTTTCGACGGCAGCGATCACATCTGATAGCTTGCCAACGCCGGAAGGCTCAATGACAATACGGTCAGGCGCAAAATCTGCGATGACCTGTGTCAAAGCCTTTCCAAAATCGCCAACCAAACTACAGCAAATGCAGCCGGAGTTCATTTCGGTAATGTTGATGCCCGCATCCTGCAGAAAACCGCCGTCAATACCGATCTCGCCAAATTCATTCTCAATGAGAACCAATTTCTCGCCCTGATAGGCTTCTTGGATCATTTTTTTAATGAGCGTTGTTTTGCCGGCACCAAGAAAGCCGGAGTAAATATCAATTTTAGTCATGAAAATACCTCTTATATCAATGATGATAGAGATATTATATCACTTTGCCTGAACTCTGGCAAGATTTTTTTCAGTTTTAGGCTTGCTTTGGCGAAAAAGTGTTCCTCCTTGCCCATGCTTCGACACGATTCCCTTGAATTCTACAGCGTGCTTCAGTTAATCTGATTTCAGGTGGACACTTTCCCCGGCAGCGACAACGCCCACCAAGCCGCCGTTCCGGCTCTCCCCCCGAAACGGCGGCTTATATTATGTGACCGGGATCAATAGCATCTGATCCACCTCAGGCTCGCCATCCAATCCATTTGCTTCACGAATGGCGTCCACCGTTGAGCCGCAGCTTTTTGCGATCTCCCAAAGACTGCAGTCTTCACAACGGCGCAAAATAATGGAAGGTCTTGTAGGATCTAGCTCTTGCATTTCACCTAAATCCAAACCGGTCACCATTTTCAGCGGATGTTGTGCCGCTGCAGCCATGTTGATCTGCATTTGCTGTTCCAACAACACTTCATCACCACTAACGGAAATTTTAGCTGGACCGCTCGGATCGATTGTTGCTTCCATGGATGCGTTTTCCGCAGTAGCTACAGCAACGGACTGTTCCAGTCTTGCCGTAGTACTCTGAAGCTGGTTATCCGTATTATAGTAAAGAACTTGCATTTGCCCAGCAAGGTCGATCTGTCCATTTTCGACATTTTGCCTCCACCGCGGATGATCCATCATACAGTGGATATCTACAACATTTTTCACATCAGTGCGGAAACTATGGCAAATCGCCACGTTTTCCTCCCATTCATCCAGTCGAACGGGTAGCATCCACTTCCGAACATGAAGCTGTACACTGCGAAGCGTACTGTAGGCATCCTCTACCACGGTCACCATCTGACGATCGTAAATCGAAAATTGTGCTGTCATGCTAGCTTTCAACCGCAGTTTTCCGTCTGCTGCAGTCAATTCTAGATTGGTCCATAGCGGTGCGATCCGCCCGCTTGCGTGTTGCGAATATTCCCGATCTAATTGCGCATATTGGGAAAACGCTGTCTGACCATCCCATGCATGCACTTTCCCGTCACTGCAATATAGTATGCGTACCTTGCAATTTCCGCAGAACACGAATCGGGACGTCATCACCTTTGACTCCGCCACCAACGGCGTCAACTCATAACGCAAGATTTTTTCCACCGCAGGATATGTATCCGGTAGTGTCCATTCTTCCTCAACCTGCACCATCTTTTCACCGAATTCCATAAGCAATTCCATCGGATACACTTTTTTCAGAAGTTGTACATCTTCAGGCACTGTCTCCGGCTGATACAGCTCCTCTTCTCTCATTTCCAATGCCCGTCCTTGCGTGGAAATATTGACGCGCAACATCAATTTTCTCGCTGAGGTGGATCGTGCGTCCATGTTTTTGACCTTAGGAACAACGCACATGAAGCCGTCACGCTCCGTCTGCGGAAGTTCCCATTTCTGCTGAAACGGAATCCATGTTTCCAGAGAACGCGGCTCCGAGCCATCCTCCGGGGCGTATAACACCCATGCCATAACACCGCCGCCGATGCTCATCCCGTCGTTACGCCATTCCTTATTACGGATCACGCATTGTCCCCAACAGCCCAGAATCCTTCCGATATCCGGCATTCCATCCGGTAAATGCAACTCCTGCGTTTCCTCCCGCAAAACCTGTTGATTTATCAATTCCTGCAAATACCGGCAGGAACTACGATTGAATTTGATTTCCATAGCTTCACTCCTTATCCTTGGTTACTGTTATATCCTATTCACCCAAGGACAAGTTTATGCCGTCTATTTTCGTCCCATGCACCAAAAACCAAGCACAATGATACCCATGCCGATCAAGAAAGAGAAAAAACCCGACTCCAGACAGATTCCGATCAGCATTCCAAAACCAAAAGCAACCAGTGCGCTTCCGCATAGCTGATTCTTTCTGCACATAAACAACACCCCCTGCATGATTCTATGCAGGGGGTTATTCGTTATTCTTGGTCCATTACCTTCTTACATTCCTCAAGGATCACGGACAGGATAGGTACACAGGTCGGTCGACCGTAACCTCCATTTTCCACCACCACGATGAATGCCAGCGGATATTCATCATCTGCTACAAATCCAGCAAACATGGCATTGGGTGTCAAATCACCGCCAACTTCTGCCGTTCCGGATTTCGCACAGACCGTCAATCCGGGGAAATTCTCATCACCATAACTAGTTTCCACATTGTTTCGCATCAATTCCTGCAAAACTCGGGCAGTATCCTCAGAGATAAGTTGCTCTGTATAGGACGTTTGCGCAACATAGGACCCCCAACCGCCACCATCAATTGATGCCACAACATGAGGAATCGCTCCCTTACCTCCATTTGCAATAGCGCCCATCAAAGTCATATATTGACAGGGGTTGATTTGATCTTTGTGTTGACCAATGGCACTCCACGCAACCATCACTGCCGCTTCGCCCTCAGCTTGTACGTTGCCGGCAGCCGTTGTAATGCCGTCAAACTCAATGCTGTCCGTTACGCCCAATATCTGCGCATATCGCTGCAGTGTCTCTCCGCCCAACAATTCAGCGATCTGTGCATAGGCACAGTTACAGGAACTGCGAAATGCTTCCTTCAGGTTTATCTGTCCATGACTGCGCAAACACGTCACCTTATCGATCCCATACTCGATCACACCATCACAGGTAAAAGTGCGGGTCATAATATCGTCAATCGTTTCCAACGCCGCTGCCGTAGTAACGACCTTAAAAATCGAGCCGGGGATATAAGTGGATCTCAGAAGACGGTTGATGTATGCGCCTTCCCAAACACCCTGCGTATCACCTGCAATATCGGGCAAGTCATCCGGATCGAAGGTTGGGGTCGTCACAGCGCAAAGGAGCTCACCGGTCTCATAGTTGTATACGGCGACCGTACCCTTATAATCGCCCATCGCTTCCAGAGCCACCATCTGCACCTGCGCAGACAACGTTGTGGTTACCACACCGCCCTGATTGCCATAAACATATAGACCGTTCACCAGACTATATCCCGTCAATTCCTTAGCATAATAGGACAGAATCGGCGCATGGATATTCCCTTCCCGATCTCCGAGCCAATGAATAATGGATTTCTTCAAAACACTATTTCCCAGATAAACACGTCCATCGGTGGTATCCAACAGCACATATCCATCCCGATCTGTGACAATTCCACAGACGGTACTGTAATCGGTATACACATGAGGGGATCCTTCCGATAGCACCCAGTCCTCGGAATACAGAACATATTCCGCAACAAAGAAGATCATTCCGGATAACAGCACCAGAATCAGTATTACCATAATGCCTGCACGACTGATGATTCTATTCATCGATCTGCAACCTCCCCCATTGGGATTGGCGTACAGCGAAGCTAGCGTTTTGCCGAGTATCAGCCGCCTTCACAAAAGCCAACAATCCCCAAACGCCGATCATGCTACTTCCACCATTGGAGACAAAGGGAAACGTCACGCCGGTCAGCGGTAATACATCCACCGTTCCCAGCACATTAAAAATTGTCTGTACCAGCAAAATGGAGGCAGCGGTGCAGCCGGCAATAGCATAGAAGCTACTACGCTGCATTGCAACAGATCGTACCGCAAACAATCCGATCGCTAGCATCGCAACAACCGTCAGCAGCGACATCACCAGTCCCCATTCTTCCGTTAATGTGGCAAAAACAATATCGCTATCGGCGGCAAATACATGATTGAGCCATCCCTGTCCTGCACCCAAACCAAACAAGCCGCCGGAAGCAATACACATCAGCGCTCGTGTCTGTTGATAACCTGCGCCATAGGGATCCTCCCAAATATGACGCCAAACCGTAAAGCGCTGCAGTGCATGAGGAGCAATTTTCAATGCAATCACGCCGGCAAATCCCAGAGACGTACAAGCCAAAGCCAAAGTACCCACATTTCCCGAGCGCATATAGGCAATGACCAAAAATGCAACAAAGAATATCAATGCCGTGCCGAAATCATTCATCATCGCAAGACAGGCACAAATTGCTACGGAATAAGCAATAAATAATATAAGATTGCGTTTTACAACGATTCGGTCCATCGTAGACGCACCAACAAACACAAAACACACTTTGCTCAATTCTGACAGTTGCACAGACATCCCACCGATCATCAACCAATTCTTCGCACCGTGGTATTCCGTACCAAACAGCAGCGTGATCAACAGAAAACCGATTCCTGCTATCGCTGCAAAATAATGCAGTTTTTTTACCCGTTGTAGGTCACGCAAAGACCAACCAACTCCAAGGAAAACAATCAAGCCAAGCCCCAATGCCAGAAGCTGCTTTAGTGCTTCTGCTGGTTTTACGGCCGCAATAGCAGCCATTCCCATGGTGCATAGGAAAAAAGCGATGGTTTCCAATTCAAAAGAGTTTTTTCTTATCAAAAGATAAAAAATCAACAATGCCCATTGACAGACAATAATACCCATGAACCCGAAAAATACCGACCGGGTATAAGCAACGTCCACAACCGGCAAATACGCCACACATATCAATAGCTGCAGCGCCGTCAGTAACATGACATTGGCAATATTGCTAAAAGGTGATGCCTTCGTGCGCAGTTTCGCAAATGTTTGCTCCTGACTGTGGGAAACAGGCATCAGCTTCATTTTCAAGCCCCCAAGCTCGATTACATCTTTCTGACCCAACGGAGCAATCTTCACCTGCTTGCCGTTGACAAATACGCCGGTTTTAGATCCTGCATCGGCAATCGTCCAGCTACCGTCATCGTAACGTGTCAGCACAGCATGACTTCTGGACACCGTAGTCAAATCAATAATCACATCGCTGCGTTTACTTCGCCCGATCACACTCTCCCAATGGGTGATCGGTAGGCGACGCTTATCCGGCAGAATCAACCACGCCCATGTTTCAGGTTCACACTGAAAGAACGTCAAAGAACAGGTGCAGCGAATCACCAGTAAAACCGCCAGAATCGGAGCAAGATAGCGCAGAATCTGGGTATAAACATTTAGAAATACCGGATCAATCACCTGAATCGACTCCAAAAAAGACTCCACACGATCACCTCCTATGTAAATTTATGCCATCATTTGTTTTCTAAACCACGCAGCAGTGCAATTTCCCTTGCATATCCGTCGAGTTCATTGGGCGTTTCCAAAATCATGGGCTTGTCTTTCAAAAGAGGATGATTCACAATGGCTGCAAAGGTTTCCACGCCGAGAGAACCATCACCAATGCATTCATGACGATCTTTATGACTGGCAAAAGGATTCTTTGAATCGTTCAAGTGTAACGCCTTCAGGCGATGTAATCCGATGACACGGTCGAATTCTTCCAATACACCGTCCAAGTTTCTGACGATGTCATAGCCGCCGTCATATACATGGCAGGTATCCAGACAAACGCCGAGATCTTCCCTACCGACTGCATCCATGATCTGCCGCAGATGCTCAAACTTTCCACCGATCTCGCTTCCTTTACCAGCCATCGTTTCCAGCAGTACGGTCACGGGATATCCCGGGGCCATAGCCAATTTCAGTGCATCAGAAATTTGCTCGATACCTGCATCTACGCCCTGCCCCACGTGAGAACCGGGATGGAAATTGTAAAAATTCCCCGGTAGCGCTGCCATACGACGTAGATCGTCACACAAGATCTGCGCAGCAAACTCACGCGCATCACGATCTGCAGTACACAGATTCATCGTATAGCTACCATGAGCAACCAATGGGGCAAACTGCATTTTCTGTAGCGCACACATCGCAGCAGCACAGTCCACCGGATCTTCCGGCTTTGCCCTAGAGCCCCGTGGATTACGCGTAAAGAACGCAAAAGTATTTGCGCCAATTTCAGCGGCAGTCTCCACCATCGACAGATTACCGCCTGACGAAGAAAGATGACACCCTAAATACAGCATAAGTATTCCCCCTGTTTTTATTAGGATAGCATATACGGGCAAAAAAAGCAAATTAACATTTTGGAAACCGCCTTTTCAATTGAAACCGATCATGATATAATTAAACTCCCACGATGACCGTGGGAGTAATTTTCAAACAATCCGTATCGTGGAGAGAATTTCCTCCCACTGTGCCTGCAATGCGCCTGCATCTTCAGCATCTGCGTTGACGCTGACGCAGTAGTGGTATCGCCCATCATCCATGATCACTATGCGCCCTACCACATCACCGCATTCCCCTGCCGCACTCCAGACGCATTCATAGCGGACGATACCCATCGCTGCGGTTTCAATGACGGTCAACTCATCAAGCCCAAATCCGGTCAAAGCCTGCAATGTACCATCCAGATTTCCCCCCGGCAACACCTCGACTGTGACTGTATAGCCATCACACAGATAGATCGTACCGGTTTCTCCCTGCATCGAATAGGCGTCCTCCTCCACACGAACCTGTAGCGTCTGCGCCGATCCGATCACCGCTGACATATCTACATCTGAAATTGTTTCAAACGTTTCAGCAGGCGCGCAGCCGGACAACAATATCACAATTAATAAGATCACGTACATTTTTTTCATGCAATACCCCCTGAAAGGAAAATCAATATGATCGTTCTATGGACATACCTGATTATAATCAATGCAGCCGGTTTTTTTATTATGCTTGCCGACAAGCGGAAAGCCATAAAAAAAGAATGGCGAATCCCGGAAAGCACCTTGCTCGGTGTTGCTGCTATGGGCGGCAGCTTTGGTACATTGTTGGCAATGCGTCTATTCCGTCATAAAACACTCCATACGAAATTTTCTGTCGGTGTACCGTTGCTTCTTCTCGTGCATATTGTTCTCTTGGTCCTGCTGCAACGATGATTTGCCTAGCCGCAGTCCTATACATAGACATGCACACCAAGATGGATTCTCGAAAAAATGAGATAAAAACAACAAAAGCCTGCACATCACATGCAGGCTTTTGTTTCATCCAAGAGGATTCCAGTTAACAATAATACTATTTTCCGTCAACGCCGATACATCCTTCACCGGGTTTCCATAGACACTAACTTTGATCAGATTATAGCAATTGGCTAGGCAATCTACGGATGCAATATTGTTATAATCCATAAGAACATAGTTCAGTGTGTGGCACGAACCCAGTACATCCAACGAAGTCAACCCATTATAAGAGCCATCGATGGTCAGAAGTGCGCAGTCAGCCCCCCATTGCGGCAGAGCTGTTACGCTGTTGCGGGAAAAATCAAACAATTGCAGGCTATGCAATGCAGAAAGAGCGGAAATATCGCTGATGCTGTTACCGGAAACATTCAATTGCGTCAAGGCAGATAATCCCGCCAATTCACTCACATCACTGATGGCATTAACGGATGCATCCAAATATTCCAACTGAAGCAATGCCTCTACACCGGATACGGACTGCAGGAAATTATTGCTGATATTCACGTGTTTCAATTGCGTACAACCAGCAATCGGCTTGACCGAACTCAAGGAATTATAGGAAACATCCAGATACTCCAGAGCATACAAACCACTGATGGCATTCAGGCTCGTCATTGCATTGTGTCCCATATCCAAGTAGGTCAGCCCCGTCATAAAGGACATTGGGCTAAAATCACGAATGGAATTGTCGCTCAGATCCAAATACTGCAAATTGTGCAGATTCGACAGATTTTCCAAGCTAGACAAACCACAGCCGGACAACGTCAATCGTTCCAAATTGGGTAACGACGCCACCACCAAAAGATCTGTATTACCCAGCAGTGTATTGCGAACCGTCAATTCTCGCAAACCGGTCAGCGCGCTCAGGCCCTCCAGACTTTCCGCAGTACTCGCTTCAATGGTAAGAGACTGCAAATACGGAATGCGATACAATTCCAAATAACTGTCTGCACCCTCCGGTAGCACTAGCTCCTGTAATTGCCACAAATCGGAGCTGAAAATCTGCGTCTTCTCATCGATCCCCAAGGCACTGCGTACAGCCGCATCCAACTTTGCGTCAACAAACTCCACTTTTTCAATAACACCACTAACGGTATACCCAAAGATTCGCAAAGGGCTGACAAGCCCATTCTCTCCAACCGTTAAGGCGTAGATCGTATTTTCGCCGCCGGAGAGAGTCAGTCTCCCCTCAGCCGCTCCGTTTTCAATGGACGGATACTCACCATCTGTAGAAAGATACAACGTTCCTCCATCTCCTTGGATGGTAACCGTTATATACGAATTGTAATAATTCGGTGCAGGATCGGCGCTTGGAGCTGCCGGACGCAACAATGCCAGCTCTTCACGGATCGAATCCAAAACGATATTATCCAACATCGTCACAGCATCGAGTAGTTTATCCTGCTCTACATATGTCTTACATAGTTCGATGTAAAGCGCGACACCACCACCATCGGCAATGGCTTTCGATAATGTCACTTCCGCCTGTGTAAAATTTCCCTGTTCCTTGAAATAGTTCGCCAACTCAATCGCCACAGTTTCATCACCGCCGGACTGAATATAAGCCTGATCATACAACCATGCCGACAAACCGTGATCTCCACGCTCTTCAAAATACCGGGCAAACTCAATGAGTGTATCTCGGGTAAAACCCCGATCATATACAAATAAGTACCACACGATACTGATCAAAATCACGATTCCAAGGAGAATCGGCAATATACGTCTGAGATTTTTCTTCATGCAGATGCTCCATTTCGAGAAATTCTATTTGAATTATACCTTTCTCCTGCCTGTATGTCAAGAAGAGGCTTCAAATTGGAAACTGTTGCCTTTCGACAATTTTCTCCCGTCTGCCGTGATACAGTAATCCGGGAGGGATCATTATGGAGGAACGATGGATCCGTATCATTGTAGCAGTAGTACTAAGTCTTTGGCTGCCACAACTGGTCGTGTTGGTAGGCAGTCGGATGTACACACCGAAAATCGATCCGACACCACCGACTGAAAGCACCACCATCTCGGTTTTAGCGACCATACCGACATCACAGCCACAGCAGACCACGATTTCGGTTCTGAAAGCAGATGATTGTGTCATTCAAATGGAACTAGAAGAATATATTCGGGGTGTTGTACTCGCAGAAATGTCTGCCTATTTTGGAGAGGAAGCCCTGAAAGCCCAGTCCATCGCTGCTCGAACGTATACAATGCGCCGCATCACCTTAGGAGACAAGCATCCCAACGGAGCCATTTGCACCTATTCCGGTTGTTGTCAGGCGTGGCTTTCCGATGAGCAATACTTGGCAGAACGTGGTACACAAAAACTGTGGCAAAAAATTGCGGATGCCGTAACACAGACCGCAGGACTGATCGTAACCTATCATGGCAAGCCTGCGGAAACCACCTATTATTCCTGTTCCGGAGGGCGGACAGAATCCGCCTTGGCCGTTTGGAATTCGGATATTCCCTACCTCATATCCGTAGAAAGTCCCGGTGAAGAATGGGCAACGGTATTTGCGCAGGAATTCTACTTTTCAAAAGAAGCTTTTGCGTCGGCACTGGAGCGTTCTCTTTCCGGCGATCCCGTCAACTGGTTGGGTAAAGTATCCTATACCGACGGCGGCGGCGTTGCAACTATGGAGTTGGCAGGCATCTGCTACTCCGGAAAAGAGCTTAGAAAGCGACTGCATCTTCCTTCCACAATTTTTACAATGACGGCCGACGAAACCGGTATTTACATCACCACACGTGGCAATGGTCACCGTGTGGGAATGAGTCAATACGGTGCTGATGCCATGGCAGACAGCGGATATACCTATGAAGAAATACTGCAGCATTACTACCCCGGGACAAGAATTGACAAAATCGGCAATATAGGATAATATAAACAAAATATCCTATTGACTGGAGCGATCCCAATGCCAATTCGCATCCCAAATGATCTGCCTGCAGCCGAAATCCTGTTACAGGAGAATATCTTTGTTATGACGCAAAACCGCGCCTTAACACAGGACATTCGTCCGCTTGAGATTGCGCTGCTCAATCTGATGCCTACAAAAATCACAACCGAGACTCAACTCAGCCGCGTTTTGGGTAACACACCTCTACAGGTAAACTTAACCTTGCTGCAAATGAAATCCCATGAATCAAAAAATGTATCTCAGGACCATATGCTGTCGTTTTACGTGACCTTTGATCAAATCCGTCACCGGAAATTCGATGGTCTCGTCATCACAGGTGCGCCTGTAGAGCATCTGGAATTTGAATCTGTGGACTACTGGCAGGAGCTTTGCCAGATCATGGAGTGGAGCAAAACCAACGTACACTCCACATTCCACATCTGTTGGGCAGCGCAAGCCGGATTGTACTACCATTATGGCATTCGCAAACACCCTCTTCCCGAAAAATTGTTCGGTGTCTACCCCCACAAAGCCGACTATAAACGAGCCATTTTACTTCGTGGGTTTGATGATATCTTTTTTGCACCGCATTCCCGGCATACTACCATTTTGCGGGAAGATATCGAAGCCGTTACTGATTTGAAGATCATCGCCTCATCTGAGGAAGCCGGAGTTTATGCCGTGATGACGAAGGGCGGAAAACAAATCTTCATCACCGGTCATTCGGAGTACGATCCGGAAACGCTTCGCAATGAATATCTACGAGATAAGGCCCTCGGTTTGCCCATTTCAGTTCCCAAAAACTATTTTCCAAACGATGACGATACCCAGCCGCCCTTGGTTCTATGGAGAGGACACGGCAATCTACTGTATTCCAACTGGCTCAACTACTTTGTATATCAAACTACCCCATTCGACATCATGGAAATTGGCGCCAATTCGAACAACGGATAACAAAACCAGGAGCAAGCGCTCCTGGTTTTTCTCTTCTCTACAGTACCCGTCTGCCGCTGTGGTATCTGGCAGACCAGTAGGAATTGTTCATACTGGAGATGATCACACCGCTGCTGGTAGAGCAGTGGATAAATTCATTGTTGCCAATATACATTCCAACATGAGAAACGCCATTCGAACCCGTCACGAAGAACACCAGATCGCCGGGCTGAAGTTGTGACCTTGCAACATACGTACCATAGTTACTTTGTTGTACCGAGGTTCTCGGAAGTGTGATTGCGTGAATCTTGAATACATACTGCATATACCCGGAGCAATCAAAGCCTGCAGGCGTAATACCGCCCCAAAGATAGGGGGCACCGATATACTTCTTCGCTGTCGCAATGATTTCCTCCGCAGTAGAATTAGTCTCCTTGAGTGCTGCAGCACTGGGCGTCACACCGGTGGATTTTCCCCGAATGAAAAACAGCGGCTCACGATCGGAAGCCTTGTTTTCATATGGGATCTGGGTGAGGGTCACATAGTCACTTCGAACATAGCCAATTTGACTGCCAAAGATGACTTTGAACCATTGATTATTTATACCGATAATGTATACTTTGTCATTTAAGTTTGCTTGTCCAACACGGGAATAACCGATTCCCGGACCAGAGCGAACATTGACCTGGCTGCCGTTGATGCTGCCATAACCCAGCTCCACGTCCTCTCTTGTTGCCGTATCCAGATAAGCAGAATGCATATAACCTTCCTGCAGATTGTAGATCACGTGATACCAACTACCGGTCTTTCCAAGAAGCACAACGACCTCGTCTCGGGAAGCAAATCCAAGAGTCGTGCTGGATGTGGACGGGCTGCTGCGCAAACGTAACGCCGAAGCATCTACAAAAGCAATACCGGTCTTCATCACTCTTACGTCCGCAAAAGCGATCATATTCATACAGCCAATCCATAAAAAAACTGCCAGCACAAGGCTGACAATCCGTTTCGTACATTTCATACGTTGCCCTCCGTCTTACTGGGAATCATTGTTTGCCTCCAGGCTCACTTGCCTGCCAAGGCACGTTCGAGCCATACACAGCCAAAATCCAAAGCTGTATACAGACCGTCTTTCTCGCTCTTCTTCAAGATCCGATCCCGTGTACGAACACTCTGATCGGTCAGTTGAAGCTGAACAGAAACTCTTGTAGCTACATCCAGATCGCCAACCTTCTTTGTTTCTAGAACCTGAAGCATGACAATGTGGGTGTCCGCCATTGAGCCGTAATAGATCAGGTTATCCTTGCGCATCAGTGGATGTCCCTTATACATCAATACTGCCTTTTCTTCAGCCATTTGGGTTACCTCCTTTTCGTAAATTGTAACCAGATTGTAACGCTTTGTAACCTTTGTGTCAACCTTTGCCGGGCAATTACCAAAACTTGGCAATTTCAGTGTGATATTGTGGATTTTGTAAGACGGAGGGAGTATGAAAGTTTATGCTTGGAAAAAGAGGCTTTTGCCATGGCAAAAGCCTCTTGCCGTCATTTATCAGGACAAATAGCAGCGCACCAATTCCTGCAACAGCTCGTCCCGATCCAATTTGCAGATCATGCTGCGGGCATTATTGTAGTTGGTGATATAAGTGGGATCTTCCGTCAGCAGGTAACCAACGATCTGGTTCACGGGATTGTAGCCCTTTTGTTGGAGTGCGTCGTAGACGGTGTGTAGAATCCGGCGCATATTCTCCTTGTCATCACTGGGAACGGTAAATTTCTGTGTATGCTGTTCCGTCATGTTATCGACCTCCTGCGTAAAAGATAGAGCTATTATATCCCAAATTTTACAGCTTGTAAAGTCCTTTACGAAACTTTTTTGTAAACAGTTGTTCGTTTAACGCAATTTGGCATCCAATTGGCTTTCCAATGCCATCAGGACCTTGCCAATCACACCCTCAGAGTCAGCATCGGTCAGCGTCCGGTCATCTGCGCGCAATTCAAGAGAGAAGGCCATACTCTTTTTGCCCACAGGTACACCCACTCCACGGTAGATATCAAAGAGTTTCACGCCACGCAACAGTTTGCCTGCTGAAGCAGTGATCACATCCTCGATCTGTGCCACAGTAACGCTTTCGTCGCAAATCAATGATAGGTCACGGCTCACACCGGGATACTTCGGCAGCGGCACATAGGTCGCCTCTGGTAGCTTTAGGTCGAAGAGCTTACTAAAGTTGATCTCCACGCAGTACACTTCCGTGTCCATGCCATAGTTTCCAACCACAAGCGGATGCACCTGACCCATATAGCCCAAATGAATACCATTGATGCTAACTGCAGCGCAGCGACCGGGATGGTAGGAAGGATTATCCTTGCAGGCTGTATAGACCGCCTTCGGCAAGTGAAGTCCGATCAAAATCGCCTCCAGCTCCCCTTTCATCTTGAAGAAATTCTCCGATGCGCCATAACTACCCAGCACCAACATCTTCGGCTCTTCGGGCAGAGCTTGACCCTCCTGCGGCAGATAGATTTTTGCCAACTCATACAGCTTCACAGCTTTGTTGTGATAAGCATAATTGCGTCCCAAAATGTCCAGCATCGACGGTAGCGCTATGGTACGCATAATGGAGGTATCCTCGCCCAATGGGTTCTGAATCTTCATGCATCTACGCAGTGGGCTGTCGGCAGGAATACGGATCTGGTCAAAAATGCCGGGAGACACAAAAGAATACGTGATAATTTCACTATAACCCAAGCCACGGCAAAGGGAACCGGCGTGATTTTCCATCACCATAACGGGTGCATAACCACCCTGTGTAGAAGTTTTGAAGGATGTGGTGGGGATCTCATTATAACCGTAGGAGCGACCAATTTCTTCGGCAATGTCCGCCATTAAATTCAAATCCGGGCGGAAGGACGGGACATGGATCACGTCGCCTTCCACTTCGATCTCCAGAAGATTCAGATAGCGAATCATTTCTTCCCGACTGATGGATGTACCCAAAAGCCGATTGATTTTCTCAGGCTCTAGCGGAAGCTGTCTTGCCTCGGGAACGTAGTGAATAATATCAATGATGCCATCGAGCACATCACCGCACTCCAGCAACTCCACCAGTTCACAAGCCCGTTGCAAAGCAGGTAGCGTCATCATAGGATCCAGATTCTTTTCAAACTTACCGGAAGATTCGGTACGCATGCCCAGAGCCAGCGCAGTCTGACGAATAGAGGTGCCGTTAAAATTCGCTGATTCAAACACCACAGTAGTCGTATCCGGCATAATTTCCGAATTTTCGCCGCCCATGATACCAGCCAAGCCAATGGGCTTTTCCTCATCGGCAATGACCAGCATACCGGGTTTTAGCGCCCGTACACTACCGTCCAGCGTAGTTAAGGTCTCCCCTTCTTCCGCTTCACGGACCACAATCTTGCCGCTGCTGACATAGCGGTAGTCAAAAGCATGCATTGGCTGACCATACTCGAGCATAACGTAGTTGGTAATGTCCACGATATTGTTGATGGGGCGAACACCATTTGCCCGCAACCGCTGGCGCAGCCACTTGGGGGAAGGCGCAATCCGCACATTCTTAACCATGCGAGAAGAATAACGGTAACATAGCTCCTGAGCGGGCACTTCCACGTCCAGATGCTCAAAGATAGAACCGGCATCACTGCCATGTACAACAGGCTCGTGATGTCTCATGGTAGTTCCAAAGGCAGCCGCCGATTCCCGCGCCAGACCGATGATACTGTAGCAGTCAGGCCGGTTGTTGGTAATTTCAAATTCCACGACAGTATCGTCATTACCGATGATCTCGTTGATATCCTGACCAATGTGGCACTCTTCCTGCAGGATAAAAATGCCGTCAGTAATGGCATACGGGAAATCATTCTGCGTCAGCCCTAGTTCTTCCAAACCGCACAGCATACCGTTGGAAGCCACGCCTCGCAGTTTTCCCTTTGTGATGTGAACACCGCCGGGTAGCCAGGAATTATGCTTTGCTACAGGCACAAAATCTCCAGCTTGCACATTTTGCGCACCAGTGACGATCTGGACGGGAGTCTCTTCACCCACATCGATTTGACACACCCACATATGGTCGGAATTCTCGTGTCGCGTGATTTCCAACACCTTGCCTACCACAACATTTTTAATGGTGGCATCTAGCCGTTCCCAAGTTTCCACCTTCTGACCAAATACAGTCAAAGTCTCTACATACTCTTTATCGGAAATGTGGGACAGATCCACGAATTCCTCATGGAGCCATTTTCTGTTGAGTTTCATGTTCTTCCCTCCTTAGAATTGGTTCAAGAACCGCACGTCATTATCAAAAATCAGCCGCAGATCCGTGATCTTCAATCTACCCATCGCCATACGCTCTAGACCCATGCCAAAAGCAAAGCCGGAATACTTCTCAGGATCAATGCCGCAATTCTCCAGCACCTTCGGATGAACCATGCCTGCACCTAGCAATTCGATCCAGCCTTCACCGTGGCACGTGGAGCAAACGTGTCCATCCACTTCACCAGTACCGTGGCATTTATGGCACTGCATATCCATTTCACAACTCGGCTCTGTGAACGGGAAATGATGGGGCCGGAAGCGCACGGTCGCATCATGACCATAGATCTTGCGCATAATGGTGATCAGCACATCCTTCAGGTTGCCCATTGTAATGTCTTCCGCCACCACAAGGCCCTCGATCTGATGGAACATGGGGCTATGGGTGGCATCCGCCTCGTCCTTACGGAACACACGACCGGGAGCCAACATACACAGCGGCGGCTGATTATTCTCCATGAAGCGGATCTGCATGGAGCTAGTCTGGGTACGCAGTAACACCGCATCGTCATCGGTAAAGTAGAAGGTGTCGCTGCGGTCACGGGAAGGATGTCCTTCCTCAATGTTCAGTCTGGTAAAGTTATAGCTAGCGAATTCAACTTCCGGACCATCCACTACCGTGTAGCCCATACCCACGAAAATGTCCTTCACTTCCTGCAGGACCTGATTCATCGGATGTTGATGCCCTAGCTTCACCTCTTCGCCGGGGATGGTCACGTCCACAGCCTCTTCTGCCAACTTAGCTTCCAATACAGCCGTATGGATGGCCGCCTTGCGCGCATCTAGCTTTGCTTCGATCTCAGCGCGTACCGCATTGGCCAATGCGCCCATTACAGGACGTTCTTCCGGCGTCAACTTGCCCATCATCTTCAGCACGGCGGTCAGCTCGCCCTTCTTTCCAAGCCACTTGACCCGTAGCTCCTCCAAAGCAGCCGGCGTTGTGGCAGCCTCCAGCGATGCAAGCGCCTGTTGACGGATATTTTCCAATTGTTGTTTCATTTATCTTTCCTCCTAAAAGGCATTCTACAAAACAAAAAAGCCAATCATCCCAATTCTTCGGGACGAAAGGCATTCCTTCCGCGGTACCACCCACGATTCGCCCAAAAGGGCGCACTTTCGGCGCAAACACGCCACAGATCTATAACGGGATCATCCGTCCACCCCTACTACCATCATTCAGGGCAGCAGCTCCCGGGCGAAAGCCCTGTGCTTCCGTTCATGCGGCTTCCACCACCCCGCACTCGCTGTGGAAACGTCTGCAAACACAGGACGACCCGATCGTCGCTTTTACATATCGAAGCAATACTAACATATAAGCTGTGAAAATTCAAGTGAAATTTCCTGATTTTCCACATATTCTATTTCTTCTGTCATGTTCTTAATGGAATCTGTAATTATTTCCGAAAACCATTGTATTTTTTTCGAAGATTTGCTATAATGTATTTGATTATGAATTCGGGAGGTATTCCATGAAATCCATCCGAGAGATCTATAAGACCGGCAAAGGTCCCTCCTCATCCCACACAATGGGACCTGAGAGGGCATCTGCTCTTTTCCGGCGGCAATATCCGCAGGCCGACGGCTTTCAAGTTATCCTTTACGGTTCTTTGAGCAAAACCGGTGTCGGTCACGGCACTGACAGAGTGATTCGAGAAGTCCTGTCTCCCCTGCCAACGCAAATCACTTTCTCTACGGAGCAATTGACCGGTTCCCATCCCAATACCATGGACCTGATCGCACTGCTGGAAGGCAACGAAATCGGTCGCCTGCGCGTGGAGTCCATTGGTGGCGGTGATATCCGTTACGCTGGTCAGCAGCGCGCTGATTCGGAGGAAGTCTATATTGAGCATTCCTTTGCAGAGATCGCCGATTTTTGCAAATGGCGTTACATCCATACCCTATCCGAATATGTTGAACTGAACGAAGGCCCTGAGATCTGGGATTTCCTCATGGACGTATGGCAGACCATGAAGCGCGCCATTGACGAAGGTCTACAAGCTGAGGGCATTCTTCCCGGCGGTCTGAATGTCCGGCGCAAGGCTAAGGAACTCTACGAGCGAGAATTAACAGTCAATGAGCCGGGCTTGCGTGAATTCCAGCTCATCGCAGCCTTTGCTTACGCCGTTGCCGAGCAAAATGCCGACAACGGCACCATCGTCACCGCCCCCACATGTGGTGCTTGCGGTGTCTTGCCTGCAGTGCTGAAATATGCGCAGGTCACCAAGGGTTTCACCGACGAAGAGATTTGCCACGGTCTTGCCGCTGCCGGTATCATAGGCAACCTGACCAAGACCAACGCTTCCATCTCCGGCGCCGAATGCGGCTGCCAAGCCGAGATCGGCACCGCCTGCTCGATGGCTGCAGCAGCTCTGGCAGAGCTTTATAAGCAAAATCTGGATCAAATTGAGTATGCCGCCGAAGTTGCAATGGAGCATCATTTGGGATTGACCTGTGATCCAATCTGCGGTTTGGTGCAAATCCCCTGTATCGAGCGAAATGCCGTAGCTGCGATGCGAGCCATGAACGCCTGCAACCTTAGCTACCTGCTGACCGGCTCACGAAACATTAGTTATGATATGGTCTGCAGAGCTATGAAAGAAACCGGCGAAAACCTCAACCATCGCTTCCGAGAAACCAGTGAAGGTGGCCTTGCCAAGCTCTATGCTCGCCGATGGCAATAAGGAGCGTACATGGAAACATTGCACGTTGTCATTCTTGTTGTCATCCTTGCAGTCTTAGTCGCACTTTACTCCATCGCCTTCAAGATCTATACCTACTTTGAGCGCATCTGTGACTTTCTCCTCAGACCGATCAAAAAGTTGTCTGAGAAGCTGGAACATCTGAACTTTTCCGTTTCTGGTGTAGTCAGTGATGCCACGGTGCGTATGATCTTGATGCTCCTCATTTTCATGGGCGCCTTTGCGTACGTCGTTTTCGCTTTTTTCACCATGAGTCCTGAGCAGTGCATTCAAACCATCTTCGAGGGTACAACCGTCGGTAGTTTTTTCCAGCTATGGTTGGAGCACTTCTCCCCGGATAGCAGCATTCAATATTCCGCCATGGTCGGCGTTGGAATATCTAGCTTTCTTTCTCTGCTCTATATGGGTTATTCCGTCAATACCCTTAACGATACAACCATACATTGGGCGATCAAGTATCCGCTCCTACTACTGTTTAATCTGGTTTTCACATGCACATCTGCGCTACTTTCCTTTCAATTGTCCGACTGGTTCACATCGGTTGCCGACTTTGGTGTTGACATTTACCAAATCTTGATCGGTCTGTTTTCCGGCGACATTGACTTTGGATTCTTTAGCCTATTTGTTGCCTTCGGCGTCGGTCTACTGCTTCTGGTAATGCTCTATGTCGCATTGGCAACCTTTACTGTGGTTCTGCGGGAGTATGTTGCAACCATCATCTACGGAATCTTTAGCATTGCACTTTTATTCCTCACCGGCGTAGCCTTCCAGATGTGGTTTCAGCTACCCGAATATATTCTGACACCGCTATATTTGGTTGCACTTCTGGCCACGGACTTCATCCGTGGCAACGAAAAAGCTAACGAAGCCCTACACCACTGGATCCTTCAGGACAAGCCCCGAACTAAAAAATTCATTTTCAGCAAAAGGAGATAACCTTCATATGAAACTCGGAATCGTCGGTCTGCCCAACGTAGGCAAGTCCACCCTTTTCAACGCCCTCACTGGCTCTAATGCCGAAACCGGCATCTACTCCAACGCCGCAGCTAAACCCAATATCGGACAGGCTAAAGTGCCCGACTGGCGTTTGGATTGGTTGACCGAATATTACCGCCCCCGAAAAACCACCCCAGCCACCATTGATTTCGTGGACGTAGTAGGTATCAAAAAAGGTAGTGGACGTGGCAATGCCTATCTGCAGACTATTCGCATTGTGGATGCATTGATCCATATTGTCCGATGCTTTGAGAATGAAGATATTTTTTTAGAGCCGGCGGATGCTGTTCGCGATGCCGAATCCCTATCATTGGAACTGATTCTAGCCGACATTGAAGTAGTGGAACGTCGTCTCGACAAGGCTACGAAAAATGCAAAAAGTGGCGATAAGAAGGCAAAGCGCGAAGTGGAAATGTGTCAGGCACTGCTGGATCACCTGTCCGAAGGCCAGCCTGCGTCTACCTTTGAATTCACGGAGGAAGACCGTGACATCCTGCAAGATGGTGGCCTTCTGAGTGTGAAGCCTGTCATCTACGTTGCCAATTTGGACGAAGACGGCATGGCCGACTACGAAAACAATGAACAATATCAAGCGTTGGCTGCTTTGGCTGCCGCCGAAGGCGCAGCCGTTTTGCCGGTAGCCGCCAAGTTTGAAGAGGACATTGCCCAGATGGATGACGAAGATGCGGCAATGTTCATGGAAGAACTGGGTCTGACCCAGCGCGGACTGGATCGCCTGATTCAAACTAGCTATGATCTTCTGGGTTACATTTCCTTCCTCACCGGCGGTGATGATGAGGTTCGTGCATGGACCATCACCAAGGGTACCAAAGCCCCCCGTGCCGCCGGTAAGATCCATAGCGACATTGAACGTGGTTTCATTCGTGCGGAGGTAGTTGCTTTTGAGGATTTGAAGACCTGCGGCACCATGGCCACCGCCAAAGCCCAAGGCAAATTCCGCAGCGAGGGCAAAGAATATGTAATGAAGGATGGCGACATTGTCAACTTTCTTTTCAACGTCTGACAAAAACCGCCGGGAATGTTCCCGGCGGTTTCATTATATGCTCTCAATCACTGCTTCCGCAGACAGCATTCCATCAATGGCGGCTGACATAATGCCCCCGGCATATCCTGCGCCTTCACCGGCAGGATACAATCCCTTCACCGCTGACTGCCTGCTTTCATCCCGCAATATCCGCACGGGAGAAGAACTGCGTGTCTCTGGTGCTATCATCACCGCATCCGGATGGGAAAAGCCTGCCAGATTCTGCTCAAAAAGTGGCAGTGCCTGCGCAATAGCCTGCGTGATGTATGTCGGCAAGACCTGATGCAGATCGCACCAGGCAACCCCAGGTCGATAGGTTGGACTGATCTTCCCGGATCCATCACTAGCCTTCCCTGCCAGAAAATCCCCCACTAGTTGCGCCGGTGCCCGGTAAGAGCCGGATAAAGCATAGGCTTTCTGCTCCAATTCTCGCTGCCAGTACATTCCGCCCAATGGGCCATCATAGGGAAATTGTGCTGGATTGACGCTCACCAAAAGCGCAGCATTCGCATTTTCACCGCCTCTGTCGGCATAGCTCATGCCATTTGTGACTACGCCCTTCTCCTCTGATGCCGCCGCTACAACGTAGCCGCCGGGACACATACAGAAGGTATATACCGTACCATCCTCAAGATGTTTCACAAGTTTGTACTCCGCAGGTGGAAGAGGCAAATCTTGCTGACCATATTGAGCCAGATCGATCATCGATTGCTTGTGCTCGATCCGAACACCCATTGCAAAAGGCTTTGCTTCCATCGGGATCTTGCGACTGTGGAGCATTTCAAAGGTATCTCTGGCACTATGGCCAATGGCAAAAATGACATGATCGCAATCAATGTACTCTCCTGAAGCGGTTTCCACGCCGGTAATACTACCGTTTTCGATGCACAATCCGGTCACTTGCGTATTGAATCGTACCTCCGCACCCAGTTCGATCACTTTATTGCGCAAATTTTGTACAACTTTCAACAACACATCCGTGCCAATGTGGGGTTTGGCATCAAATAAGATCTCCTCCCCTGCGCCGAGTTTCACGAATTGCTCCAAAATCCAACCGATTCGAATATTGTTCACGCCGGTATTGAGTTTTCCATCAGAAAATGTCCCCGCACCACCTTCACCAAATTGCACATTGCTTTGAGTGTCCAGTTGTCCGGTCGCAAAAAAACGTTCTACTTTTTCATGACGGGTCGCAGCATCTTCTCCACGCTCCAAAACAAGGGGCTTCAACCCGCTCATTGCCAGCACCAATGCCGCAAACATACCGGCAGGGCCAAACCCCACCACCACCGGCCGTCTTTTCGGTATCTTCGTTGTTGTAGGAACCTTATAGTATTTTTTCTCTGTTATCGCAGCCTTTTTACAGCCAGATTGTTTCAAGATTTTACTTTCGCTCCCATCCACCCAAACATCCACGGTGTAGACCATTCGCACATCAGGCTTTTTTCGTGCATCTACCGAACGCCTTGCGATCTCCAATTTTCGGATTCTTGAACCGGAAATCTTTAATAGCTTCGCTGCTTCAAAGACAAGCTGATGCACATCATGTTCCGGCGGCAGTGAAATATCACGTATTCTGATCATAGAGTTCCTCCTGCACTGCTACCGGCCAATCGTCCCGAGCTCCAAGCCCATTGCAGATTATACCCGCCACAGTCGCCATCCACATCCAGCACTTCACCGCAAGCATACAACCCTGCTACAATGCGGCTTTCCATGGTTTTCGGATCAAACTGTGTTGTATCGATACCACCAGCAGTCACTTGCGCACTATCCATGCCCATCGGCTCTGTCAGTTGCAGCGAAAGTCCTTTGACGGTTCTACAAACTGCGCGCAACTCTTCTTCTTCCAGTTGACGAATGGGGCAATACGATGCAATTCCTACCGCTTTAACGATCACTCTGCCAAGACGGTTATGAAGCACTCCGGTTAGTAGTTCTTCCGCTTGTAGGGCTGAATTTTGCTTTTGTCGAATCATCTGTAGTATTTCACCCTCATCCAAATCCGGCAAAAGATCCAGTTTGCAGATCCAATTTCCTTTCTCATGGCAGATATCACGTGACAATTCAAAAATCACCGGCCCGGATAAGCCGTATTCCGTGAACTGGATCTCACCTCTTCCAGCCGCAAAGAGCCTATCGTCCCGATATATCTGCGCCGCACAATTTGCACGAACACCTTTCAGAGCCGCACACCCGTGCCAGTCGGATTTCAATTGCACCAGTGAAGGCCTCAGCTTTGTACAGCGATGTCCAAGTTTGGTCAGCAACTTGTAACCAGACATGGAGCCACCCAATCTAGTACCGGCCAATCCGCCGGCTGCAACGATCAATTTATCGCAAAAGTACGCTTCTTCACTGCTTTCCACCGTAAATCCCGGGTAATTGCAACGCACTTTCGTCACCTCAAACCCAAGAAGCAATTCAACATTTGTTTTTTGCAAAGCAAAACGCAACACGTCCACCACAGAATTTGCTTGATCTGAATATGGATAAACACGTCCGGAGGACTCCGCTACAGTATACAGTCCCAATTCATGAAACCATTGCAGCGTATCACTCGCATTGAATTGCTCCAAAGCATCGCGGACAAAACCCAAGTTCTCACCGTGGTAAGAATCCACTCCGGCATTCATATTCGTCAAATTACACCGTCCATTACCCGTTGCCAACAGCTTTCGCCCAACGCGGGCCTGTCGCTCAAAAATCAACACAGTATTCTTCGCTTGCTGCGCCGCAGCAAGTGCTGCCGCCATACCGGATGCGCCACCACCAATGATGCCAATGACCAATTTCTCGCCTCCCCTCATTTTTCCTAATTATACACAACATTTCTCCTGTTCACAAGAAAAACTTCTTCCATAAGAAGAAAAGTTGTGATATAATTTTCATCGGTGATGTTATGGATCGCAATAATATCGAAAAGATTGCACATAGTGCTGAGGATAAGCTGCTTCTTGCCCGCCTTTGGGAAAAAATCACGAATGGGATGCGCAAAAATGTCCTATCGGCGACACGTTTTCTCACCCCCAGAGAATTGGAAATGAGCCGATATTTGTTTGGACAGGCTGAGGGATTATATTCCTTTGGCGGTTATGAAACAGCCGAGCGCAAAATGCTAATTTATCTTCCTGATTATCTAGATACCGATATTCTTTATGGTGAGGATTCGCCCATCGTATGCCTTCGGGCCACATTTTATGAAGGTGACAGCCCCAGTCATCGGGACTTTCTGGGCGCACTGATGGGCGTTGGTGTAGAGCGAGAGACCATCGGTGATATCTGTGTAGACAAAGGAAGCTGTGACTTCTTCGTTACCGCACAGATCGCCCCCTATATCCTGCAGCATTTGACCGGAGCCGGACGTACGCGTCTAAATCTGGCACAAATTCCTTTATCCGATACGCACATCCCCTCGCCTGAATTCAAAGAAATCAGGGACACGCTTTCCTCCCTACGGTTAGATAGTGTGATATCTTCCGGTTTTCGTATAGGACGTAGTCTTGCATCTGGGTTTGTGACACAAGGTAAAGCAGCAATCGATGGTTTGGTCTGCGAGAAACCTGACAAAATCGTGGGGGAAGGCGCTACCATTTCTGTCCGGGGCATGGGTAAGATTCGCCTTGCCGCCATCAACGGACGAACAAAGAAAGACCGCATTTGTATTCTTATTCACCGTTATCTATGAGGTGCCGAAATGAACATGAACGAAGTCATCGCCAGAATCAACGAACTGGCCAAGAAAGCAAAAACAGAAGGACTCACGCCCGAAGAATTGCAGGAGCGCGACAAACTGCGCCGCATCTATATCGATTCCGTCAAAGCCAATCTCGTGGGACAGCTTGAAAACACCAGTATCGTCTATCCGGATGGCTCACGCAAAAAGATCACTCATAAAGATGATGAATCATAACAAAGGCCGCAGGATAGACATCCTGCGGCCCAAAGCTTCACTTTTTAGGTTGGTATGTAATATCATGTACAGAATAGACCGTCACAAATGCCTTCGGATCAGTCACCTTTATGAAATCCATGAGTGCGCGATACTCCTGCTTGTCTACAATGGTCACAATTTCTTTTCTCGGATTATGATCATAAGCGCCGGTCAGCTCATAGATCGATGCACCGCTATGCAGTTCATAGAGGATATAATCCAGAATGCGGTCAAACTCCGATGACAAAATGCATACCTTGCGCTTGAGATTGATGCCAAAGATAAAGTGATCCAGCATCAATCCGCCAAAATATGTTGCCAACACGCTCAGCACCACGTTCTTTTTGTCATAACACAGTGCCGACAAGAGGGCAACGACCATACCGGATACAGACATTGCCTGACCCAAATCCATGTGCAGATACTTATTGATCAGTTTCGCCACGGTCTCAATGCCACCTGTTGAAGCATTGTAGGAAAACATGATCGAAAGGCCCACACTCACTACCAAAATATAGCACAGCGAATCCAAAAATGCATCATTTGTCAAAGATTGGTAATTCGGCAGCAACTGCTCAAAAACCCACAGAAATACCGGCAGCATCACAGAGCCGTAAAAGGTTTTAAGACCATATTCTTTTCCCAACAGTAAAAAACCAATTACCAGCAAAATGAGATTGATCACCAAAGCAATCACAGAAACAGGCAAAGGTACAAAATTACTGATAACCATCGCCAGTGCAGATACACTGCCAACAGACACCTTGCTTGGCATCATAAAGAAGAAAACCGCAGCGGCTGTAATGGCAACACCAATGGTGATCATTACAAAATCCTTGATGTGTTTTTTGTTCATTTTCATTACATCATCCGTTCTGTAATAAAGCCAGAATCGCCATGTGCGATTCTGGCTTTTTGGCGGAGCAGCAGGGATTTGAACCCTGGCGACACTTCCATGCCCTACGAGATTTCGAGTCACGCCTCTTCGACCACTTGAGTACTGCTCCATGTAACCTGCGCTATTATATCAGCACATCGAAAAAAAATCAAGTTCTTTTCGTCAATTCAATAACTTTACTCATTTTATCACAAATGCGATCGTAGTTTTCGCGTCTGTGGGGAAGGAGGCAACGGCTACAATCCTTAACTCCCTGCTGCGTATAGGTAAAATTACCGCCGCAATCTTCCCCTAATGCAAAAAGCGGACAATAACAAAACAGACAACTAAAGTTTTCCGCATCAGCACCGTTGTGGCAAGGAAAATATTCGCATTCTCGATGTTGAAAAAAATCATAATGACGCATATTGATACCTCAAAATAGATTCCAAGGATATTCATCCCCCGGTTCCTTTGAAAACTCCATCCGCTGTGCCGTGGTCGGATGATTAAAAGCGACATAATAAGACCACAGTGCAATTTCACACATATCATCGTGAAGTGCGTACTTCCGTTCACCGACGAGCGGCATTCCACGGCTTGAAAACTGAACGCGAATCTGATGGGTTCGCCCCGTTCCCAGTCGGATCTGCACCTTGCTTAACCCCTTGCGATGGCCCAGAACACGATAATGCAACGTAGCCGGTTGCACACCCTTTTCCATTTGATCTGTCACAAAAGTCATTTTTCTCGCCTTGTCACGCCGAAGCAAGTCATAGAATGTTCCAACACTATACTCCGGGCGCCCATGCACCACTGCCAAATACCCCTTTTCAAATCGGTCTTCTCGAATTTGCTCAGAGAGCGCCGATGCCGCAGCGGCATTTCTTGCCACCACCATCAGGCCGGATACCACCCGATCTAAACGGTGTACCGTGCGAAAATCCGTTGTGCCAAATGTCTGCCGAAGCAAGTCAGGCAAGCCACCGGGCTCATCCGTCGAAAGAACACGTGCCGGTTTTACACAGATCACAATATCGTTATCAACATACAGAATTTCCATATCATCACCGATACATATTGTAACAAAGACCTGGGCATTTTGCAACAGCTTCCTTCGAATCGACATGAAAAAGCGCACCGCAATGGGTGCGCTCTTATCAAACAAATCAGGTCTCTTCTCCCTCGTCCTCATCCAGGCTAAACTCCAAAGTTTCGCCACAGTTCGGACAAGGAATTGCGCCACTTTCGAGGGTTTCATCATCAAAGTCGATAATTTCGCCGCAAGCAGGGCATTCCACCTCATAAATGATGGACTCTTCATCGCCGAAATCAAAGCCCTCTTCCGGTTCGTCCTCGTCGTCCCAATCCTCGTCCCAGTCTTCTTCATCCTCTTCACTGAGAATGTAGTCCTCGATGGCATCCAGATCTTCTTCGATCTCATCCAGCTCATCGGAGATGGCAATCGTGGTATCCTCGATGTCAGTAACCTTCTTGGTCAGATCGCCCAAAAGATCAACGATCGCAGCGATCATTTTGCCTTCGTCGGTCTCGGTGCTGAGCTTTAGGCCATCCATCAGGCCCTTCAAATAAGCAGACTTTTCGGAAATCGTCATGATAGATTTCTCCTTTCATTTTGAAAGATGGGACGATGCGCACATCATCCCCGATATTGGTTGGATCCTTACACCTTGGAGCGGCCCAGATACTCACCGGTACGGGTGTCAATCTGGATCTTGTCGCCCTCGTTGATGAACAGGGGCACCTTCACTTCAGCGCCGGTTTCCAGAGTAGCGGGCTTGGTGACGTTGGTAGCGGTATTGCCAGCAAAGCCGGGTTCCGTCTCGGTAACGATCAGATCCACGAAGTTCGGCACTTCAACACCGAAAACCTTGCCCTTATAACTCATGATGGTGCAGATGTCGTTCTCCTTGACAAACTTGAAGCTGTCGTCCAGATTGGCACCGTCAATGGGTTCAAGCTCATAGGTCTCTTCGTCCATAAAGTAATACAGGTTGCCATCCTGATAAGAGTACTGCATCTTGCGGCGCTCAATGTAAGCAGTGGGGAACTTAGCGGAGGGGTTGAGGGAAGTTTCGGTCACACCGCCGGTGATGACGTTGCGCATCTTGACACGGACAAATGCCGCACCCTTACCGGGCTTCACGTGCTGGAACTCGATGACCTGCATAACCTTGCCATCCAATTCAAAGGTAACGCCGTTTCTGATTTCGCCTGCAGAGATCATAATTGTAGCCTCCTAAATTGCTCTCCCTTACGGGGGCGTAATATTTGTATTTTAACTGCTATATTTTAACCGAATTGACGGCATTTTTCAAGAGGAAAATGCAATTTTTTTATAGAAACATCAAATAATTGATGCAAACAAGCGATTCAATGAAGTGCGGCGGTCAAAATTGCGCAGAACCTCGATTATTTTGCCTGACTTTTCTTCTTTGCGGCATAGATAAACGGCAACTCCAACACATGTCGCGCCTTCAGCCAGAAATTGTGATTATCGATCGCTTCAACCAAAATCGTCATCACGCCGGCGCAATTGCCCCCCAGCGTGTCCGTAAAAATCTGATCTCCAACCAAAGCTGCTTCTTGTGGCTGCACACGATAACGCCGCAAACATTCTCGAATCCCCTTTGTGAAGGGTTTTTTCGCATGGGTCTGCACTGCAATACCATATTGTGCGCAGAATTTCTTCACGCGATCTCGCTTCGAATTGGAAACCACACAAAGCTGAATGTCGGAATCCGCCATAAACCTCAACCATTTTTCCATCGCCTCGGTGGGTTCATTACGAGTGTACGGTACGATCGTATTGTCAAAATCCATCATCAGCAGTCGGATACCCTGTGAATGCAGTAATTCCGGTGTCAGATCCGTCAATTTTGGTGTCATTACCTTCGGCAACAAAGAAAAAGGCATAAATTTAACCTAGCTTTCATAGATTCTTTTGAGATTATAGCATATCTGGAGGCGTTTGTCCATGGTCTATCTTGCAATGACAGCGGCAGAATTTCGCAACCGGTCGTCTTTGCCTGACAAAATTGCATGGATGGCCTGCCATTTTTCTCCATACGGTACAGGACTGACCAATCTCCCAACCGAATTGCCGCCAGATTCCCTGCTGATTCTGAACGACCGTACCTCAATCCAAGGTCATGATCCCACGCAAATCCTTGAATCGATCCGCAATACCGTGGAACGGTTTCATTGCAGTGGCGTATTGCTGGATCTGCAGAGAAGATCTGACGAGGCCGCTTCCATCATTGAAAGACTCCTGACACTTCCTTGTCCTGTGGCGGTTTCGCAGCAGTTTGCCGAAAATTTAGACTGCCCTATTTTTTTGCCGCCCGTCCCTATCCTAACACCCGTGTCACAATACCTCGCACAATGGAAAGGACGTCAGATCTGGTTGGAACTGGCCTTAGACAGCGCACGCATTACCGTCACAGAAAGCGGGAGTCAAATCGATGTTCAACCGCCCGGATGTTTCTTTCACTGCAGGCATTACAGCGAAGAATTGCAACTACACTACCAAAGCCGAATCGGTACAGACCGTATTGAATTCACGTTGCAGAGAACAAAGGCAGATCTTGACGCATTGCTTGTTGAAGCACAAGCTTTCGGTGTTACAAACGCCATTGGCTTATATCAGGAGTTGGGCACAGAATTGTGCCAGTAAATGCAAAAACCGCCTGTCCTACGACAGGCGGTTTTGAGCATAAAATCAAGAGGGATGTTTAATTAATAGAACTTTCTCTTGTTCTTACGGGCAGCTTCAGACTTCTGCTTACGCT
>CAZOVE010000014.1:0-35304 GCA_964583135.1 uncultured Oscillospiraceae bacterium | reverse complement strand
AGAACTTCAACCCCGCCGTTGAGAAGGGTCTTCAGGAAGCCGTTTTGAGAGGTCCTCTGGCTGGCTATCCCATGGTGGGCCTGAAGGCTGTCCTGTACGATGGCTCTTATCACCCCGTCGACTCCAACGAAATGGCTTTTAAGCTGGCTGCAATTCTGGCATATAAGGAAGCAATGCCCAATGCTGCGCCCACTCTGCTAGAGCCTGTTGGCTCTCTGCTGGTCACCATCCCCGACAGCTACATGGGCGATGTGATCGGCGACTTGAATAAGCGTCGCGGCCGTGTGATGGGTATGAACCCCGATCGTGACGGCAATACCGTTGTCGAGGCTGAAGTCCCCATGGCCGAGATGGGCAGCTACGCCATCGATCTGCGTGCCATGACGCAGGCTCGTGGCTCCTTCACTCTGACGTTCGCTCGTTACGAGGAAGTGCCTAAGGTCAATCAGGCTAAGATTATCGAAGACGCCAAGAAGGACGCTGAGTAATCCAATAGGAGGCGGCGCAGCTACGGCTGCGCCGCTTTTTTGTGGAAATTCACGCCACCTTGTGCTATGATGATAAAAAACTGTAGTTTATCGTTCCGAAAGAAGGTGTTCTAGGACGCCGACCCCACAGAAAAATCGTGAAACTACAAGTTATATCACCAATGAAAGGATAAATCGTTATGCTTCCAGAAGCATTTTTAGGCAGAATGCGTAGCCAACTCAAGGAGGAGTATTCCCAATATCTGGCGGCTTTGGAGCGCCCCCGTGCGGTAGCGCTGCGTTTCAATCCATTGAAAGGCAGGATGCCGACCTTGCCTTTTGTGGAGGAAAATGTGCCGTGGGAGCCGCAGGGATACTACTATGCCCCAGAATCCCGGCCGGGGCTGCACCCTTTACATGATGCCGGCGTATACTATTTGCAGGAGGCCAGTGCCATGTCGGCCGTGGCGCTGTTGGATCCCCAACCCGGGGAAAGAGTATGCGATCTGTGTGCGGCACCCGGCGGTAAAAGCACCCAGATCGCCGGACGGTTGATGGGAGAGGGCTTTTTACTTTGCAACGAGATCGATGCCAAACGTGCAAGAGCCCTCAGTCGCAATATCGAGCGTATGGGTGTCGCCAATGCACTGGTGACCAACGAGCATCCCGGGAATTTGGCACAGCGGCTTCCGGGCTTTTTTGACAAGGTGCTGATTGATGCGCCTTGCTCAGGGGAAGGAATGTTCCGCAAGGAAGAGGCGGCAGTTACCGGCTGGAGTCCGGAGTATGTGCAGATGTGCGCCAGACGTCAGGCGAATATTCTGGACGTGGGTAGCAATTTGGTACGCCCCGGCGGCAGATTGGTGTACTCCACCTGCACGTTTGCGCCAGAGGAAAATGAAGAAACCATTGCTGCTTTTTTGGAGCGCAACCCGGATTTCGCCCTGGAACCGGTAGAAGCACCTTGGTTTACACCTGTGGGTATTGGACAATTCCGCCTGTGGCCTCATCAATTGCGTGGCGAAGGACATTTTGTCGCCGTTTTGCGGCGGATCGGCGGAGAAGATGTCAAAACGCAGTCCCATTCCGGCGAAAAACTGCCAAAACTATGGTTGGATTTTGCCGAAGGATTGGGCATCTGCCTACCGGAGGGGAAAGGAGTCACCTTTGGTCAAAGTCTCTATTGGGTGCCGGCACAGATGCCCGAGTTACGTGGGCTTCGTGTAGAGCGACCGGGGTTGGAACTTGGAGTAGTCAAAAAGGACCGCTTTGAGCCGGCCCATGCGTTGGCTTTGTGGCTGCAGGAATGTGACAACACCGAGGATTTTGCCGCAGACAGCCCGCAAATACACCGGTATCTGCACGGTGATGTGATCCCTTCCACAAAAATCGGATGGTGTTTGGTGACGGTGGAAGGTTATGCGCTTGGTTGGGGAAAGGGTGACGGAAGTGTGTTGAAGAACCATTATCCCAAAGGTTTGCGCCGTCTGGGATGAAATTGTGCTTTACATAACTACCGAAATGTGATATAATCATCAGACCGAAATAAGAAATGTTAACAAGGAGTGAATTTCCTTGGCCAGATATGAGATCAAGGGCGGCACACCGCTAAACGGTACTGTTACCATCAGCGGTGCAAAAAATGCGGTGGTGGCCATTTTGCCTGCCGCATTATTGGTGGCAGGACCTTGCCGGATTGAGAATGTACCGGATATTTCCGATGTACGCATCTTGCTTTCCATCATGGAGAATATGGGTGCAAAAGTAACCCATCCCGAACCGGGCGTGGTGTGTATCGATTGCTCAGAAGTGACGAGCACCCGACCGGAGGATGCACTGGTGCGCAAGCTGCGGGCCAGTTATTATCTGATGGGTAGCCTACTGGGGCGTTTTCATAAGGCCCACGTGGCTTTGCCCGGCGGATGTAGCTTCGCCTCCCGCCCCATCGACCAGCATATCAAGGGCTTCGTGGCTTTGGGTGCCGATGTGGAGGAAACGGAGGAGTATGTGGCGTTGCAACCGGGTGAGAACGGTCTGCAAGGCAACCGTATCACCTTGGATATGGCATCCGTAGGCGCTACTGCCAATATTATGATCGCAGCGGTGTTGCTGCCTGGTCAGACGACCATTGAGAATGCGGCAAAAGAGCCCCACATTGTGGATCTTGCCAACTTTTTGAATACGATGGGCGCTCGCATTTCCGGTGCTGGCACGAACACGGTGAAAATCCGTGGCGTAGAGTCTCTGCAGGGTGGCACTTATGCGGTGATCCCTGATCAGATCGAAGCGGGTACCTATATGGCGGCGGTGGCTGCCGTTGGCGGCGATGTCCTCGTGAAGAATGTGATCCCCAAGCATATGGACTGCATTACTTCTAAGTTGGAGGAAATGGGCGTAGAGATCATCAATTATGATGATGCTATTCGCATTCGTTCCTACGGTCGACTGCGCAATACCACGGTCAAGACCAACTATTATCCCGGTTTCCCCACCGATATGCAGGCGCAGATCTGCGTGTGCATGGCGTTGGCATCCGGAGTCAGTCGTCTGACGGAGAGCGTGTATGAAACGCGTTTCTTCGGCTATTGCTCGGAATTGGAGAGCATGGGTGCAGATATTCAAATCAATGGAAAGACTGCGATCGTCACCGGTGCGGAAAAACTCTATGGTGCTACCGTGAGCGCCCGCGATCTGCGAGCTGGTGCGGCATTGGTGATTGCTGGGCTTGCGGCGCAAGGGACTACTTGGGTGAAGAATATCCACTATGTGGAGCGTGGTTACGAGCAGCTCATTGAGAAGCTTGCATCATTGGGTGCTACCATTCGCAGAGTGGAAGATTAAAGAAGACGAAGGCGTGTCAACGACACGCCTTCGATTTTTATGGAAAAATGGGGAAAGCCTGATCTTACTGCAACTTCCAACCGTTTTCGCACGCTTCCATTGTGGAACTGTAAAACACGGTCATGGCATCGAGCAGTGCAAGGGCATCCTGTGCGCCGGCGGTTTCGTAGCAGCTATGCATGGCAAGCTGGGGCAGACCAATGTCTACGCTAGGTACTGCCACCTGAGACAGGCTGATATTACCTAAAGTTGAGCCGCCGGGAAGGTCTGCACGGTTGCAGTAGGTCTGCACCGGAACGCCGGCTTTTTCGCAGACCTTGCGGAATACGGCTGCAGAAAGCCCGTCGGTGCAGTAACGCTGATTGGCATTGAATTTCAACACCACGCCACCACCCAGCACCGGCGCATTGTTGGAATCGGCATATTCCGGGTGATTTGGATGCAGCGCATGAGCATTATCTGCAGAAACCAGAAAAGAGTTGTGCAGCAATCGTTCTTTGTCCAAACCGGCGCTCATACAGATGCGATGCAGCGTACTGGCCAGCAGGTCTGAGGCAGCACCTTGCAAGGAAGAAGAACCCACCTCTTCATTGTCGAATACGCACAATACTGGGATGCTTTGACTATTGTCTGCGCCGAGGAAACCGTGGGTACAGCACCAAGCACACTCAAGATCATCCAGAGCTGCGGAGGAAATGTATTCTTCCTCCATCCCCCATACCGTTGCTTTCTGCCGGACGTATAGGAATAGGTCGTGCCCCAGAATTTTGCCGCCGGCGGCATCTGCCAGCAGTGTTTCCAGTTTTCCTTTTGCATTTTGGCCGCCTAACAGGGGAATGGTGTCGCAGACAGGATTCCACTTGTAGCCATCGTTGGCCTGCCGATTCATGTGGATCGCCACGTTGGGGATCAGCAGCAGATCACGATCGATGTTCACTAGACGGCTTTCAATGCCATTTTCGGTTTCAACCAGTACCCGACCGGCGATGCTTAAGGGACGATCCAACCATGGAGCCATCAGCATGCCGCCGTATCGCTCAACCGCCAGACGGGTGTAGGCTCCGCAAAGCTCGGCATTTTCTTTGACCTTAAAGGTCGGACGGTCGGAATGGCTGGCGCTGATCATGAAGCCCTTCGGTGCGACTGTCGGGATGCGGAATGCGACCATAGCGCTACCGCCACGGGTCAAATAATACTTACCGCCGGGGGAGAGTTCCCACTTTTGGTTTTCTAAAAGCCGGGTATAGCCGGCGTTTTTCAGAAGCCTTTCCAGATTGGCTACTGCATGAAATACGCTGGGGGATGTATCCAGAAAATCACATAATGCGTAAATACGTCTATCCATAGTTTCCTCCTTTGTTGCGACAAATCGTAGTTTGTGTTGCCTTTTCGTAGGATGAGGGTCTTGGCCCGCCTTTACGCAGGTAGAATGACAAACTACAATTGATCCAAACGATCACTGCTCAACAAGCTGGCAGAATAGGTCAATCTGGTCGGCGATCATCTGCAGAGCGCTGCGCCAGAAATTCTTGTCGGTCAGGTCGATGTCGGCCACTTGTGCGGTCTCCTCTACGGAAGCGATTGTGGTGGTGTACAACAGCTTCTTATATTTGGGCACGAAGGCTTCACCTTCCGCCAGATACTGTGCGTACAGACCCCGGGCAAACAGACCGCCGAAGGCATAGGGGAAATTGTAGAAGGTGGGACCGTAGTAGTGACCCTTGCAGACCCACATATAGGGATGCCGACAATTTGGGTCCAGACCGTCACCATAGGAATCGGCCTGCGCCTGCGTCATGATTGCACACAGGGCATCGGCATCCATGAACTGACTTTCCCGATTTTCAAAGACCTTGGCCTCAAAGCGATAGCGAGAGTAAATGTCACAGATGATCTGGGTGGCATCTTGAAGCTGGGATTCGATCATTGCCAGCCGCTCATCATCGGTTTTCGCAGCCTGAATGGCGGCAGCCATCACCACACACTCGTTAAAAGTGGAAGCAGTTTCCGCCACGGGCATGGAGTAATCCTTATTCAGGGGACGATGCTCCCGGATGCATTGATTGTGGAAGGCGTGACCCAGTTCGTGGGCCAAGGTCACCACATCACCAAATTGACCGTCGAAGTTGGTCAGGATGCGGCTTTCGCCCAGACATTCCACACCGGCACAAAAAGCGCCACCGGATTTGCCATCACGGGGGTAAAAATCGATCCATGCTTCGTCGAAGGCTTTGGCTACCATTTCCGCTAGCTCGCCGTCAAAAGTGGAGAACAGCTCCACCAGCAGATTGCGGGCATCTTCGGTGGTGTACTTCGAAGCGGTCTTACCCATGGGGGCGAAGAGGTCGTACCAAGGCAGACCGTTTTCATGCCCCAATGCCTTGGCCTTGACCTTCAAATACTGCCAGAATTTGGGCAGATATTCATCCATGGCAGATAGCATGGCATCCAGTGTTTGCTGTTGCATATCGTTGTGGTGCAGGGTTCGTGCCAGAGGAGACGAAAAACCACGTAGTTGGCAATCGGAGATGGTCTCCAGTTTGATGGAATTTAGGGCGAACGCCACGCTGTCCTTAATGCGATCATAGCAGGCGATTTCCGCTTCATAGGCAGCCTTGCGGACCGTCGGGTCGGCGTCGTATGCCAGATTGCGGATGGCAGACAGGTTGGTTGTACCGCCGTTATAGCTGACCGGTACGGTGGAAGTGAGGTAACCCTGTAGGTCACTCCATGCGTTTCCACCGGACATATGCAGCTTCGCACTGATTTCTTCGCCGAGACTGCCCAACAGATGTTTGCTGTTCTCGAGCATATTGCGGAACATATGGGTATAGTCGGCAAGGGCTACGTCGGAACCGACTAGCTCCATCAGATCGGGCAGGGCGGTGGCCCACTGCTTCCATGCAGTTTCCGCACCGGCAGTGCCGGAGAGGATCTGCATCAGTTGCCCCATGCGGGAGCCGGCTTCCGTATCCCGGGTGTTGGTGGATTGACGCAAAGAAGCGTAGCCCATGAGCTTGTAGGCAAAGTTTGTGATTTGCTCTGCCCAAACGACGCCCTGCTTCAGACCTTCGATGGGAGTCAGCTCAGACAAGCTGGCGGCGAAGGCGTTGTATTGAGTCACCGCCTCACGCAAAGCTGCCATATCGGCATCAAAAGCCGGATCGTCGAAGCCCTTGTAGATCGGGTCAAGATTCCAAAATTCATTCATAAACAAAGTTCCTCCTGTCAAATACAGATGCATCTATTCTACATCAGCGAAGCAAATCCGTCAACTGTGGCGTTGCAAAACCTGCCTGTGATATTTGCCGGTATGCCCCATCCTTGTAACACCGGCAAGTGTGTTCGCACTCGGTATGCTTATGGCTTGACGCCGATCCATATTGATGGTAGTATGTATTGGACAGAGGAAACCGAGAAGATCCGATCTTCTGTGCGCTGCCATCATGGATCTGGAGTATGCCGCATGGAATTTTCCGTGACCTGCTCCTGTCTCGTGTTCTGTGCAACACAGAATCGTTTTCAAATTCTTGGAAAATCCGCTTATGTTACTTCATGCTTTTCGGAAATGCGAAGAGTATTGCCGGAATGATAGAGTAGACAGGAAATAAGTCCATATCTGGATTTGTGAACTTCGTTTCGAGTTTTGGTGCGTGAGGCAGCGCCAAGAAAAGACTTGACGGAAGGAATATAATACAACAAAGACGCATTAAGGAGAAATAATCATGCTGACATTGGAATTTGCCAAGAAATTGTTAAGTACGACCACCACCGAGGAACACTTGCTGCTCCATGCAAAGAATGTATCCGTTGCCATGGGCGGTCTGGCGGAGCATTTTGGTGAGAATCCGGATCATTGGATGGCCGTTGGTTATCTGCACGATTACGATTATCAGCAGCATCCTCAGGAGCATTTGCAACATACCGAGGCGCAACTGCTGGCTGCTGGGGTGAGCGCACAGGATGTTCGGGCAATCTTGGCCCATGGCTACGGGCATTGCAATGATGTTGAACCGCTGACGGTGATGGAAAAGTCTCTCTATACAGTGGATGAGCTGACGGGTATTATTCAAGCTGCCGCACGTATGCGCCCCATGGGTATTACCGATATGGAAGTGTCTAGCTTCATGAAAAAGTTTAAGGACAAGAAATTTGCTGCCAAGTGTGATCGGGAAGTCATCAAAAACGGTGCGCAGATGCTGGGGATGGAAGTACGCACCGTGGCGGCCATTGTGATCGAGGCCATGAAAAAGCACGCACAGGAACTGCAAATTGGGCCTAAAGAATGAAAAAACCAAGAAAGATGGTATGGCCATTTGGACGGCATCTGCCCCGGACTTTGTGCAAGTTCCATCTGATGGAAGAATAACTTCGAAACCGCTGCGGTGATCCTGCAGCGGTTTTTCTATTATGCTTTCTTTTTGGGTATGGTTGCCTGTGGTGTGGAGTAGACGCAGGTTCTTGAACGGACCTCCTTCATGCGCTCAGACCATCGTTGGCATGAAGAGATCACCGAAGACGGAATCTTTGCCAATACGGGTTTCGATCAATAGTACAAAAACACATCGGCTGCCTACTGGGTGCGGCCGATGTGTTTTGATTATCCGGCGGCTTCTACCCATTGGGTGGCATATTTGGTGATCCATGCCCGGACGGTGTTGTAATCTGGGGAAACAGGGTTGCCGTTGGCGCTGGTAAAGCCGTGGTTGGCATTTTTGAACCAGAAGACAGTGCAGTCTACACCGCCGGCATCACAGGCTTCTTGAAAGTATTCCACGCTAATAGCAGAAACCCATTCGTCATCCGTACCCATCAGAATGGTACACGGCACTCCGCCGTTGTCAACATACCGGATGACGCTGCAAAGTTCCCTTAGCTCCTGAGTGGACCAGAGAGAGGTGTCCGGGGAAGTCCGGGAGTAATAGCCGTCATAGGGGCCGTCTTCGCCCTTACAGTAATTGGTGCTGGGGGACAGGGCATATGCACCGATGACATTAAAATCCGCCTCCGGCCAGTAGCTGTCTGCGTCAAACAGTTCATGGGGTGCGTATGCAATCAACAGGGAGAGCATTCCGCCGGCGGAGTGGCCGGTAGTCACGATTTTATTTGGGTCGATGCCCAGTGTGTCACTGTAGTAGCTGATATAGCGGATGGCGTCCATGCAGTCGGAAACAATCTCGCTAGGGTCGACACCCTCGCCGCTGGCGCCGCCAATACGGTAATCAATAGTGACGGTTGCAAAGCCGGCGTTGCGGATATCCTTCAGCTCTGTGTGGTAGATAGAGTAGGGGGAGAACATATCGCAGTCCATCAGACCGCCGCCGGGGAACATAAAGATCACAGGCGCCAGTTCGTAAACCCTGTTGGTGGGCGGAAGAAAGTACATTTTGAGTTCCCGGTCACCGATGACCTTGTAAGTCAGTAAGGCTTCTATGGAACTTTTCGGGACGCTGCATTTTTCTCTATCCGGATGAAGAACAGGTGTCTTTGGGTCTGTCTCGGTGGGGGCGGTTTCTGGGTCGTTTGGTGTGTCGCTGGATGCGGCAGACGTGCTGGCGGAAATTGCGCTCTGGGGTGTACATGCCGAAAGGATCAGCAAGATTGATAAAATCATAAGTGCCACTTTTCTCATACTTCAGACCTCCTATTTATGTACTTACAAAATCCTTTTAGCATAACGAAATATCTTTGTCAAGAGCAAACAGATTTCAAAAGTCCAAATCGTAGATATTTCTTCATCAAGTGTAGAAATGACGTATTGAACAAAAACTTGCGTGATAATATACTATAAATAGGCACTATAGCCAAACTGTTACCAGATCATGACGATGGAGGAGATAAGATTATGAGACAAATGACGATCATTCGCTTGCTGTGTGGATTGCTGGTATTGTGCATGTTGGCTCTGGTCGGGTGTTCCGATGGAAGTCTGAATACACAGCCCACTTTCGTTTTTTCGGAAGATGATGGTCCGCTGATTCCCTACGATGAGACGATTACCATTACACAGGTGAAATCCCATAACCCCAATATTACTTACATTGAAGGTGAGTCCAAGACAGACAATTTTGTTACGGAATTCTATCTGGAAAAGCTCAACATCGTGTGGGAAACGGTCTGGGATGCTGATCCGGCTGCCTATACTGCAAAGCTGAACCTTGATATTGCCAGTGACGAACTGCCCGATGTTTTTGTGGTCAATGCTTCCCAGCTCAATACGCTGATCGAGGCTGGTCAAATTCTGGATCTGACCTCCATCTACGATCAGTTTGCCGGAGATAAACTAAAGAACAACATCAGCCAGAATGCCATCGATTCCTGTATGTATGACGGAAAGTTGTATGCGATTCCTTTGATGACCAGCGGAGAATCCGATGTGCCTATTATGTGGATGCGTCAGGATTGGTTGGATCAACTGGGTGAGACGGCACCTACCACCTACGAGGAGCTTGTCGCATATGTGCAGAAGGTGAAGGACAGCGGCCTTGCCGGCACTTCTTCTGGCCTGAATTTCTATGGCCCCGGTTCTCAGACCTTCAGCGCCATCGCTCAGACTCAGGGCGCTTACTATGATACATGGCTGCTGGATGAAGATGGTAATGCTGTCTATAGCGGTATTCAGCCTGAAATGCGTAATGCATTGCTGAAAATGCAGGAAATGTACAAAGCGGGCTTGATCGATGAAGACTTTGCTATCAAGGGTTCCACGGAGGAAGCACTGATCGCGCAGCAGCAGTATGGCATCGTGTTTGGTCAGTATTTTTATGGACATCTGCTCAAGGGCAGTGTGCTGAACAATGCCGATGCCGAGTGGCGCGCCTATCCCATTCCCAAGAACATGGATGGCGAGATCGTTCCAAAGTCCAGCCTGAACGTGGGAGGTTATTACGTTGTCAGTGTCAACTGTGAGCATCCAGAAGCGTTGTTGAAGTCCATGAACCTTTGGATGGAAATTTGGTCTCCTGATGGTGAATACAGAGACTGGTTCACCGATGAAATGCTCAACGAACACGCCGATGTTTACCTCTGCGGTGAGTATGCGTTGCCTTCCTTCTTTGATGTGACCACCAATAATGTTGAGATCGGCAAGGCGATCCGCGCTGTCTATGCGTCCGATGATCCCGAAGAGGAGATCAAGAATTATCCCTTTGCCAGACTGACCTATAATCTGATGAAGGATGAATCCAATTTCTATCGGTTCGTCGGCGGCGAGGGCTGGGCATTGAAGCATGTCTACCTTTATGCGGAAGCGGTGTATGAGGACTACGAGAAATTTGAATATGGTTGCTATTTTGGTACCCTTTCTGAGGATGCCAACTATCTGAAAGCTACACTGGATACGACGATGGTGGAATTGTACTATGACATCATCATGGGTGGTGATATTTCCAAGTTCGATGATTTTGTGGAGCAGTGGAAGAGTCAGGGTGGCGATCAGATCACCGCAGAGGTTAACGAGTGGGTTTCCGCGCATCAATGAGAAAGGGTGAAACCGAATCATGGCGACAAGATCCGGTATGAAAGAAATGAATAAGAACCAAAGCAAGAATCCGGAAGAGGCTGCCATCAGGAAGCGTTCTCGTCGCGACAAGTTTCGTGAACAGCTACCGCTGCATTTGATCATTCTGCCCGGCGTGATCGCAACCCTGATTTTTAGCTATATACCGATGTACGGTGTGCTGATGGCATTTGAAAACTTTGTTCCTACCAAGGGCATTTTCGGATCAAAGTGGGTAGGGACCAAGCATTTTGAGCGTTTGTTTACGTTGCCGGATTTTTATGAGATCTTGCGAAATACATTGCTTATCGCAGTGTTGAAAATTGCGACGTTACTGCTCTTCTCGCTGCTGTTGGCCTTGCTGCTAAATGAGATCAAGAGTAGAAAGACTAGTCGCGCGATCCAGTCGTGTATGATCTTTCCGCACTTCCTTTCTTGGATCGTGCTAGGCAGTCTGCTGAAAACGGTACTCGATAAGAACGGTATTCTCAACAATGCGTTATCTGCCATGGGATTTGATACCATTTACTTTTTGGGTAATGATACATGGTTCTTGATCGTTTTGATCGTCAGCAACCTGTGGCAGGAGGCGGGTTTCTCTGCAATCTTGTATTCTGCGGCGATTGCCGGCGTAGATCCGACCCTCTACGAAGCTGCGATGATCGACGGCGCGAACCGCTGGCAGCAGGTCTGGCATATTACGCTCAAGAGTATAAAGCCCTTTGTGATCCTGATGATCGTACTCAATATTGCCAATGTACTCAATGCTGGCTTTGACCAGATATTCAACCTGTACAACGGCTTGGTACTGGATGTGGCCGATGTCATCGATACCTATGTATATCGGATCGGTCTGCAGCAAGCACAGTACAGCTTTGGTACGGCGGTGGGCTTGTTCAAATCCGTGGTAGCAATGATCCTTGTGGGCGTGTCCTACTTTCTGGCAGACAAGTATGCTCACTATCGCGTATTCTGAGAGGGGGAAGATCGTGAAAATCAAACAATCGGTTGGTTACCGAATCTTTACCATCATCAATACTACGTTTTTGATCCTACTGGCAGCGGTCTGCATTGCACCGTTTATACACATCGTTGCGATGTCTTTTAGTGACCGGCAGTCGACCACAGCGAACACGGTGGGGCTTTGGCCGGTTGGCTTCAATTTGGATTCCTACGTAAAGGCGCTGTCGGATCCGAACATCTGGTCTTCCCTGTGGGTAACGATCCAACGGATGTTTTTGGGTACGTTGTACAGTATGATACTGACCATCATGGTGGCTTATCCGCTTTCTTTTGATTCCAAAAAATTCAAGGGAAGGGGGATTTACGTTGCATTTTTCTTCTTCTCGATGATCTTCAGCGGTGGTATTGTTCCGTATTACATACTGATGAAAGAACTCCACTTGATGAATAAGATATGGGCATTGGTCGTGGGCGCCGTCCCGGTGGGAAATGTGATCATTCTGCTGAATTTCTACCGACAGCTTCCCAAAGAACTGTACGAGTCAGCCATTATCGACGGTGCATCTCACTGGCGGGTGATGACCCGGATCTATTTGCCACTATCGATGCCCTCTGTGGCAACGCTGAGCATTATGTCTCTTGTGGCCCACTGGAATGAATGGTTTGGCGGCATGATCTACATGAAGGATTCTAGCAAGTATCCGCTGCAAACTTACCTGTATGCTTCTACGCAGAACGTATCCCAGTTTACGGACGATCTGCAATCTGCCGGTGCGGCTGTTTCACGGCAAGGCTTGATTGCAGCACAGACGGTGTTCACCATCATTCCCATTCTGTTCGCATTTCCGATTCTGCAGAAACACATTAAATCCGGCATTGTATTAGGTTCCGTCAAAGAATAAATTCAGTTTTGAGAGGTTCAATCGATATATGCTATACAATTTGGAAAAAGGATGGAGTGTCCTTCAGGACATTCACGAGTTCGGCGAGCTTTTTAAGATATACAACGATGATTTTGACCCCAGAAGATTTGGCGGCACTCCCGACATTCAACCCATGGAGCCATGGACACCCATTGACAGACTGGAGCATTTGCAGTTAACATTGGCTGCCAATCCCTATTATGGCAGAGCACTGCGGCAGTTCAACGAAGCACCATGGTGGTACAAAAATGAATTCGAGGTTGCTTCCGGCGGACATCAGCACGCTGTGCTGCGTTTCAACGGCGTTGATTACTTTGCGGATGTCTGGCTGAATGGGCATTACCTTGGCGCCCATGAGGGCTACAATACACCTTTTGCGTTTGAAGTGGGACATCTGCTGAGATGGAATGCAAAGAACCTTCTGGTGGTCAAGGTCCGTGCCCCATGGGAAAATGAGATTCTTCCCGGCTTTGAGTATATCCGCTTCTGTACGGTGATCCGGGATCAGATGAAGGGCACCTACGAGCACAGTGACACCTTTATGCCTCGGGATGTGAACCCCATTGGTATTTGGGACAGGGTCACACTGGAAATTTACGATGGTATTCGGCTGGTGGAAAAGCCCTTTGTTGATCCCCACCTAAACGAGGATTACTCTGAGGCGGAGATTCGGCTGGAGTACCCCATTGTGAATCACCTGACAGAAAAGAAGGTTCGCGCAGTTGCGCAGATCACAGCCTATGGCTCCACAAAGGTCATTGTTGGAAAGGAAACGCAACTGACCCTTCCTGTTGGCGTGAGCTGTGTGAAAGACAGCCTGCGGCTTGAAAATCCTCGCCTTTGGACTGTTTGGGAAAGAGGCGAAGCACATCGCTATACGGTCAGCTATCAGTTGTATGACGGCGAGGTGTGTCTACTCAGCAGCACCCAGCATTTTGGTGTGCGCGATATCACGCTGGTCAGGGATCAGAACGAGATGAGTTTCTACCTCAATGGTGAGAAGATCTATATGCGTGGCACTACCTATTTCCCCAATGTCTATATTTCCGCTGTGGAGCGAGCTCATTATGTCCGGGATATCGAGAAGGCAAAGGCTGCCGGCATGAACACACTGCGCATTCATGTCCATGCAGAGAAGGATGAATTCTATGAACTGTGTGACGAACATGGCATCCTTTTGATGCAAGACTCCGATTTCAATTGGGTTCATCCGGCAACGGAGGAATGGGGGCGCCGGGCAACCAAGATGTTTGAAGAAATGCTGATCAGGCTCCGTAATCATCCGTCCATTTATTGCTGGGTCCTGCTCAACGAACCGAGAGGGGATAATTTTCTGCATCAGTTCCCCGGTCCTCAGTTTAAGGATGCCGCAGATCGTCTGGATCCCAAGCGTCCCACGATTCTCAGCTCTTGGGAGCGGAACGATCCGGAAAGCGGTGACAGCCACAATTATATGGGCTCTTTGGATGGCGCCCATACCCATTATGCCGATATCTACGGTACGTCCGAGAAGTTTAATACCGAGTTTGGCATGGATGCACTGCCTTGCTTTGCAACACTGCGTGGTGAGCCGGAATTGGTAAAGATTCTCGGCCGTGTGGTGGATGGTACGGATCTGATCCAGTACTATCAGTACCGCTATATCAAGTATTTCATTGAGCACTACCGCACCCAAAAGTGGGAGCCTTGCTCCGGCCATTATCAGTTCCTGTTTACAGACTGCGCACCTACCAGCCATTTCGGTGTGTACGACTGGAAGGGGCTTCCTAAGTATGCTGTCCGTGCCTTTGAAGAAAGCAACCAGCCCATCGGCATCCTGATGGAGACGAAAAAGCATGAGCCCGTTACCATCTGGGTCGTGAACGATCTTCTAAAGACTTATCTTGGTGCGGTGGCTGTTTGGGAGTTTACGGACGAAACAGGTTCTTGTGTTTGGAACGGGGAAACCGTGCTAGATGTTACAGCAAACGGCCGTGTCAAGGTGACGGACGTTTACTGGCACCCCGAAGGGGGCAGGGAATACACTGTTCGACTGGAACTGCGTGATAGCGAAGGAAGGTTGCTTGCGAAGAATCTCTATGAAAAGGCCTTCAATCCCCCTGAGCACGTGAAGGGTCATCCTACTTATGTACATCACGGCATCGGTCTGCGAACCTATTGGGCATGGATGCCGGATGAAGACCAGGACGGAGACTCTGGTCAAATGGGAGCATATTGCATTGTGCAATCATAAATATTATAGGAGGAAAAACTTATGAAAATCACGAAGCGCATTATTTCTGTTATGCTGGCGATGCTGTTGGTCGCCTCAGTGGCTGTCGGTGTATCTGCAGCTACCGTTATGGTTGAGGATACATTGGTGGATACATGGTTTATCCATAACGGTACCCGCAACAACTTCCACAGCTATATCGGCGTTGTCATCAAGGTTGGTCCTTATGATATCAACGTCACCGCCATCGGACGTATGTTCTACGAGGGCAACACGCAGGAGCATAACCTGAAACTGGTGGATGCTGCGACCGGCGAAGATGTTGTGGGTGCTTCCGTTACGGTTCAGGGCGGTGAAGTCAACAAGTTTACCTACGGTTCTCTGGAGAACACTGTCACCTTGAAGGCAGGCCAATCCTACTATCTGCTCAGCGAAGAGCATTATGAAGGGGATGCGTTTGCAGAACACGGCTTCCGCACGGATCCCAACGGCAGTGTTGTCGTCACCGGTGGTGTTTTCTTCATTCCCGATGAGACCCAGCCCAATTACGGTTATAATCCTGACGCTGCCGGCGAATATGGCTTTGTTGGACTGGATATCAAGTACACAGTGGCAAAGCATGCTGTATCCGGTACCGAAAATGAGCTGGTCAGCGACATCCAGTATGCCGAGAATTATCTGACTACTCTGCGTGATCATGGTATGCAGATCGGCACTATGTTCACCGTTGGTGATCGGGATATCTATGTCAGCTCTCTGGGCCGCCTGTACTTTGGCGGAGGTGCCAATGCCCATACCATGTTCCTTGTGGACGCCGCTACGGACCAGAAGGTTCCATTCAGTACCGTCACGGTTCCTGCCGGTGGTACTGCCGGTGCGTATACATGGGGCGATCTGCCTAACCCCATCAAGCTGGAAGCAGGAAAGAAGTATCTCGTGATCTGTGTTGAGATCGCTGACGACGGTGACACGTGGCTTGAGGGTGGCAGCATTGCCATTGGTAATGAAGGTATTTCCCTGAATGGTTCCGCCTATTGGAATGCCGGTAATAATACTTATGAGAAGGTTGAAGGTACCTATTGGGCTGCTACCAGCCTAAAATACGGCTTTTCGGTGGAAGAAGTCACGGATGCTTCTGCAGACTCCACGGATGACCCTCCTCAGACGGGTGATGCCATTGGCGTGATCGCCTGCTTGCTGTTTGTTTCTGCTGCAGCGCTGGTGGTGCTGAAGAAAAGAACCTGAATCATAAACAAGGGTAGCAGGTGGCGCGACTGCTTCTGCTTGCTACCCCCACAAAAAAGGAGGATACAATCATGAAGAGAACAAAACTCATCGCCTTGTTACTTTGCATGGTGATGGTCACTTTGGTGATCCCCATGGTCGGTGCAGAGGAAGCGGATACCATTTCCGGCAATCTCGTTGCAAAGGTCGACCATTTCGGCGTGAAAGACTCCGGTAAGATCCCGGCTTTGCCCGAGGATTATGAAGGCTACATCGGCACCATCGTGCAGGTTGGCGAGCATGCGCTGACGGTGACTTCCTTAGGTAGACTCTTCTATGAAGGCAATGCTCAGGAGCATACCCTGAAGATTGTGAATGCTGCCACCGGTGCGGATGTGGAAGGTGCTACTGTTACCGTTAGCGGCGGTGTAGTGGATCAGTTTACTTACGGTACGCTGGCAACACCTGTGACCTTGGAAGCCAACACGACCTACTACCTGCTTAGTTCGGAGCGTGTTGACGGTGATAACTTCAGCGATTGGCACGATGTCATGTATTCTGGCAGCGCCGCTGTCTGCGCAGGCTATGTTATGCAAGACGGCGAAGGTTACACCACGTTCCGCTTCTCCAACAGCGGTTATGTTAGCCTTGATATGCAGTTCACATACACTCCGGTGGTGGATGTAGAACTGGATGAACAGATCGAAGCCTTTATGGATATCAACTACACCATTATTCGTAACGACTATCACAGTTTCATCGGCATCAAGTTCATCACCGGAAATGATACGCTGTATGTTACCGAGCTGGGCCGTATCTATTTGGATGGCAACGTGCAGGAGCATGCAGTCAAGCTGGTGGATGGTGTGACCTTTGAAGATGTTCCCGGTGCCAACGTCATTGTTTATGGCGGTGAGCATGAGAAGATCACTTACGTCAAGTTGGAAACACCGGTCAAGCTGCAGGCAAATCATCCCTACTTGCTGATGAGCCGTGAGTATTACGAAGGTGATACTTGGTTTGAGGTCAATGCGCAGTACCTTGTAACCGATGATGATGACATCATGGTCATGGGTGGTACCTATTTTATTACTGGCTATGAGGATATTATCATGCTCGACTGCGGCTTTGTGGGTGTGAACATGAAGTACACCAAGGTCAAGGAATCAGAGCCTCCCGCAACTGATCCTGTCGCAACTGAGCCTCAGAACACGGAACCGAAGGCCGATGATCCCACCGAGCCTGCTACCTCGGACGATCCGACAGACGATCCCGGTTTTCCCGTATGGATCCCCATTGTGATCGTGATCGCGCTTGCAGCCGTGGTTGTAGTCATTGTGGCAGTTAGCAAGAAAAAGAAGGCCTGAGCGGAGAACTTCTGAATTGATTTCAGCGGTATAGAAGGGCGGGGGCTGGTATTGGCCCCCGCTTCTGACTCTTACATGCGATTCTGGCAATATTGGGTATATTTCTCTATTTATAGCGGTTTTCTCGATATTATCCTGGAATTCGTTCGAATTACGAACTTTGTGCAATTTTTTGACAGTGCATTCCGCTAATGTTATAATATAACTGGGAAATAGACTTGCAAACAAAGGATATATACTACCATGATTATAATAATTGACCACCAGAAAACGCATATCAGCGCAATAAAAAAGATCGTCAAATCCCGGTTTTATTGCGCAGTAGCTGGCACGTCGGAGCAACTGAAGAATTTGTTGATGTCCATGAAGCCTGTAGCGGTGATCGCCAATGTGGAAACGCTGGAAGACTTTGAAAATGGATGGTTGAATCTTTTGCTGCTGAATCAAGTCGGTGCGAAGGTTGTTCTTCTCGCCAACGGATATTCTCAGCAACAGATCGAGGATATTGAAGAGGTTTCTGTCAGCGTGATCGACCCGGAATCTGATCTGAAGAAACTGGATGGCATCATCGCTATACTGAAAGGAAAGAACGATAGTATTAGCGCAACGCAAGTTCAGCAGAAACAGTTATCACGCCTGCGAGATCATATGTTTAGTGAGTTGCTAGAGGGTTATGATCAACCTCAGGAGACCCCACAGATGATGGAGTTTTTGGGATTGACCTCGCCGATAGACAAATATTACCTCAGTGTTGTGATCTCTTTCACTGTATCTGTACCCGAAGGACACCGTGATAATGTATGGGAATCCGCACTGCGTATTCAAGAAATCGCCCGGGAAGAGATCAGCAAGATCGCCATCTCCCGTTCCTGTATCCGATCTCCAGACCGCATTGCTTTTGTATTGTTGATTCGGGAACCCGGCGATCTGTTTCGCTACGAACTTGAAGAAATTCTAGAGGTCATTCATAAACGGATCGCCCGTGAATGCGGCCACAAGATCGAGGTCGGTGTAGGCCTTGCGGATAAGACGGTTAGTGGCATTGCGCTCAGCTACAGGCAGGCCTGCGATGCACTAGAGCAGGGACGGTATCTGGTAAACAGCTTTGTGTGCTTCTACTGCGACTTGTACGATTGTAATACCCGGCGTTTCCAGATGCCTAAGGGTTTTAAGGAGCAGATCGTTCAGCATCTATACCATGGCGAAATGGAACAGATCGACAAGTTGTTGGAGGATCAATTTCATCAGTTGCATGCCAATGGTCTTGTAAGCGGCGATAATATCATGGCGCTGAAGATCGACATGTCGGTTTTGTTTATGGATATTCTGGATAAACTTGCCATTAACACGGAGCGTTCTGCCTTCTATTCCCGGCTCATCAATGAATTTCTCACAACGGACAGCCTGTCATCGCTGGAATTTGTGATGAAGCAGTATTTGCGGCATATGACCCATCTGGCCCGAACGGAGAACGATAAGCGTGTTAGCCGTATTGTCAGGCAGGCGCAGGTGATCATCAACGATCAGATCGCGGAACCGATCAATGTACAGATCATGGCACAGTATCTTAAGATCAGCCCCAATTACCTCAGTGCAATTTTTAAGTCCGAAACGGGAATGCGACTCTCGGAGTATATCACCAATGTGAAAATGCAGGAAGCTGCGCGGCAGATTCGAGAAACCAATCGGAATATCGCTGAGATTTCGGCGAATCTCGGCTATGAAAGTGCTAATTATTTTTCCAAGCTGTTTAAGAAGCAGTATGGCGTGAATCCGTCAGAATACCGTCGCATCTACCGTAAGGAAGCAAAGTGACTGTTACGACACAAGTCGCTGAAATGTATAGAAATATGTGGTTTTGATGGATAAATATCATTGCTTACCGACCTTTCGTTGTTGTATACTAAGATTGTCCCGGTGAGAATGATTTGAAAGCTCATTTAGGGAGGAAAAGTCAAGTGAAACTTTTTAGAGTGATCGCTACGGTAATGTTGCTGTCGTTGGCCTTGACCATGGTGACCGGCTGTACAGATGGAGGCGAAATCAGCACCGGCGACAGCACATCAGACAGCGTTGCAGATCCCACAGAGAGTGGTGCAGTTGGCGAAACTGTGATCGATATACGCAGGGATGTCGGTGTTACCATCAACAATCAGAGTGTAATCGATGCCGATGTGGTCCGGACGCTCAAGGAGCACGGCATTACATACGTACGGATCGTATTTCCTTATCCATTTAATGCCGATGGCATTACCCCCAATGCTGCCTATGTAATGGCTAAGAAGGTGGCGACCATGTTCTATGAGGCCGGTATAAAAGTCATGGCCCAGTGTATGTGGCCCGGTGGAATGGGCTATGATGCCGCTACAGGCGGCATCGCTTGGCATTCCAATTATCCCGAAGTCTATACCGATTATGATGATGACTACTTCTACAAGATGGTGACATCTGCCACAAAGTATATGGCCAAGGATATCAAGAGTATCTGTTCCACATGGCTCATCGGTAACGAACCGGATATCTCCACCTACACAGGTCCTATGACCGTCAAGCAGATCGTTCGCTTTACACAGGCGTGTACCGATGGCGTGAAGGCAGGCAATCCCTCCGCCTCCTGTGGTGTGAATATGCTTGTGGCGGTATGGGAAGAGTACAGCATGAAGATTGTCAGAGAACTCTATCAAGAGGATGACCGGCTGGATTGGCTAGGCTTGGATGGTTACTACGCCACCTTGCAGGAGGGCGGCCCGGAGACATGGGAGTATTACATCAACACCTTCTATGAAGCGGCACAGGTACCGATCGTTATTACGGAGTGGTCGTATTCCTCTGCAGAAAACGATCCTCTGGGAACCTGCAGATATCAGTGGGAGGGACACGGTGATCGAGGCCCGGAGGTTCAGGCGGAATATGTTACGGCCTGTATGGAGATCTTTGCAAGACATCCTGAGGTGATCGGAACATTTTGGTATGCTCTGAACAATGAAAGTGGTGTTTGCTGGGAATGCGGTGACCCACTGTGCAATCTCTACTCTTCTTGGGGGCTACTTAATGCTGACAATACCCCGAAGCCTGCGCTAGATGCCATGTATGAGGCATCCAAGCTGTTCGCTGAAGGATCATAAAATGATAGTTCATTGAAAAAATCGCAGCATGACGGAGGAACCGCACGCTGCATGGAGGAGGTCAATATGAATCAACATCAATACGTAGGTCATACCAGCCAACTTTACGGAGTGGAGGAGGTGCGGCTTGTCGGCGGAAAAGGGGACGGTATGCGTCTGCTGCAGGTGCATAATGCAGCAGGATTGGAATTTACCGTGTCTGCTGACCGGTGTGCCGACATTTCCCGCCTTGTTTACAAGGGTATTAATATGTGCTACGTGAGTCCCTGTGGCTACGTGGCACCGGCGTATTACGACGGTGTGGGAAATGGCTTTTTGAAGAGCTTTACTGCAGGTTTTTTAACCACCTGCGGCCTGACGGCGGTTGGTTCTTCCTGCGTGGATCAGGGAGAACATCTGCCACTGCATGGCACCATCGGAAACACCCCCTGTGAGCGGATTTGGTGGACGGAAGATGAAAATTACCTATATATCCATGCGGAGGTGGACGACAGTCGCATTTTTGCAGACAAGCTGCACTTGTCCCGTGTGATCTGCTGCGGTAAATGGGAAAATTCCTTTACCATAACCGATACGGTAGAAAATAGGGGTGATACCGTCTCTGCGCTTATGCTACTTTATCATATCAATATCGGATATCCGCTGCTATCGGAAAAAGCGGTGCTGGATATTCCCTCCGTGGATGTAAAGCCCAGAGATGCACGCGCTGCGGAAGATCTGGATACGTGGAATCAGATCTTGCAGCCCACAGCGCAGTTTACGGAACAGTGCTATTACCATACCTTCGAGGGTGAAGGCAGAGCATCGATCTACAATCCACAGATCCGCAAGGGGCTGACAATTTCCTTTGATCCGAAAGTTCTGGATCATTTTACCCAGTGGAAGATGATGGGTGTTCGTGATTACGTCATGGGCCTGGAGCCGGGTAACTGTACACCCGATGGTCGAGACGTACTGCGCCAACAGGGCAGACTAAAATTCCTGCAGCCCGGTGAAAGCAAAACATATACAGTAAAGATCGATTTGAATGGGGATTAACAGGAGGAGTCATTGATGAGTAGAATCAAACTGGGTTTTTGCCCCACCCGGCGCGATTGCTTCAGCCGGGAAGAAGCATGGAAATACCGTGACTTGATTCGGAATAGTCTGGGGAGACATGAAGTGGATTTGATCGACCTGACTGGCATCAACGAAGAAGCGCTTCTTTGCAGGCAGGATGACCTTCCGAAGGTCATTGCCCGTTTCACCGAGGAAAAGGTGGATGCCATTTTCTTCCCCCACTGCAACTTCGGTTCTGAGAGCCTGGTTTCCCAAGTGGCCCGAGCCATGAATCTGCCGGTGCTACTGTGGGGTCCACGAGATGATAGTCCGGATGCGGAAGGAATTCGCAGCCGTGATTCCCAGTGCGGTCTGTTTGCTACCGGCAAAGTTATGCGCAGACACTGCGTTCCGTTTACTTACCTGACCAATTCTGCCATCGATAGCGAAGATTTCCACAGAGGCTTCGGAAAGTTTCTGGCGGTTGCACGGGTGGTGAAGGCCGTTCGGAACCTGAAGATCCTGCAGATCTCCACCCGTCCGGAGGTCTTTGCCAGTGTGATCTGCAACGAAAACGAACTGCTGGAGCGGTTTGATATTCATCTTTATCCGGTTGCGCTGTCTGATATTGTGACGCAAATGCGCCACATTCGGGAGGAAAATGGGGAAGAGTATCAGCAAGTCGTGGCGATGATCCGTTCCATTGACGGCAATGCGCCGGAGCATGGTGTTTATATGACTGCCTCTCTCAAAATTGCAATGCAACGCTTGGCTGCGATGTATCACTGCTCGGCTGTAGCGGTACAGTGCTGGAGTGCGCTGCAGGTGGAGACCGGCATTATGCCCTGTCTTGCCAATGCGCTGCTGACAGAGGATGGGTTGCCTGTTGCCTGCGAAACGGATATCCATGGTGCCATCACGGCAGTAATGATGCAGGCGGCAATGGGAAATTCCGGCGTGCCGTTCTTTGCGGATGTGACAGTACGGCATCCTAGCAATGATAACGCAGAGCTTCTTTGGCACTGCGGTAATTTCCCACCCTCATTGGCCAAGGATCGGCAGAATGTCTGCTTTACGGGCAACCCCTATAACGATGATCATAATTTCGGCATCATCCAAAATGAACTGAAGGATGGCGAGTTAACCATTGCTCGCTTTGATGGCGATCACGGACAGTACTGTTTGCTGTTGGGTGAAGCAGTGACCACCGAAGGTCCGCTGAATAAGGGAAGCTATGTGTGGATCCAGACCCAAAACTGGCCTAAGTGGGAGCATAAATTGGTAGAAGGTCCCTATATCCACCATGTTTCCGGTGCATTTGGTCGCTATGCGGACATTTTGATGGAAGCTTGCAAGTATATTCCCGGTCTATCTGCAGATCCCGTGGAGCCCGGTGTCGATGAACTGTTGGCTCGCTGGTGGTAAAGGATACCGGATGGAATCAAACAATGAGACGTCGTGATGTTGGGATAGTGCGTCTTTAGGGGAGAAGGCGCGCATTGAAGATCGAAAGGTGTGTCCGAAACCTTGTGTGCGAAATGAATACATACGCAAAAGGGAGCGCCTCAAGCGAGGCGCTCCCTTGGTTGTATTTGGTCAATGGTTTATGCTTTGTCTGCGCCGGATTTACCGAAGTACATAAGCTCCCAGACGGCGGATTCTTCTGTCACAGATTCGATGACTACGCCGTTTTCAATTTTCTCAATGGTGGCACTACCCTCAAAGCGCAGGTAAGAGCCCTCGAATCCAATCAGCCTTGCGACCAGTCGAACAACACTAGGCAGCAGATCAATGAAGTTCTGCCGGGAAATGTCGCGGTGACGGTCATAGGTGATTCGGTAGTATTCTCCGGCAGGTGTTTCGTATTCGTAGATCACCTTGTTGTAAACGGGTTTGCCGGTGTGATCGTCGATGTATTCATCTGTAGGGAGGAATTTCAGCGTATGATTTGCGTTGTCGCCTAGAATCTCGCCACCACGCGCCAGCATAAATACATCGAATTCCTTATAGCCGTACTTCTTCTGTGCAGTGATCCAAGAAGAGATGACCTTGTAATCGCCGATCTTGGCGCGCCCCCAGTACCAGTGGTGCATCAGCTTCAGCATGGAGACGTTGCCCCAGTTGTGGTCGTGGTAGCCACTGCCCTCCAAATGGAGCTGACCCTCGGGATAGGTCACGTCAGCGATGGCGTTTCCTTCGGGTGTTGCGGGAAGCCAGTTGAAATAGTATTCCTCGTTGTCTCCAAAAAGGATAGGACCACATTGACTCCGCCAGGCAGGGACGGTGTTGGTGAGATTGACCGTTGCGGATAAGGTCTTGCCTTTGAATACGATGCTGTAGTGCGTCAGATCGCCGGCCATCTGGCAGTCACCAATGCGGATGTCGCACTTGTCTTTGTGGTAGAAGCTCTCGGCAATGGTGGCATTGACTTGCTCCTCAAATTTCCTCCCGTCGGGCAGAGTCAGCTCCATGGTAGACATGGGCTTGATGAGACCGTCGACATCAAAGGGAGATTTTGAATAGAAAATGATGATCAGTTTGGTTCCGTCGGGATAACTGGAATCAAAGTACCACCATTCGTAAGTACCCTTACTTCCGTCGGTACGCATACCGTCTTCCCAGACTTCTACCTTATTTCGGGTCAAACCCAGCTTGCTGTAATGAAGATCGTCATCGGGGTGAATCGCTGCTTGAATCTTTTTCATGTTGATTTCCTCCTTCTGTTAAGGCACAACCGCAATCCGAATAACTCTCGTCGAATTGGAATTCAGGGCTACGGTAAGTTATTTCGATGGTATCTGTTGCGACCCGCCATGTGTAGACTACTGTTGGCGGATTGCGTTTGGAATCGCTTTACCGCCGATATCGTTGCGAGTGTCCCTTGAGCAATGGCATTGACTGCGCAGAAGTCACCAGAACGGATATTTTCCAATGGTTCTACGTAAAGCGTTCTCTTGCAAATACAAGTGAATTTGCTTGATTGGTTGTTGTACTCTTACTCTCATTCAAAGAGACGAGGGGGGCTCAAAGCTTGGCACTTCATCTTCAGCTTCAAAATCAGGCAGCTCAAAAATCAGGATTCTCTCCCGAACGTCTTTCCCTACAAATAAGTCTTCGTATTCGATCTCATCATAATACTCTAATTCGTCCACGGTCATCAGGTAGGAAATATACGCATCTGAGGGATAATAGAAGAACAAAAACAGTTGCCTTGGATGTTCGTAGTAGGATTTTATGATCCGCGCCATCACTTTGTGAAGAATCTCCACAGAAAAGGGATTGAAGAAATAGCATCGAGTGACGGAACAGGGTACTGCAAATTCTTCCGCACGAGCCAGTATAAAGTCGGTCTGTGCCTTAGAAATAGCAGCTTTTCGATTTTTTAGTGCACTTTCGTAAATTCGGGCATCATATTCAATTCCGATGGTGTGCGCATCGGTCTGGTGGGAGAGGAAAAATCCAACACGCCCTTTTCCGCAACCATAGTCCAAAACGACGTCGCTTTTGCCAATCAAGGTGCTATTCGCTAAACGCTCTAAAACAGAATATGGTGTCGGCTCATACGGGTAACGATATTGGTCAGAGCATACATCATCCCGACCAGTGGTTTTGATTTGTAAGAGTTGATCCCATGTGTTTTCGTGATTGATCATCCTGCGCCTCTGTAACAATCCTTGTTCAGTCATTCTACACCTATTATAAACACAGATGGCGAAATAATCAATGATATATCAATGAATTTCTTGAACATTCTCGGCTTGTTCGCAAGGAGAAAGATTACAGATAACTGAAGGTTTTTTAGAGTGTCTTATTTTTGTATTGCATTGTAATGTTGATTAAAGTATAATTAACAATGTAAAGGATGGCATTAGTTGAATGACTGCGGATTCCATGAATTTGGATCAACAAAGACTTCATAGAACTATGACTAAATGTAGAAAAAAGCATAAATCGAACTGATTATGGATACGAATGGAGTATGAACAATGATTTATCCTGCCCATATTCGCAGAGAAGGTTCCAATCAGATTGTACAAACTGCAACTGATCATAGCAAAAATACTGCTCGCTATGCCAGCGAATGTCTTGCCGACATACAACTCAATCATGCTGCGGAGTTTGCAGGATTGCTTCATGACTGCGGAAAATTCAAACGAGAATTTGCGCAGTATTTGAACAATGCGAATGGTATCCGCGGAAGTGTAAATCATACGTTTGCGGGAGTGCGGTTGATTTTAGATCGCTATCATGGACAAGATGCGACACCTGAAAAATTGCTTTCGGCGGAGCTGTTGGCTTATGCTGTAGGTGCGCATCATGGCTTGTTTGACTGCATCGATGAAAAACGCAACTCTGGATTTGAACATCGAAAGAATGATTCATCAATCGGTTATGCTGAGAGTATCGAAAACTTTGTGAATCAATGTGTATCGCTTCAGGAATTAGACAAACTATTTGAAAAAGCAAATCAAGATTTGATGCTGGCGTGTCAAAAAATAACTGATTTGATAGAAGATGATGTGCATGCAGCTTCATTTCAGATTTTCTTACTGTCTCGTCTTTTGTTGTCGGCTGTGATTGAAGGGGACCGCCGTGATACGGCGGAATTTATGCGATGTACATACAACATTCCAACGCAGAATAACATGCAGGATTTCTGGTTGCCTTATCTTGTTCGCGTTGATAAAAAAGTTATGGAATTCCCAAAGGACACAGATATTGCACAAGCGAGGCAACAGATCTCCAACAAATGCCGAAACTTTGCGGAAAAAGTGGGTGGAATATATCGGCTCAATGTTCCGACGGGATCGGGAAAAACGTTGAGTTCCTTGCGATATGCGTTAGCCCATGCACAAAAATGGAATAAGCGCCGTTTGATATTTGTATCACCACTATTATCGATTTTGGAACAAAATGCTGCAGTGATTCGTGAATTTCTGGGCGATGATAGAATTGTGCTAGAACACCATTCCAATGTGCTGCAGCCAGAAGAAGCGGAGTTGGACCTGCGGGAATTGGCTGTAGAAAACTGGCATGCTCCTGTGGTTATTACGACGTTGGTTCAATTGCTCAATACCCTTTTTGATGGTAAAACAACATCAATTCGGCGATTTCACAGCATTTGTAACAGTGTGGTTGTTATTGACGAAGTGCAAACCGTTCCTCATAAAATGCTATCCCTGTTTAATCACGCCATGGACTTCTTAACATCGGTTTGCAACACGACAGTTTTACTTTGTTCTGCCACACAACCACGGCTAGAGATGGCACAAAGACCCATTCGTCAAGTGATTGAGGATGTTGTGCCATTCGATCCGGTATTATGGAAAATATTCTGCCGAACAAAGATTACGGATAGAGGCGGAATGACATTAGAAGAAATAGGTGCTTTTGCGCAAAGCGCTTTGAAGGAAACCCAAAGTTTACTGGTGGTGTGCAATAAGAAAGATGAAGCAGAGTATCTTTTTGGTATTTTGCGGAATTCGGCAGAAGAGAGCTGTCACTTGTCTGCTTCTATGTGCGTTGCACACCGCAGAAAGGTGTTATATCAATTGAACGAGGCGCTCAAAACCAACCGTAAATGCCTATGTGTAGCGACGCAGGTGATCGAAGCCGGCGTGGATATTTCGTTTGGTCGAGTGATTCGTCTGTCGGCTGGAATGGATAGTGTTGTGCAGGCTGCGGGCCGGTGCAATCGCCACGGTGAACAGCCACATCCTGCAAAAGTGGATGTTGTCAACTGTTTGAATGAGAATCTTAGGATGCTTCAGGATATCCAAACTGCAAAGACTGCAACCGTCAGCTTGATGGATGCTTATAAAAGACACCCGGATCATTTTGGAAATGATTTGAGCTCGGAGCGTGCGATTGCAACATATTATCAACGGCTGTACACCTCTGTAGCAAAAGAATATCAAGACTTCTTCTTGGAACGACAGCGGACGACCTTGTTTGCTTTGTTATCATGTAATGAACGCTATTATAATGAGAATGCTTCTTATGCAGGAGAATATATGATGAACCAGTCTTTTAAAATGGCTGGAAAGGCGTTCCGAGTGTTTGATAGCAATACAAGAGATGTTGTTGTGCCGTATGAAGATGGAATTGCATTGATCGCTGAGTTGACAGCGCAGGAACAGCTCGATCCAGTATGGCTGTCTTCGTGGGAGAAACGCGTCAGACCATATACTGTATCTGTATACGGATGGCAACTTGAATGCTTAGGAAATGGTGTATTTGAACATATGGGAATCGCCGTTTTGCTTCCGGAATTTTACGATGAGTGCGTGGGATTAATTCTAAAACCGAAAGAGAATGACTTTTTGGAGGTGTAATATGAGTAAAACCCAATACCCAAATGTTGTGGAATTTGAAGTGTCTGGTGACTATGCATTGTTCTCTGATCCGATCATGCGGATTGGCGGAGAAAAATGTAGCTATCAGATTCCAACCTATGAGGCAATCAAAGGAATCTTGCATAGCATCTATTGGAAACCTACGATTGTCTGGGTGATTGATGCTGTGCGAATTATGACTCCCATCCAAATGGAAGTCAAGGGAATCCGACCAATCAAGTACTCGGGTGGAAATGACTTGGCGTACTATACATATTTGAAGAACTGTCGTTATCAAGTGCGAGCGCATTTTGAATGGAATGAGAATCGTCCGGAGCTAGAAAAAGACCGCAACGAGAACAAACACCACCAGATTGCTTTGAAAATGATTTGCAAAGGTGGACGTCGCGATATTTTCTTGGGAACACGGGAATGTCAAGGCTATGTAGAACCCTGCGTCTTTGGGCAGGGCATTGGTGCATATGACAATATTCCGCGAATGGATTTTGGCTTGATGTATCACGGCATTACTTATGCAGATGAAGCATATGACGCACAGACTGCCGGTCAAATGACAACCCGATTCTGGAGGCCGGTTATGGAAAACGGCATTATACGTTTCCCAAGGCCGGAAGATTGCCCATATCACAAAACCTTGCGTACCATGGAAATCAAGCCTTTTGGAGAGGAATTAGAGAATTTTTCGGGATTCGGGGAATTCGGGGAGGTGACATAAATGGGATTGCTGCAAAAAGCGTTGGAGACATACGAGTGCTACCACAACCATGCTAGCCAGCACCGAGAGGGCGAGGATATGATGGCACCCGTGGGGCACATTGTGACCAGAGCGAATATTGAGATTACGTTAGATTCCGATGGCAATTTTGTAAATGCCTCCGCAGTAAGTAAGACCGAACCGAAAATCATCATACCTGTAGCAGAAGGTTCGGCAGGTAGAACTTCCGCACCCTGCGCACATCCTCTTTGCGAACAGTTGGGTTATCTTATCCCGGACAATGCTGAGAAATATGCTCTTTATGTGAAACAGCTTTCTCAATGGGCATCTTCAGAGCATACACACCCAAAGCTGTTGCCAATCTTGCAATATGTCATGCAACAAACCATTGTGCAGGATTTACAAAAGTGCGACTTGGTGAAGTTGAATGATCGAGGTAAGCCGGAAGATGAAAAATTGCTTATCCGTTGGCGAGTGTTGGGGGGAGAAATTGAGGCATGTTGGTTGGATCCTTCTTTATTCGATGCGTTTACGGCTTACTATAAAGCGAGTATTGCAACACCCTCGCAGTTGTGTATGGTGTCGGGGGAGATTGTTGCTCCAGCGGTTCAGCATCCTAAGGGCATTGTTTCTATTGCGGGAAATGCCAAATTGATTTCAGCTAATGATAGTAATGGCTTTACTTATCGGGGGCGATTCGAGCAGGATTGGCAAGCGGCTTGCGTTGGTTATGAGGTATCGCAAAAGTCCCATAGTGCATTGCGCTGGTTAGTGAGCACGCAAGGCGTTATTTTGGGCGGACGCACCTTTTTGTGTTGGAATCCGCAAGGAAGAACAATTACTCAAGCGCACTTGCCGTTTATGCGTCCACCCAAACCGGTTTTTCATCCCTCAGAATACCGAGATGCTCTGCACCAAACCCTGAATAGCAAAAAAGCAGAGTTGGATATTACCCATGGGGTGGTATTGGCGGTGTTCGATGCGGCAACGTCTGGCCGACTGTCTTTAACTTATTACAGCGAGTTACAAGGACACGATTTTTTGCAACGACTCCATGACTGGGATGTAAGCTGTTGTTGGCCACATTGGAAATTCGGCATTCAGTCTCCGAGCTTGCGCCAAATAGTGGATTGTTCATGTGGTACGCAACGTACAGAAAAAGGCGGTAGCCGCTTGGAAACAGATGAAAGAATCCTTTGTCAGCAGATGCAACGACTTGTGGTGTGCCGAGTGGACAGGAGTCCGCTGGGCAAGGACGTTGTTCAAGCGCTTGTTGCACGGGCGTCCCAACCGCAGGCGTACGATCACTTTGTTTATGAGGATATTCTATTCACTGCGTGTGCGGTGATCCGCAAATACAGAAAAGATTATTATAAGGAGGAATGGAGCATGGCGCTGGAACCGGAAAAGAAAGATCGCAGCTATCAGTTCGGAAGATTGTTGGCAGTAATGGAGAAGGTGGAGCGGGACACCTACGATAGCAGTGAAGGCAGAGAACCAAACGCAATTCGGATGCAATCGGTATTTTGCCAGAGACCCATGTATGTTGCAGGGAATCTGGAGAAACAACTCGAACGGGCTTATTTTCCTCGATTGAAGGCTGGAAGCCGGATCTGGTATAAAAACCTCATGGGGCAGATCATGGAAGTCATCAGCGCATTCCCACAGGAGGAGTGGAATAAGCCTTTGGAGGACAGCTATTTGATGGGATATTATCTGCAACGCACAACCTTGTATACCAAAAATACCAATAATGAAACGGAGGAAGAATAATATGAGTACTTTGAAAAACAAAATCGATTTTGTGGTTGTTGTGGCAGTGAATCGGGCCAACGCCAACGGTGATCCGCTGAATGGTAATCGTCCTCGTACGGACTATAATGGCTTCGGTGAAATGAGTGATGTGTGCATCAAGCGTAAGATTCGTAACCGGATGCAGGACTTGGGACATCCTATCTTTGTTCAGTCGGAGGATCGTTGTGAAGATGGTATGGGGAGTCTTAGCGAACGAGCCAGTACTGTGATGAAGGGCGAAAAGAATCGGGATGTGTATGCACAGAGAGCTTGCCAAACATGGTTGGATGTGCGCACTTTCGGTCAAGTGTTTGCCTTTAAGGATGCAAAGGGCGTTTCCGTCGGAGTACGAGGACCAGTATCGATTCATCAGGCGGTTAGTATTTCCCCTATTGAGGTTCAATCCTTGCAAATCACCAAAAGCGTCAACGGTGAGAAAGGCGAAAAAGGCGGTGGAAGAACGTCGGATACCATGGGCATGAAGCATTTTGTCCGCTTTGGCCTGTATGTGATTAAGGGATCCATCAATGTTCAGCTTGCGCAAAAGACAGGCTTCACCGACGATGATGCCCAAGTAGTCAAAGCGTGTTTGCGCACGTTGTTTGAAAATGATGCATCTTCCGCACGTCCTGAGGGGTCTATGGAAGTTGTGCAGATGTATTGGTTTGAGCATAATAGCCCTAGCGGTCAATATTCTTCCGCAAAGGTTCATCGCTCGGTGAAAATTGCGCAGCGGGATCCCATGGCATTACCTTTGAGTGTGGACGACTATGTTATTACATTGGAAGAGCTTCCTGGTCTAACACCGGAGATCATAGATGGGATTTAAGGAAGAGGATTATCTCCAATTATCCGGGTTGCAGCACTTTGTGTTCTGTCGTCGCCAATGGGCGCTGATCCATATTGAACAGCAATGGGCAGAAAATGTTCATACCACAGATGGAAGAATTTTTCACGAGAAAGCACATGATGGTTCCCAACATGAAAAACGTGGGGATCGGATCATTTCTAGAAATATGAGCATTCATTCACCCACACTGGGAATCAGCGGGAACTGCGATGTTGTCGAATTCCTGCAAACGAATTCTGGAATTCCTCTGGCAGGACGAGATGGATTGTGGCAACCGTATCCCGTGGAGTATAAGCGAGGCGCACCGAAAGAAAGCAATATGGATCGCTTGCAGCTCTGTGCGCAGGCGATGTGCTTGGAAGAAATGTTGTGTTGCGATATTCCGGAAGGCGCAGTCTTCTATGGGGAGACACGAAGACGTGAGGTTGTGAAGTTTGATGATGCCCTACGTTCAGAAGTGAAAAACTACCTCCACCAAATGCAGGAACTATATCGTCGTGGACACACGCCCAAAGTGAAACCGACAAAAAGTTGCAATGCCTGTTCTTTGAAGGAATTCTGTCTCCCCAAAATTTGTCAAAAGCGTAGCGTTTCTGACTACTTACGGAAAGGTGTACAGGAGGCGTTATGAGGCACTTGCTAAATACATTGTTTGTTACGACTGAAGATGCTTATCTGAGTTTAGATGGAGAAAATGTGCTGGTCAACCGTGAAAAGACTGTGTTGGCGCGTTTTCCATTACATAATCTGCAAATGATTATGTCCTTTTCCTATGCTGGCGCATCCCCAGCACTTATGGGGGCCTGTGCAGAACGTGATGTAGGATTGTGTTTTTGTACACCGCGAGGAAAATTTCTGGCTCGCATAAGCGGAATCAGTAGGGGAAATGTACTGCTGCGCCGGACACAGTACCGTTATGCAGACGATCCAATTGAAAGCTGTAGAATTGCGAGGGCAATGATTTTTGGGAAAATCCACAATGCTCGTTGGAGCATGGAGCGCACAAAACGAGATCACAAGATGCGTATTGATGAAGAAGCATTCGAAAATGCGTGCACCATACATAAAGATTTGTTGCCACAAATTCTGAGTGTTGATGATTTGGAAACGCTACGAGGATTGGAAGGTGCGGCTGCCAATGCCTATTTTCGCGTCTTTGATCAAATGATTTTACGGCAAAAGGAAGATTTCTATTTTCACGGGCGTAATCGTCGGCCACCGTTAGATAATGTGAACGCCATGCTGTCCTTTACCTACAGCCTGCTTACAAATGATTGTGTATCCGCACTGGAAGCTGTGGGATTGGATGCCTATGTGGGATTTCTGCATTGTGATCGACCGGGCAGAACATCCTTGGCGTTGGATTTGATGGAGGAACTACGTCCGTGTATGGCAGATCGTTTTGTTCTAAGTCTTATTAATAATCGTGTTCTATCCGCTACAGATTTTGAAAAGGTTGAAAATGGCGCAGTTCGCATGACGGATTCCGGGCGACGCAATCTCCTGAAGTACTGGCAGGAGCGCAAGCAAGATGTCATCACGCATCCGTATCTGGAAGAAAAAGTACCGTGGGGCTTGGTCCCGTATGTCCAAGCGCTTCTTTTGGCGCGGTATCTGCGTGGAGATATGGACGGGTATCCACCCTTTTTGTGGAAATGAGGTGTGGAATTGTTTGTTCTAATTACCTATGATGTTAGCACCATTGATGCCGCCGGGAGAAAACGGCTTCGCAAAATTGCCAAAGAATGCGTTAATTATGGCCAGCGTGTTCAAAATTCTGTATTCGAGTGTATTTTGGATGCTACACAGTGTCGCCAATTGCAGCATAAGCTCCGTGGCCTGATGGATGAACAACAGGATAGCTTGCGATTTTATTATCTGGGAAACAACTACCAGACCAAGATTGAGCATTTTGGAGTAAAACAAAGTTATGAGGTGGAAGGTGTGCTAATCATCTAGTGCGAACTATAAGTGCACCAAAAAACTCTGGGAGGTTCGCACCCCAAAAAGGATCAATTAGGGTGTCTCACTTGCCTGAAGAAGGCAAAAATGAAGATCTGCAGACAAGTGGTGATATCAATTATGTTTAATGCGCTTAGGTCACATAATTATTGTTTGTGCACCTTTGCTGTCCCACCCCGTACGGGGTGGGTGGATTGAAATCCAACTTTTCGCAAAAAATGAACGCAACAAAATGGTCCCACCCCGTACGGGGTGGGTGGATTGAAATGGTTTTGGCCGGTCCATCCCCGACCGCTCGCCAGGTCCCACCCCGTACGGGGTGGGTGGATTGAAATAGGTGTGTTTCACGCAAGGGAGATATGCTTGATAGTCCCACCCCGTACGGGGTGGGTGGATTGAAATTTATGTTGCTTCATCTTTCGTTGATTTCTTCAAGGTCCCACCCCGTACGGGGTGGGTGGATTGAAATAACTGTTGAGAAAGGCGGTGGCTCCGATGTGGCAGTCCCACCCCGTACGGGGTGGGTGGATTGAAATTAAAAAAGTTATAAACAAATAGGCGTTAAAAAAAGTCCCACCCCGTACGGGGTGGGTGGATTGAAATGGCAATCAGCCACAAGCCAATAACGGCTTTTCCAAGTCCCACCCCGTACGGGGTGGGTGGATTGAAATAGGTGCTGCGCCTTCAATCAGTTTTGCAACACCAGTCCCACCCCGTACGGGGTGGGTGGATTGAAATAGCATTGGATTAAAAGGCATTTTATTGACTCTGGGTCCCACCCCGTACGGGGTGGGTGGATTGAAATGGTCACGACAACCGCTGTTGATTTGAGCAAATGCGTCCCACCCCGTACGGGGTGGGTGGATTGAAATATCGTTGGGAGGTAGTATGGGGCGATTTTTTCAAAGTCCCACCCCGTACGGGGTGGGTGGATTGAAATTTATGCAGCCGGGGGAAGTTATACAGCGAATGCTGGTCCCACCCCGTACGGGGTGGGTGGATTGAAATGTAGATTGGTTGCGGCATTGGCTGGAAATTGCAAGTCCCACCCCGTACGGGGTGGGTGGATTGAAATATAAGCCAATTTGCAGGCAAGGGTCGTTTTACCGGTCCCACCCCGTACGGGGTGGGTGGATTGAAATATACTTGGTCTATTATGATCAATATGGCGTTGAAGTCCCACCCCGTACGGGGTGGGTGGATTGAAATGTTAGGGCTGAAGCCGAAAGAATCGAAGATGCCAAGTCCCACCCCGTACGGGGTGGGTGGATTGAAATACGCAAGATATAAAAAGTCTGGCGAAACTGTTTTGTCCCACCCCGTACGGGGTGGGTGGATTGAAATGTGTAGCCTCATTATATAGAAGTCCACCCACCAAGGTCCCACCCCGTACGGGGTGGGTGGATTGAAATTGTAATACACCGTTTTCATCTAAACCAGCATAATGTCCCACCCCGTACGGGGTGGGTGGATTGAAATGTTGCGACAATCACAGGGCGCATGACGGTAAACGGTCCCACCCCGTACGGGGTGGGTGGATTGAAATAGGTATAGGGGATAAAATAAGAATAATTGCGTGTGTCCCACCCCGTACGGGGTGGGTGGATTGAAATACACAACACATTCCATTTTTCTTGCGCCTGGGAAAGTCCCACCCCGTACGGGGTGGGTGGATTGAAATACTTTTCAGCAAGCAATTCAATCAGCCTTTCCAGGTCCCACCCCGTACGGGGTGGGTGGATTGAAATGCTTTTTCATATTTCGCAACATATCGCACAATGAGTCCCACCCCGTACGGGGTGGGTGGATTGAAATAATTAGTCGATAATGTATGAAGCGGTGGGGCGTAGTCCCACCCCGTACGGGGTGGGTGGATTGAAATTCTTTGCAATAATTGGTTGCATCATCTTCGGTTAGTCCCACCCCGTACGGGGTGGGTGGATTGAAATTCTTTGCAATAATTGGTTGC
>CAZOVE010000013.1:0-35582 GCA_964583135.1 uncultured Oscillospiraceae bacterium | reverse complement strand
GGGTTATGTCTTGTACTACATCATTCGCTACTGACGAGGCCCGACACGGCAAGGCTCTGCAGGGTCTGCTGAACCGTTATTTTAAGTAACAACCGACGATTGATCGACCGCCGGTCCTCTGTACCGGGGACCGGCGGATCTCATTATAAGGAGAAAAAACATGAAAATTCGTATTGAAAAAGATATTGTGGAAATCACGCCGGAGCATGCGGCAGAAGCGGCGGAACTGGAGGCGTTGTGGATCAAGCTAGGCAACTGTCTGGGCGGCACAAAGCAACTTCAGCCCATTGGTGTCTATGTCCCTTCGGAGCATAAGACCGCCCGATTCCATATCGAAGGTCTGAGCGAAGCGGAAAAGCAGGCCATTCCCGAAATTCGGGCGCCCTATGATACCGATGTTTACTGTGTTACCTGCAATAAGACCCAACACGTCAAAGCCGGCGAAGTGATACCATTTTGCTGTGGCAGACTGATGGAGATCTTGGACTAAGCGGATGGAACTGAAAAGCGGTTCGTTGCCCGTGGTGCGGGCGGAAAAAGAATGTGATGTCTACTGCCCGATCTGCCATAAGTTATTGCACGTGGAAGTAGGACAGGTTATCCCCCGCTGTTGCGGAAAAACCATGCAGATATTGCAGTGATCTCACTGTGTACAATATCAAGCAACCACCATATTTCAAAAGGAGGACGACAATGCGTATTACACTGATCGCAACTGCTCTGATTGCCGCCCTGCTCCTGACGGGTACTGCTGCATTTGCATTACCACAACGGGAAGAGTATGGCGCGCAAACACCCACCACCGACCCGGCTATACCCACATTGCTGACGGAGCAAGAGGCCATTGCCATTGCGCTGCAGCACGCAGAATTGACCGAGGATGTGCTGACCCTTCTGCACGGTAAACTGGATCGAGATGAGGAGATCCCGGAGTGGGAGATCGAATGGCGCTATGGCGACTGGGAGTATGATTACACCATCCACGCTTATACTGGTGCCATTATGGAGTGGGACAAAGAATACGACCCCATCCGCCAAAACGTTACCCCCACCGAGCCGGTGATCTCCACAGAACCGACGCCCGAAGAGCCTGCGCCCACTCAGCCGGAGCCCACCGAACCCGAACCTGTGCCCACCGAAGCGGAAGCTGTCCCGTTGACGGCAATGGAGGCTGTCAAGTTGGCCTTGGAACACGCCGGTCTTTCTGAAGATCAGGTCGTGAAGCTGGAAGCAGAGTTGGAAAAGCGTCGGGACGTGACCTACTGGGAAGTGGAATGGGAGATTCGTGATTGGGAGTATGAGTATCACATCGACTACTACACCGGACAGATCCTCTTCAGCGACAAGGAGCAGGACGATTAAACACCCACGCAAAAAAACCGGGAGCGCTCCGCTCCCGGTTCATTTTATACAGTTTTATTTCCACAAGCCGTCCGGATACGATCCCGCTGCGGTCATTTTCTGCAGCGCCGCGACCACGAAGGGCTTGTCCGCCGCATAGGTCACGCCGTACCACCGGTCTTCCGACGACAGTACCCGAACCCGAGCTTTCCCCTCCTGCAACAGTTGATTCACCACTACGGGTAGCAAAAACTCTTTCTTTGCCGGATCTTGAGGCATCTCTTCCTGCATAAACAGGGAGAATCTGGCGGCCAGTTCTTCCAACAGCACCGGCGTAAAGCCGAACATATTCATCGACACCGGCGTATCGAAAGGAAGGTCCGTCCAATGCGCTCCGTCTTCGGTAAAATGGATGCCGCCGTCATACTTTTCGATCCGTAGCCGTTCCACAATGCCGGTCAATTCCTGCTGCCCGTCTACCTGACACACACCCCGGGCCACGCTGCCGTGATCCGTCACCGTGTTGCCAAGCTGATAGCCCACCATGCAGAAGTCGGCTTTTTCTGCATCATGTGCATGGCAAAGGGCTTGATACAGGGTTCGGAAAGCGGATTTTCCGTAGTAATCGTCGGCGTTGATCACCGCAAAAGGCGCACCATCGATGGCATCCCGGGCACACAGCACCGCATGACCCGTACCCCAAGGCTTCTGACCCCGCTGGGCCGGTACATCCACACCTGCCGGAAGCAGTTTGTTCTGCTCCTGATAGGCGTAGCGGATCTGCATGGGGCAGTGTTCCAAACGCTTGCCCACCGTGTCCATAAAATCTTGTCGGATGGCTTCTTTGATGATGATCACAGCCTTTTCAAACCCGGCTTCGTGGGCATCAAACAGGGAGTAATCCAAGATCGCCTCACCGTGGCTGCCCACGGGATCGATCTGCTTCAGACCGCCGTAACGGCTGCCCATACCGGCGGCCATCACTACTAGAACTGGCTTCTTTGCCATAATAAGTACCTCCTAAATTACATCATGCAGCAACTATTGCGTTCTTTCTGAACCTCAGGTGTGACCAAAATCAATCGAGCTGCAGACAAATATTTTCTTTTCGGACTCGATCCCATTGGAAGTGATGTACCAATTCTTGGGCAGAGATCGGGGTATTTTGATCGATCAAGCCGCTGCTGTAGGCCAAAAGACCGATCAGTTGTGAGGCGCTCATCCGGCTGCGCAGGGCGCCTAGATCCAGATCCTGATCCCGTTTACTCAGCCGCCGACCGTCCGGCGCCATCAATAGTGGCACATGGGCATACTCCGGATGAGAAAAACCAAACAATTCCTGCAGATACATCTGTCGTGGTGCAGAGCTGAGCAGATCTGCGCCACGGACGACCTCCGTCACGCCGACTTCACCATCGTCCACCGTAACGGCAAGCTGATACACATATGCACCGTCGGCCCGACGAACTACAAAATCCCCGCAATCGGTGTATAAGTTTTCCGCATAATGCCCCTGCAGCCGATCCTCCATCTGCCAGATCCGATCCGGTACGATGACACGCCATGCACCCAAACGATCGGGCGGTGGCGTCGTCCGGTTTCGACAAGTGCCGGGATATACATAAGTACCGTCGGACAGGTGGGGCGCATTGACGCTGTGGAGCTGACTGCGTGTGCAGTAGCATGGATACAGCAGATGCATATCCTGTAATTGGGCAAAATACCGATCGTAGACTTGGGTTCGTGTGGATTGAGGCGCTGTTTCCCGATCCCATGTCAGCCCCAGCCATTGCAGATCGTCTCGCAAAACGGCGGCAAAGGCAACATTGGTGCGCTGGGTATCCAGATCCTCCATCCGCAGCACCATTTCCCCATCCTGACTTTTCACGGAAAGCCATGCCAGCAGTGCGGCAAAGGCATTTCCCAGATGCATCCGCCCGGAAGGGGTGGGGGCGAAACGTCCGACTACGTGTTTCATAGCAATTCCACCAACCGGTAGATCATCCAACCGATCCCACACAGGCACAGCGCCAAGGTAAAGAGGATGAGAGCCGTATTCCGGTGGGTTTTTCGGCGCAGATTTTTCTGTTCCTCTTCGCTTTGGGGCTGAGGGAAAGAAAAGGGTGTGGACTCGTGATCTTTCAGCACCCGCAGCAATTCTTCGTCGGAGAGAATCTCGTCCGTGGTGTGACCGATGGCCGGGTTGTGGGGCATTTCTTGTGCCAGCCGTTGCAGTCCTTCTTGAATATCCTTCATCGCAAGCCCTCCTTTGCTCTATTCTACCCCAGATTTTTGCTGCTGTAAAGTGGAAATTGATCTACAGCGGTCAGCGTCCATGGGGTGAAAACAAATATACTTCATAGAACTTCAAACTTTTTTAATATTTTTATGCTTTTTTATTTCACAATTCCGGAATACAATATAGACAAAGTGATTGTTCATTCTTCATTTTTCTCTCCTCTTTCTTGTTGTAAAGTCCGCAGCGTTTCGCTGCGGACTTTGCTTTTTTTCAAAAATGTCATTGCAAGGAGCCGAAGGTGACGCTTTGTCCTAGCGTACGGAAAAACGCCTCGATCTGGAGTCGGTCTGCCCGGACTTTTCCCTGCTGGAAGTTGGGCTGTCCGCCGCCCCGTCCCTGCAGCGCTGCATTCATTTCTTTACACAGAGGACGCAAATCGCCCTGCCGCGTGGCCAGACAATAGCAGTGACCCTCGGTATTTTCGGAAAATACGGCGCACCATCCCGAAATGCTACCGGCCAGCTTGTCCGCCAGAAGGCGCACCTGACCGGGCTCCAGACCCGACTGGAAGTGGAGTACATTCTCGTGGTTTACATAACGCTGTGCAATGTGATCAAAGACCTGCTCCAGTAAGCTGCCGCAGCGCAATTTTTCCGCTGCCAGAGCCGCATTCATCCGCTGGGCTGCAGCACCGGTGCCTTCCATGGGAGCGGAAAATGCCTGCGATACCAGCCGGTTTTCTTCAAAAATGCGCACCATATACCGGTATGCCCGTTCACCGCAGACCATCTGCAGCCGTACGCCCTGATGGAATTTGCTGCAGGAGAGGATCTTGATCAGCCCTACCTCGCCGGTGCGCTTGACGTGGACACCGCAGCAGGCACAACGATCGTAGCCCGGTATTTGCACGATGCGCACCGGCCAGTCAAGGGCACGTTTGGTGCGATAGAAGATGCCTTCCAGCTCCTGAGGCTCCGGGATCCAGCACCGCAGGGGCAGATCCTGCCAAATGGCTTCGTTGGCTCGTGCTTCGATCCGTACCAGATCTTCGGCGCTGATAGGGCCGTCGAAGTCCACTTCCATCGCCTCTGCGCCCACGTGAAAACCGGTGTTGTGATAGCCAAATTGTTGGTGGATCAGGCCGGAAATGATGTGCTCGCCGGTGTGCTGCTGCATTAGGTCGAAGCGACGTTCCCAATGGATGCAGCCTGTCACGGTACTGCCGACTTCCAGCGCTCCGTCACACAGATGGACGACATCTTCCCCACATTCATAAACCTGCAATACCTGCACACCACCCACAATACCGATGTCGCAGGCCTGTCCGCCGCCTTCGGGATAGAATGCGGTAGCACTCAGAGTGATCTGCCAGCCTTGTGGGCAAGGGGTGCAGCCGGTGACGGTGGCGGTGAATTCCCGCAGATGGCTGTCTTCGTAGTATAATTTGCGCATAGCGATGCCCCTTTCGTCTTTGCAAAGATTATAACACAGCATTTGCAAAATAGCAAATGTCGGATGCTTGACCGATCCGGTTGCATGGCGTATACTATACTCGGAAAGGTGGTGGAGAAATGCAACTACTTTGGCAGCGGCTGCAGGGCCGCAATGCCCATCAAGTTGGGCGGCAATTGCTGGCGGAAATGGTGCAACCGTTGCCGGAAATACGGATTACGGAGCGCGGCAAGCCCTATTTTGTTGGCAGCGATCTGCATTTTTCCATTTCTCACACGAAAAACCATGTTTTTTGCTGTGTGAGTCGGCGTAAGGTCGGCATCGATGCGGAGCAGATCGGGCGTAGCATTGATCCGCGATTGGCATCACGTTATCTTTCCGATTCCGAGCGTGGACGGTATTTGTCCGCCCAAGATCCCAATGATACCCTACTGCGACTGTGGGTGCTGAAGGAAAGCTGGGCAAAATGTACCGGCCGTGGTATCGGTAATTATCTGAAAAATACAGATCTTGACCCGTTTGACCCAAGAATTCAACAGATCGACGGCTGTTATGTTGCCGTAACGGAGGAATGAAAAATGCTGTTTGATACCCACGCCCATATGGATGACCATGCCTTTGATGCAGATCGGCAGGCGCTGCTGGGCAGCTTGCCCGAACAGGGCGTCGGTTTGCTGATGAATCCGGGCTGTAGCTTGACTTCTTCCCGTGATGCCGTGGCGTTGGCACTGGAATATGACTATATTTATGCCGCCGTGGGCTCTCATCCCGATGCGGCCGACGAAGTTAACGATCAAGTTTTGGAAGAATACCGAATGTTATGTAAACTTCACCCGGATAAGATCCGCGCCATCGGTGAGATCGGACTGGATTATCATTATGAAGACATCCCCCGGGCGCTTCAAAAGCAAGCGTTCATTTCTCAGATGGCCTTGGCTCAAGAACTGGGATTGCCTGCCATTGTTCACGAGCGGGATGCCCACGAGGATGGATTGGCCATCGTGCAGGATTTTCCACAGGTGCGTGGTGTTTTCCATTGCTTCTCCGGCTCGGCAGAATTGGCCAAAGAATTGGTAAAACGGGGTTGGTATATCGGTTTTACCGGGGTTCTGACCTTCAAAAATGCCAGAAAAGCCATCGAAGCGGTACACTCGATCCCTCGGGATCGAGTGGTCATCGAAACTGACTGTCCCTATATGTCCCCCGAGCCCTTCCGGGGGCAGCGCAACGATCCGGGGAAATTGTATCGCATGGCAGAGAAATTGGCCGAGATTTGGGGCGTTTCTCCTGCAGAAGCCCAGCGCATCACCATGGAAAACGGCCGCCGTCTGTATGGAATTGAATAATATGCAGGGTGCTGTCTCATGATTTTAAGACAGCACCCTGATATGCTTATATTATACATTGGGATATGTGCATCAAGCCATCAGAACCATTCAATAAATGCAACTGTCCCAGCTTGACTGACATTGGCAATCCTCATCTTGAAAACAGCGCTGCTTCACAGGAAGCGCACAGATAGTGATAAATCGGCAAATGCAATTCCTGTACCTGATAGGTTTCCTGACAGGGCACATGAATTGCCACATCGGCCCATGTATCCAGTTTACACGGTTGCTCACCCACCAGGGCAATGACCTTCATACCCAATGCCTTTGCCACAATCGCCGCGTAGACGACATTGGAGGAATTTCCGGAGGTCGTGATTCCCAAAAAGACATCTCCGGGTTTTCCATAGCCATAGACCTGCTGAGCATAGACCAACTCCGGCTGCATATCGTTGGCAAAAGCCGATAGAAGCGCACTGTGATTTGTCAGGGAAATCGCCGGCAGCGCGCCCTGTAGCTGATCGCTCAGAATTTCTGCATGATCCGGCGCAAGCGCGCGCAGTTGGTTGCGGAATTCCTGCGGAATCGGCCGGCGAAGCAAGAAGCCTTTCATCAACTCACCGACAATGTGGTCGCTGTCGGCACAACTGCCGCCGTTACCGCAGACCAGCAGCTTACTGCCCTGACGGTAGCACTCCACCAACAGCATCCGGGATACTTCCAACGCATCCGCGCACACCTGAAGCTGTGGATACCGCTTCAATAATAATTCCATCATTACACACCTCCGCATTCTATGGCCAGCGCAAGGGCTGCGTAATCCCCCAGTGCATCCCCCAACTTTGCGGGCAGCACCTCCATGACCGCCGCTGCGGCCGGTAATGCTTCTTCCCGAATGACTCGCTCCATGGCAGGTCGCAGCAGCGCTTCCGCTCGCTGGAACACACTTCCGATGACGATTTTTTCCGGATTCAGAACATCTACCAACACCGCAAGGCCACGCCCCAGCATTTCGCCCACCGTATCATATACCGCAATGGCCGTTGCATCCCCATTCACAGCCGCCTCTGCCACACTTTTTGCGGTGATGGTTTCCAATGCTGTGATGCTTTCGCAGTAGGCGGGAACGCACCCCCGCTGCAAGGCTTCTATGGCATAGGTCTTGCCCAACTGTGCAATACCTCCACCGCTGGCAAAGCCCTCAAAAGAACCTTGTTTCCCGTAACCAACGGGGCCAAAGCGGTCAAGCCGGATATGTCCCACTTCTCCCGCGTTCCCATTGGTACCGCTATATAGCCGGCCATTCAAAATCAACCCTGCCCCCAAACCGGTTCCGAAGGTGAGGAAGATCATATTGCTGCTGCCCTTGCCGGCACCGAAACGCCATTCTGCCAGAGCGCAGGCGTTCGCATCATTACACAGTTTCGCAGGCAGGCCCAGCCGGGTCTGCACCAGCTCCACAATGGGAACAGCATCCCATCCCGGCAAATTGGGCGGCGACAAAATCATGCCCTTCCCTTCATCCAAAGGACCGCCACAGCTAATACCCACGGCTGTAGCCTGCCCTTTCCATTCTTCCAGTACGGTAAAGATCCGCTCCAACGTTTCCTCTGCCGTAGTGGTGGGAAACTTCCTTTTTTGCAGGATTTCTCCATTTTCATTACCCAAAATGACCGCGCATTTTGTTCCGCCAATATCAACGCCAAGATATCGCTTCATACCGAATCCCTCTTTTCCAATCAAACCTGAATTTCCACACGGCCGCTTTGTATCCGTATGGGCTCGCGGCCCGGCAACTCTAATATCGCCTCTGTCTGTTCCGGAAGGACGATATCCGCTACAAACAGGTTTGCGTCTTTCCTCCAATCAAAAGTAAGCAACCCCCGGGGGGTTTCCGTCCGCACGGACGCACTACATACATCCCGGAAGAAATAGGGCTTCAAACGGCATTGGTCATATGCGATGCCTGCATTTTGCAGACCTCCAACATTGCGGAACATCCAGTTGATCACATCGGCATACATATGGTGGTTCTGAGAACCAAAGCTGGAATTTTCCCAGCTTTCCCACAGGGTGGTTGCCCCCAGTTTTCTCCAATAGCCATAGGAGGGATAATCTTCACGGTCTACCGTTTTATACGCCACATCCGTATAACCGAACTTAGACAGGGCATTGAGCAGGGCTTTCATGCCCAAAATACCCACTTTATAGCGATAACCGTCTTGTTCCACAGTCTGCGCCAGCTTTGCTGCGATTTTATCGGCCTGCGCACCCTCTACAATGCGGAAGTAAAGCACCTCCGCCAGTGCGCCCTGTCCGTCGTTGTCTACACGATCCCCCCGGATAAAGCGGCGATGGATAGCAGCCTTCGTCTCCGCTGCATCCCGGAGATATCGGCTGGCCATCTCTGGTTCACCGGCATGATCTGCCATTTTTGCCATGATCTGCTGCATGGCATAGTAATAGCAGGAGTCCGACAAACAATTGTCCATCAGCTTCAGGTCGGGCAAATCCGGCGGACACCAGTCCGACAAGCCGTAGCAAACCAAGCCCTCGTGCCGGTAATACTTCGCATAATCCAGATAGCGTTGAGCCGCATCATAAACCAGTTCCATGCAGGAGCTGTCCCCGGTTTCCAAGTATAGTTCATAAGGCAGGAAGAACAGGGCACAGTCCCACGCCGGGCCGCTGCCCCAGTTGTAACCCCAGCCACCGGTAGGTGCGATGCCGGGCAGTTGGCCGTTTCTTCTCTGGCTGTCCACAATATCGGCAAGCCATTTCCGATACGCTTCCGCCATATCAAACTGGCAAACCGCGTAACCTGCTGAAATGACTGCATCGCCGGTCCAGCCGTTCTTTTCCCGATGGGGGCAATCCTCAGAAATGCCATGGAAATTGCTGAGGAACGAGCGAATACCAGCCTCCTGTATCCAGTTGAGCAAGCTGTCCGAAGAATGGAAGGAGCCTTTCTGACGTAAGTCGGTGTGGACAAAACAGGCGGTCAGAGCATCGATGTCCGGAGTACCCTCCACCCCCGTCAGTTCCGCATAGCGGAAGCCATGGTATACAAAGCTAGGCTTCCAGTACTCCACACTCTCCCCTCGGAAGGTATACTTATCCACAGAGAAATCATCCGTATCTAGCACATAGCAAGAAATATTGCTTTGGTCCGGTTCTTTTCCGCTCAATTTTTCACTGTAGCGAATAACGGCAGTTTCCCCTGTTTTCCCCGTCATTTTCAGGGCAACATAACCTGAAATGTTTTTTCCAAAATCAAATATCCAGCCCTTCTCCGTCGGCCACATTGCCACTGCCCGAATATGCTCACATTCCCGGATGGGCGGTAGCAACTGGGATTCGAGCTTTCCGGCAGGCGGTGCGACCACGCAGGCATTCTTCCACTGCCCATCATCATAGCCGGCTTCCTTCCAACCATCCTCCAGCCGTGCATCGTAATACTCGCCGGTGCGGATGCAGTTGTGTACAGTGGGCCCGTTGGACGATTGCTTCCAACTACCATCGCTGATCAGTACTTCTTCCCCATTCACATTTAGTTGTAGCAGCAGCTTTGCCGTATCCCGCCAGGGGGCCTGATAAAAGCCCCAGGTATCGTGGGCAGTCTGATTATAGAAGCCATCTCCCAGGCAGACTGCCACTACATTTTCTCCCCGAACCAGAAGCTCGGTTACATCGTAGGTGCAGTAAAGTACCCGCTTGTCGTAGTCCGTAAAGGCCGGAGATAATACCTCATCTCCAACTCGTTGACCGTTGATATAGAGTACAAAACAGCCCAAACCGGAAAGGAAGCATTGGGCCTTCCCCTGCTTTTCTACGAAAAATTCTTTCCGAAGCTGCAGTGCCGGACTTCTTTCGCCGGTTGTTCTGGTTACTACCCTTTCGCCGGATCCGATCCACTTTGCAGTTTGAAATAAATCCATTTACTTCTCCTTTGAATCAGTCTTTTGACAGCACCCAACTTTTATTCACGATCGTTGAAAGCCATTCGGTACTGCTTGGGTGTGGTTTTGAAATGTTCCTTAAATTTACGGATAAAATAGCTCAGCGAATCATAACCCACCGCAGCGGAGATCTGCATCAGATCTTGCTGAGTCGTTCGTAGCAGCATCGCTGCATAGTTCATACGGGTAGCCAACAGATAATCACTTAATGTCTGCCCGGTGTACTGTAAATACAGTCTGGTCAAATGGCGATAGCTGAAATTGGTTAACTCCGCCAGTTCTGAGGATTTTCTGCAGATATTCTGGGGTTTCTGAATCTCGTTGATGAAAGTGTTCAGCCATTGCGGGTACTCCGGATTCAGCAGAGAGTCCTTGCGGTAGATGAGTTTCAGCACCTCAAGCCACAGTAGCTTGGTCAATGCTGTGATTCTTGTCTGGTTGGATACGTTGGTGATCTGTATCGCGTGTACAGTCTTCTGTAATTCCCTGCTGATGCTACTGCCCACCATATGAAACATGGGTTCTTTCACCGAAATCAGGCTTTGGTAAAGGCTCTCATCAAAAAAAGCCAGCATTTCCCGGAAGTATGCATCGGAGATCATGATGTTCAATTGCGAATAATCATCCGAAGCATCGGTAAAACAGTGCTGATCCCATGGGTGAATCAGATAGCCCATACCCTCCGTCAAAAGCTGTGGGCCTCCATGCGTACAATGGGTTACTTTTCCCTGTATAACAAAGAAAAACTCCCAGTAATCGTGGTCATGCCATTCCGGATAGTCACAGCAAAACAAATGGAAATGCATTTGACTTTCCGGGTATTCAAAATCTTCCTGATAGGTTACAGTAGTCATATTCTTCACCTCCCTTGCTTCTGTTCCAAAAAATCGTATTATAGATTAAACTCCGTCTGGTAACGGTGGTTCATTTCTGCCAGAACCGCAAATAGTCTTTGCCCTCTTACAGAATCCGCTGAGAAGCTATACTCTGTGGAGTTTTCATGGAGATTAAAATTCCACAGCAGGCATATCTGTACACCGGCATCCACAAAATCGTTGCCGATCTCCCGGTAGTTTGTCATATCTTCTGTGTTTCCACCGCCCCATTCACCCACAAAGTAGGCCTTCTTCATTTCCTTCGCCGCCTGCGTTACATAGGACAGATAATCTGCAAGGGAAAGCTCCTGTCCAAAGGTCCTCTGGGACTGGAAATACACGTGCTCACTGACGGCATCCAACCCTTCAGGGGTAAATATGGCCGTGATTTGCTTATACTCCTCGTAAGAATCCTGCGCCCACGAATTCTCTGTGAGCTGGTGGTACTGAGAAGGCCGCAGGGTCGCATTGCCGGAGGTGATCATCCGTCCGGTATCATCCAGAGAACGGATCGTCTGGGCAAACCGTGTCAGTGCATAGGATACATCCTCCGCAGACAGGTAATCCTCCTCCGTTCGCTCCGCTCTTGTGCTGTGGGCGGGCAGAGCAGGCAAATGCTCCGTCACATTGGGCAGATCACAGCTCAGATTGAATTCATTGCCAAATTCCCATGCAAAAACAGCCTTGTTATCCTTAATAGTGGACACCACAGCATAAGTATAGCTGCAAAGAAATTGCACGGTTTGACTGTCCGGGCGGCCCCAGCTTCTCAGGGGCTCATCATAGTAGTCCGGTACTGCGTGATACAGCCAAAAGAAGCTGGGGATCAGACCGATCTCCAATTGCTCGGCATACGCGACGATCTCGTACAGCAGATCCAGATAAGCCTCAGGATTCTGCAAATAAAGTCCGATATAATCATAGGAATAGCCGCCGCAATTAAAACGAACCAGCGAAATGCCGTTTTCCTTCAGCACATCCAAGGTCTGTTTCGCTTCAGCAGCCGAAAAATCGTCAAAGCATTGGTTAAAAAGGTTGTAGCAGTTAACACCTGCGGTATATACAGGCTCGCCTGCCAACCGCATAATGCCGTTTTCATCAACCACGATGCCAAAATCCGTCGTATTATTCCAATAACCGGTCATATCTTCCACCTTTTCTGTCGGTTCTGTCTCATCCGATCCCGTTGAAGGGTCTGTCGGGGCCTCGGTCGGGGCTTCCGTTGGAGCTTCCGTCGGAGTTTCCGTCGGAGTTTCCGTCGGAGTTTCCGTTGGAGCTTCGGTCGGGATTTCCGTTTCTGCAGGCTGCGTTTGTGTGCTGTCCGTTGCAGCGGTACCTTCATTTACGGTCGGCATCTGTGCTGTTCCGGTGGTAGCTGGTGTTGTCGCGGAGCCTGTCGAGACCGAAATGTCTTCTGTACCGTTGGTTTCGGAGGGATTCCCATTACTGCAGGCAGTTCCTGTCAATAGAGCAAGGGCCAACAGAAGGCAAATCCAATTTTTCTTTTTCATTACTTTTTTCCTTTCCGCTTCAGCCGAAGCAGGAGCACAACAGCCACAACAACGATCACCGCCACAACAGCCACCACAACGACTACAACGGTATTGCCGTCGTCGGAAGGTGCATCTGTAGGTTGGGTAGTCTGTGTGGGCTGGGTGTTCGGTGTGGTGGGTTCCGGAGTGGTCTCTGTTTCCACCACCTCCAAAGTCAGTTCCGTTACCTCAGAGGTCATTTCGTATTCGCCACGAATGGGAGAATAGTATTCCAGCTTCACATTCTTGCCATCCTCGGAGAAATAGAGCATCGCCACCATGCCGGTAGGGCCAATGTCTACATCCATGCCCTGAGGATTGATCAGCATCTGTGTGACCTTATTGCCATGAACACCGATCTGCTCTGAAACTTGGATATTATCACAGGAAATATGTCCGCACAGCACCAGCTTGATGTTCTCATATTGAGAGATAAACTTTTCCCATAGCTGATCGCCGTCGTAAACACCGCCGCTGGTGCTGGGTGCATCAGGATCTAAATAATCCAGCGTGGTATAGTCACGGTACATATAGGCATGGGTGGTGATAATAACATTGTGATTGGGATACCGTTCAATGATCTCGCCGGCCCATTCGATCACATCATCGCCAAAGCCATAATCCAGCGCAAAAATAAGATACTGAACTTCACCGACCTGAAGCAGGCGCCATGTGTTGAGCATACTGTCATTCAATGCGCCCTGAATGCTGTCCTGATAGTCCATATCGGCACCCAGGTACAGTTCGAATTTTTCCTTGGAATCGTGATTGCCCCGCACCTGAGAGTGGGCGATCCCGTTTTCCGCCAGCATCCAGAAGCTCTCCTGCGCCCGCTGCCATTCCTGAGCGGAGTCTCCGTCCGTAATATCGCCGAGGCCGATTACATATGCGATCTTCTTTTCTTCCGCATTGTCGGCAATCCATTGGTAGATCTTGTAATATTCCTCAGGATAGAAACGGTTGACCTTCTGCGTATCACCCACTACAGCAAAGGAATAAGCATAATCCTCCACCGGCTCTTTGTCTGCAGACCACTTTTCCGTTTCATCGGCATTGATGACGGCGGTGCCGGACAATGCGCACAGCATCAATGTGGCGCAGAGCGTCATGCACAGTATTTTTATGTATTTCATGCTGATTCCCCTTTGATTTCTATTTCCGGCCTTCAAGCTGCCATCCCGCAGGCATTTTGCAGGATGGCAGTACCCTTTATTTCTCCCGTAGCAGGATCACTGTTTGCGGTTCCAGCTCCAGCGTCAGCACCAGATTTTCCGTTGTCAACGTCTCGGAAGCAGCGATCAGGGCATCTCCCTCGGGCAAAGCATCCTGCCGGTAGACATACATTTCGTATTCCCCAATGTGTTCTCCATTCTGCAGGGCGAGCTTCAGCGCCTCGCCCTCGGAATTACCATTGGCAAAAACATAAACCCATTTACCGTCCTCGCCGCGGAAGGCGGTGCCGGCGGCAAATTCATCATTCAAATCAATGCAATAAACCTCCGCGCCCTTGGGCACATACTTGCTCATCAGAGAGAAGGCGTAATACTGGGGCCGCACCTCATAGTCTTCTTTGACAGTGGAATAGTATTCCGAATCCGTGTAGTATAGCTCCCGGCTACCCTTCCACAGACCCAGCATCATCATCTCGGAATAGGAAGCATTGTAGGTATAATACTGGTCAAACAGCACCCAATAGCTGGCGCCAGCAGCCCCCGCATTGTAAAAGTTCAGCATTTCCCGCACCATCAGAACGCCACGTTCATACAAGTCAATATCCGTCTGACGGGTCGAGCCGGTACATTGATTGGATCCAAATTCGCCCACCACGTGGGGTTTCCCGGTGTTGCGGGTGATGTTCTTATTTTCCTCTTCCCACGCCAGAATGGTGGAATTGGGCGTTTCATAACCAAAAATATAGGTATGAGAGCTGTAAACATCCGTAATTTCATCCAGCTCCGTCATGGTATTTTCCAGCCAGTAAGCATGGGTATCAATGTTATCGCTGAGGGTAAAAAGAACTTGCTCCCGAATCCCATCGGCTCTAAAGCGCGCATCCAACGCCAGACAGAGCTCTGCATACGCATCAAAGCTGACCTTATCATCGATTCGGTAGCTGTAATCCGGCTCATTCACAGGCGTGATCTCCGTAATGCAGGTGTAGCCCTTTTGCTGCAGGAGCTGGATATAGGCAGAGAAATTCTCCGCAAATTCCTCAGGATACCGGGTGCCGATCATCCAGTTATCGCCGCTGTTGCCTTTTGCGAGAAAATGCCCGCCCTGTGCCTTGATTTGTTCCATGACCCGTGTATCTACCAGTGCCACATTATTTTCCACGCCCCAGAGCGTCAGATTTACATCGATTCCGTTCGCCTGTGCCAGATCCAACACCTTGTAAAGGCTCTGCATTTCCGCCGAATCCGGAGTCAGGGCATCCCAGTTGATGGAGTCGCTGTTTTCATCGTCATTGAAAGGCTCTAGCCAAGATGGTTTAATCATCACACGCAAACGGTCGATGCCCATCTCCTTTACCCGGCGTTCCACAATAGCCCAATCCTCTTCCGTGAAGACACCTCTTTGCACATTTGCCGCAAAGAAATGGGGATCCAGCTCCACACTGATGCCGTATAGATTTACACCTGCCAGCTCACCCACCGTCACATGAGCATAACCCTCCGGCACCGCCAACTGTTGCGTCTCCACCGGGTCCGTGACGGTTTCCTGCGGTTCGGTAGCAGGAGGTTCGGTTGTGTCGCAGGCGGCCAGCGGTAGCATCAATGCCAGCACAAGTAGCAGCGACAGCCATCTACAGCGAATATTGGCTTTACGCATTGTGTTCCTCCTTAGTGATCCTTATTGGTATAGATTACAAAGGTTCTAGGGCCTACGGTGTCGGTGATGACGCGGCCATCCGCCTCCACGGTGCCATTACTGGCGATCACTTGGTTATCCGTTGGCACATTGGCCTCATCGTAAACATAACGATTAAGCTGGCCGGGATAGTGATCCATATTCACAAAGCTGACCTTCTTCGCCGTATCGCCGTTGTTTACCACACAGTAAGACCACTGATCTCCTTGACGGAAGGCTACCGCCACAATGTTTTCATCCGAGCTGACAATGGGGAAAATCACATCGCTTTCCTCAATGAAACGGGTAATCATAGAATAGGAGTAGAATACCGGGCGGCACTGGTAGCCTTCATCCGCAAAGCCCCACAGACCCATGTCCATGATCTTGCCACTGTTGAATTCACTTCTGCTGTAATACTGGCTGAACAGCACCCAGTAAGACATTCCCTGACTGCCCATATTAAAGAAGTTCAGGCCGATCCGGGCAATCTCCAGACCGCGCTCCGGGCTGAGCTTGTCTGAAGTCTGATGCGAACCGCTTCCATTGCTGGTGCCGAATTCGCCCCAAATGTGGGGAATGTCCGGATACTGGTCTGTCCATTCCTTCCACAAACTCAAATTGTAATTTGCCAAATCGTAGCAGATCTCGCTGTTGGACATATCCCGATTGGAGGTCTGGGTTTCTTCGTTATAGGAGTCACCATAGGTGTAGATGTGGGAGTTTGCCACATCGATAACGCCCTCCAGATTTATCAGCGTCTTTGCCAGCCAAATGTAATCCCGGGCATCATCGGAAAGGTTAAACAGCACCTTGTCCCGAATTTCCTTCTCTTGGAAAGCATCGTGCATTTTGATGCAAAGCGCGCAGTATTCCTCGTTTGCATTGTTTCCGGTGAAGATGGAATTGGGTTCATTGAAGAGCGTGACCTCCCGGATGCAGGAATAACCTTTTTCCTCAATCAGATACTTTATACAGTCGGCAAAGCAGGAAACAAAAAGCTCCTCATATTCTTCATCCGGAACAGTTACCCATTCGGAAGAATTCGGATACCGCATAAAGGAGGCAGAGCCGTTGTCAATGCCCCACATGGTAATGTTTACCTTCATGCCGAACTTCTGGGCAGTATCCAGAACCCGGTACAGCGACTGCATACAATCGGTATCCCAATCATAGATGCCAGCTTCGGTATTGGTCTCGTTGATAACATACCAGCTGGGCAAAAGCATCACCCGGATACGCTTGAGGTTCATCGCTTCGATCCGTTCCTCAAACAGAGCCCAGTCCTCTTCCTTACATTCCCATTGGGTTCCGTTGTCAACGTCCGTCAACCCAACATTTTGAGAAAAGAAATGCGGATCCAGCTCTGTACCAATGCCATAAACCACCTCATTGCCGTTTTCCTTTTCTATGATCAACACCACATCCGTATCCGCCGGCGTATCGGTATTGGCATTATCCACCACGGGCGGATCCGTTTCTGCGGTGGATTCCTTGGGGTCGGTCACCGCGCAGCCTACCACAGAGAAAACCATGCACACCAGCATGAGAATCGAGATCAATCTTTTCAACATTATACCTCCTTATAAAACAGGTTGCCGCCCGCCCGAAAGGACGAGCGGCATTTCAGTTTCGCTCTTACTGACCGTACTTTTCCGCGAAATAGGTCTGTGCCGTTTGATACTGCTCATTGAGCCATGTAAAGTAATCACTATAAGTACTGCGCAGATCATAATACTCGTTCAGCAGCTCCAACGGGGTCTTGCCCTTATTTTTCAGACCCACCCAAGCATAGGAACGGATCTCATCCACATACTGGCCGTCCAGCTCCGTAGCAGCATTAGAATACTGTCTGGGTGTCTCAGGCAACCAAACGCCCTCGACATTCGGGTCTCCATACTGCGGGAATTCAAAGTACAGCGTGGTATACCACAGCTTTTCTGTGGTGTCATAATGGGCACAAATACGGTTGGATACATTGATGTTGGGCAGCAGCAAATATTTGCCGGTGTAAGGCGGCGTCACCAGATATTCTTCGGCCTTGTCGGCAGGATAGGCCCATGTCTGATAGGTAACACCGTTGCTTACAAAGTCCTCGCCCTCGACCCAGTCTACGCCCTTAACACCGTACTGACACAGCTCATAGTTTTCCGCACTGGAATAAGTCCAGTCGATAAACTTGATCAATACCTCATAATTTTCGGAGCGGTAGGGCACGATCATGCCGTAGAAGCTGCGGTAGGTCTTCAGGTTACCGTTGACCACCTGCTCGCCATTTTCATCGTACAGACATTGGCCATTTTCATTCTCACTGGCAAAGGGGGCGATCACCATCAACTCTTCGGTGCCTGTATTGGCAGCATAGAATTTCTGGGCGAGGGAAATGAGCTGCTCAGCGGTAGGATATGCCAGATATGCTGCGGCGGTACCGGCGATAAAGTTGGTCTGCCGCTGGTCATCGGTGATGTTATTGCTTTCGCTTTCCCAGATGCCGTTCTTGGACCAGTTATACATCAGATCCACATAGTCGCCCCAGCCCTGCGTAAACTGAGCGGGCACATAGTATCCGTTTTCATCCAGACCGTAACCGGACAAGGCATTGACACCAAAGGCAGTGGCCACCGTCCGCTGCAGATCCCACGGAGCACCGGCAACCGGAATGCTCACGTCATTGCCGGTATCTTCTTTGATCGCTTTCATTACCATCTCAAACTCAGAAACCGTCATGCTCTTATAGCCTTCGTTGGCGATATCATAATCTTCAGGATCCAGACCGGTCACATCCTGAACGGCAGCCATCAGATCCTTTCTCATCAGAATACCGAAGCCACCCTCCCGGGCAAAGCTGGTCAGAGCAGTACGATAGTATTCTCCTGCGTAGGGGAAATAGCCGGAACGGTCCGCGATGTTGCCGGTGTCGTTTGCCTGAATTGCTGCCAGAATATTGGTGCCATGCAGCTCCAACACCGGATCGAGGTCGATGACAGATTCCACATCCTTGGCATATTTTGTTATGGCGCTGCCGGAATCCTCACTCAGGTAATGGATGATCGCATCGATATTTTTGTTTTTATTGTTGAAGTTTACATCCACAATATCGGTAATCTGGGTGTTGGTATATAGCTGAACATCCAAAATGATCTTAATACCGGTATCCTGATAGAACTTTTCTTCAATGGCAGCCTTCACAGCCGCGTCCCGGTCACCGTCCGTCATACCCGAGTCACGGGCACGGTAGATAGTCAGCGTGTAGGTCTGACTTGTATCGATGGTCGCATCCGGGGGATTGTTCAGTGTGGGGTTGGGATTACCTCCGCTACAGCCGGTACACAGCAGCAACAGCATGCACAGTGCCATAGCAAGGGAAAATATCCGTTTCAGTTTCATAGTCATATCCTCCTATTGATTTATTCTTTCACGCTGCCCATCACCATGCCGTTAATATAGAACTTCTGCAGCAAGGGATAAAGCAGGATCATGGGAAGGGATCCTAAAATGACCGCCGCATATTTGAGTGTCTGCTGAGGAATGATTGTAGTACTGGCGGAGGCATAAATGCCGCTTACATCGCTCAGCAATTGCTGGATCAAATATTGCAGAGGGTACTTTTCTCGGGAAGTGATAAACAGCATCGGGCCAACATAATTGTTCCAGTTGGAGACCGCCGCAAACAGCGCAACTGTTACGATTACCGGAAGCGATAACGGAACATAGATTTTCATCAAAATCTGAAAATCCGTAGCGCCGTCTATTTTTGCAGACTCTTCCAGCGCGTCAGGAATCGACATAAAATAATTGCGCATCAGAATGGCATAGTAGGGCGCCATTGCGCCGGGAATGATGATGGCAAGCAAGGAGTCATCAAAAAATTCCGACACTGTCAAGAAGTAAGGAATCAGGCCACCTGAGAACAGCATGGTAAATATCATATACAGCGAAAAGAATTTTCTTCCCCTGAGATATTTCTTCGATAGTGGATATGCGTACAGCATGGATACCGCGGTAGTCACGAGGGTGCCGCCAACCGTCAGTATCAGCGAGTTGAAAATGGATCGAAGCATTTGTGAATCCGTTGTCAAAAGGTAGTGATAAGATTCAATGCTCCATTTCTTTGGCAGGAAGGTAAAACCCTCTTTTACAAAAGTGATCTCATCGGAAAAGGATGCGGAAATGATATAAATATAAGGCACCACAAAAGTCAGTGACAACACTATCAGTGCGGTGTAGTTGAAAATATTAAAGATTATTCTTCCTTTGGACGGCTTCATATCATCACCACAATCCTTCCTGACCCTGTTTCTTCACCAGCCAGTTTGATATCACCATCAAAATCAGGCCCGCAACACTTTGCACAAGTCCAACCGCTGTGGCATCGCCCCAACCGCGGAAAGAACCCTTCAGGGTCTTATACACCCATGTGCCAAGCACTTCTGTTGTATCGCTCAAAATCGAGCTTTCGCCCACAAGGGCATAGATATGTTCAAAATCATCTTTGACGATGCCGGCTACACACAGAATAAAGGTCATAGTGATTGCCGGCATAATACCCGGAATCGTCACATGAATACACTGTTGAATTCTGCCTGCGCCATCCACCTTTGCCGCTTCATACAGATCCGGCTTTATGTTTGTAATAGCCGACAGAAATACAATGGTGCCCCAGCCAACATTTTTCCATATGCCGCTGATGGTAATGATCCCTTGCCAGTATTTGGGTTCCGCGTACCAGAATACCGGTTCTCCGCCCATGGCCGTAATGAGCTTATTCAGCACACCGCCGTCTTTCGCCAAGAACATATAAACAATAGACGATACGATCACCCATGAAATAAAATAAGGCAAATTAGCAATGGTCTGAACCGTTTTCTTAAATCTCTTACAGAGTACCTCGTTAAGCATAAGTGCCAGAATAATCGAGGACGGGAACGCAAAGATGATCTTCAGCATACCGATCGACAGCGTATTTCCCACCATTTCCCAGAAACCTTCACTGGTAAGTGTGTAGATGAAGTTTTCAAAATTATTCCATTCGCTCCCCAAAATGCCATACCGAGGGGAATATTCCTTAAATGCCAACTGCAGACCATACATGGGAACATAGCTGAAGATCAGAAGGCAAATAAAGCCCGGTATGAACATAATGTATAGCCGCCAGTTGCGCAGAACACTTCGCGTGCCTTTTATGCTAAGTCGATTTGGTTGTCGTTTCATAAGTCTCCTTATCCGGGCTGCCGCAGGCGGTTATTCCTGCGGCAGCCCTCGGGTCGCGTGGTTTATGCGCCGTCGTGTACTATGATCCCATAGCACGATGTGTTTACTTGATCGATTAAGGCAAATTGGTCAGAATGGAAACCTTGGTGATGGTGAATACCGCTTCATTATTGAAAGCTCCCAGCACCAAAAGTGTGCAGTCAGGAGCAAACTTTTCCGCAGAATCTACCACATCGTAGTTGAAGATGAATGCACCGGCAGCTTCGTCATAGCTGCACTTGCTGGCATCCATCACGGCATACAGGCCCACTTTCGTCAGTGTGCCATTCGCACTGCCCTGCCACAGTTCCAACTTGACACCCGTAATGATGTTATTGGTTTGCAAGTATGTCAATTTATAGACAACGGTGAATTCCTCGTCGGCTGCGCCCATGCTAAAGAAGTTGAGCTGTGCAACCTGATTCTGGGCACCGCCCACAGTCAGATACATGCCATCTTGTGTACTCATTCGCAGTCCAATACCGCCGTCCCAGCCACTGCTGGAGCCGGTCAGGTTGAAGCACAGCGTATGCTTTGCAATGTCATTTCGCTTGAATGTGATAGAAACATAATTTTCGCCAACATTTTCCACCAACTTTGTCACGGTATCGTCGTTAGCGGTGGAGGTTACAGTTTCCTTCAACACAGTGGGTGTTTCGCCTGTCAGAAAATTGTTATAGCCATTGACTTCCTCGACGCTCCCATCGGTATCCTCGTCCGTTTGACTGACCTTGGCGCACAGGGTGACTTCATCGCCGTTTACCTTGACGGTGGTGCTGACGGTGACACCATCAGTCAATTCGTCAGCGCTGACGCCAACCGCCAGACCGGCCACCATAATGCAGCACAGGAACACGGAAAGGATGCTCTTGCGAACCTTGGCATCTGCGGCGCCCAAGACCACCAGGCCAGCAGCGGCCACGACCATAACAGCAACCACAGCAGCGATGGTATAATCGCCGGTTTTGGGGACACTTGTGGCATAGACCACATCTACGGTAACGCTTTCACCGGCAGCTAGGGTCTCGATGCTCTTCTGGCTGGTGCCGCTGACGACACTGAAGCCATTGGGGACAACATGCTCCGCCACCAAACTTCCGATGGCGCTCTCGGTGGTGTTCTTCACCGTCAGTGATGCAGTGATGTTTTCTTCCGAGGTATACTCAGCCTTATCAGTGGTTAGGGTCAGTTCCAAACCGCCGGCGGTTTCGGTTGCTGCCATAACAGGCAGAGCAAACAGGCAAACCGTCAGAATCATGGTCAGAACCAGAGCGAATGTTCTACGATAGTTTTTCATGGTTTTTCCTCCTGTTGATTAATATTGGGATGCGCAATTTCAGCCGGATCTTGCCATGGTGCAATGCGGCTGTAATACACTTTCAGTTCCAATGCGTTGGGGCGCCAATGGCGCCCCAACGGGGCTATGTACGCTCAGCGTACGCACGTTCTATAGGGTGAGTGTCCCAAAGTTGCCAGGTGGCGGGAAGCCTGAGCCAAAGGCAAGGGTGATCACCAGTCAGAATCGTGGTATCCTCCAAAGTCAGATTCCGTGTATTCCCTTGTATACCACAGATACCGACATAAATGGGCGACTGCTTAGATATTTTATCAGCCCTGTATGGGGGCGCTTTCCAGAGTTTCAATCTTGATGATGGTCCACGGGCAGGTACCGTTGAGGGCCTCAAGTGTCACCACGGTGATGTCGCCGGGGGTCATATTGCTGGCATTCGTAAATGCCTTACTGCTGATCACAATGGCATCGGTGGATTCGTCGTAAGACACCAGATTATTGTTATTGGTAGCAGCGAGGCTACACTTATGCATGGTTCCGCCGGCCTCGCCCAGCCATACATCCACCTGAATACCGGTAGAGTAGCCGGAGGCATCTGTAATGTAGGTCAGCTTGTAAACCAATGTGTATTCCTTGTCATTGATGCCACCGCTGTAAACGTTACCGTTCGTCAACCATACCGTTGCAGTGTCGCTATTGGGTCCGCCGACACGGATTTCGAAGCCGTCCTGAGACAGACGCAAGAACAGGCCGCCACTCCAACCAGAGGCTTCACCGGTCAGATTGATGGTAAGTCCACCCTTCGTTGCCTCTGCACCCTTAAAGGTGATGGCCACATATTCCTCGTTGGAGTTTTTGCCGATGGTTGTATAGTTGTCGCCACTGCCGGGGATGCTGACGGCCGAGGTGATGAAATCATGACCGGAAGCGAAAGTGATCTGATAGCCGTCAGGGATTTCGGGATCCGCAGGGCAGGTACAGGAAGTACCGTCCATCCGCAGCTCCTTAATGGTCATAGAACCCTGATACACAGCGGCGAAGAAGGGGCTGGAATAAATGTTGTCAGCCTCGGCCGTATTGCTTGTGAAGTCGGAAACCTTTCTGTAAATGGCCTCCACACCTTCTTCAAGACCGACATAGCCGCCCTTATCGCTTACCGCGTTCCACTTAAGAACCTTGCCGTTGATCCAAGCCTGAACACGAATGTATTCCACGCCGTTGATCACGACATTCTTGGTCTGATACTCGAACAAAATATCATTACCAAGACGGAACTTCCAGAATTCCCATGTGGTGTTGCCGTAGATGTTGCTGTCATGGCCGTGGCTGGACAGGGAGATTCCGTCCGAAGTGAAACGCAGCACCATGCCGCTGGGCCATTCGGTGTTCTTAATCGCACCACGGAGGTTGAACATTACGACATTCATTTTTTCGATATTCAGCACCATGGACACCTTCTCATCATAGACATACTGAGAGGTGGTCAGGCCCTGACCGGGGTGGCCGATGGTCATCGGAGAAGACAGAAGCTGGCCGGAGGTGGTACTCTTAACCGTAATGGTAAAGCTCTTTTCCGTCACATTGCCGAAAGAGTCGCTGACGCGGTAGGTGACCTTCTGGACACCGGCCGTCATGGGGGTATATTTTCCGCCGGGCTTCAGCTCCGTCACCCATTCGGTGCCGACGATCTCCACAGTCACGGACGCATCCAGATTTCCGTCATTGTTGTCATTGGCCGTAGCGGTGGGCAGTGTTACCGTTTCTCCCACCTTGACGGTCAGGTTGCTACTGCTGCTGAGGCTCAGCTCAGGCGCAGTCTCGTCACGCTCAGCCACGGTAATCGTAAATTCCTGATAGCTGATATTGCCGACATTATCCGTTGCCAGATACACCAGGGTATATACACCGGCGGTGGTGGGAGTATAGCTGCTCTTTACATCTACACGGGAGCCATCCGGCAGAATCATATAGCATTCCTTGGTGGAAGCGCCGGTATACTTGGCAGTGGGGATCTTAATGGATTCATTGGTAGCAAAGACGCCGGAGGCATCAAACGACACCGTTATCGTGGGAGGTGTGATATCCACGGCGAACTTCGTCTCGTCCGCATCATAGATGACCAGGCCCTTGATGCGCATATGGTCATCATCATAGGGTGTTTGATTGCCGTAAGTATCCATCGTGAACCAACCGGCACCGGTTTCGTTCCACAGTTCGGCAAACAGCTCCTGGGTCAGAACACCCTGTGCAATGCTGTCACCGGCAACGGCCTTGTAAATGAAGTCAGCCTTATCATAGCCTACGGCGGGCGTCTGATCAACCCAGCCATAGAGGTAGATGGCTGCATCAGGATCTGTGGCACTCTTGCCCACATTTTTCCACTGCAGATACAGGGTATGGTCCTTACCGTCGATCAAAGACTTGCTGTAGCCTTTCACCGTGGTCATTTCCTTATCGCTGTTTTTCTCTACACGGGATTCAATGCCGCCTGAGCTGATTCTCAGGAATAGGTAGGAAGGCCATGTGCAGGTTTCCTTGTTGGGCATGGTGTTTCTGTCCTTGCTGCCTCTGGCGGCAACGGTATAGAACATCTGTCCGTTGGTAGATTTGGCATCCGCATTGAAGGTAATGGCAACATACTGCTCGTAGATCTTTGTGACATTTTCCACGATGCCAACGGTCTGATCAATATCAGGCTTTGCTGAGGTATGACCGAAGGACACCAGTCCAAAGTCATTGACCCATGACATACCGACTTTTTCGTCCAATGCGAAGTTGCTGGGATCCAGCGCCAGATTCACTTCATCCGGCTGTTCGATCTTCACAGGGATCTCGTAGGTAGTCTCAAAGACATTGCCGGCGGCATCCTTTACGGAGTAGATCAGGACATACGTACCGGCGGGAATCCGCACAGACTTTTCTTCATGGAAATCCTGCCAGCTTGCGAACAGAACCTTGGAGGTCTCGCCGTTCACAACCTCGTACAGACTGGCGGTAACCAGATCGGAAATATCAACATCATCAGGCTGATCCACCGCAACGGCGCTAGGCAGCGTCACATTGGTGCCGGCCTTTCCCTCGATGCTATAGCCCTCCAAGGAAGGAACATTGAGGGTCAAGGTACCGGTTTCGTTATCGCCCACGGCGGTCAGTGTGAACTCCAGCGTGGCCTCATTGCCGGCGGCATCCTTGACCGTGTAGATGATCTTATAGACCAGCAACTTGTTGGAACCGGCGGTGAAGGTTTGTGTTACATTGCCGGCCTTCTGGTAGATCAGGTCACGGTTGACTGTCACGCCATCGGCCTTCATCTGGGAGACCGTCACCTTGATGTTGGCAGTAACGTCACCATCGACATCGTCAGTTGCGGTGGCCGCAGGTACGGTGATCTCGTCGCCAACCTTACAGGTTTCGGGAACACCTGTAACGGTAATAACCGGCGCTACATTGTCTCCACTGGAGCTGCCGGTGGGATTGCTGACGCCGGTACTCGGTGTGGAGCCGGATGGCTGTTCATTCCCGTTACAGGCGGCGAGCGAAAGCATCATCATCACAGCCAGCGCGATAGCAAGTAAGCGAATGTGTTTCTTCATGGTTCGTCTTCCTCCTTTTGATCGTTGGCATCCTTCAAAATCGCGAAAGAGCGGTTTTTAGGGGTGTCCTGTTAAATATCCACTTGATTTTTGGAATAGCGAAAGGCAGGTTGTATTCGTTTGTCCCCCTCTCCGAAATGATTCTGTCTTTCCACTATGAACTCACAGATATTAATGTTCCCAGAGATCTCCGAAGGTTACGACCTCCGGTGCGCGGCTGCATCCGGTGATCCGAATGGTCCGCTCCTCACCTGCCGCCATATCGAAGAAATTATCCTCGTAGACAGCGCCTTCGCCGCCATACAGCTTGACGCAGTGAACAAAACTGTACGCTTTCAGATGTACCAGGACTACGTCCTCTGTTTGCTCGATCGTCACGCAATACCGGGATTCCGGTCGTTCCTCCCGATAACGGCCCAGATGATAGATATCACGCAGAGCCTGCCGGTCCGATCCCTGCACAGCCGCCAGCAAATAGTCCCCTTCCGCATAATGCCGGGGCAACTTTTCCATCGATCTGCCGCCACCTGCAACCTTCACGGGAATGCTTTCCTGCTGTAGCACCGTTCCGTCGTAATAGTGGCTGGAAACCAGCACGGTATACTCCACGGTTTGCCGGCTGTCATTGGCGCAACACAGGTAGTAATCGTCCTCCACCCGCAGCAGCGCCAACATCTGGGGTTCAAAACTGCGCTTCATGGCGTAATAAGCCGGCTTTTTGTCCATATAATAGTCGACCACGGACCATGTTCCGGTAGGCCAAATGTCATTGAACATCCAGTTCAAAAAGCCCCACGATCGGTCATTGCACCGGCAATACACAATCTCTGAGCGCAGAATATCCGCTTGGCTGATGTTGGCTTTTTTGACCAGATCCTGCAGGTTGTGGGCCTTGCCATACATCCCTTCCGCCAACTTTTGCTGCCGCTCAAAAAAACTGGGCATGATGTAGGTGTAGGGATTGCCCAAAAAACGCTCTTGGAAGAAGGAGGATTCCAGTCGTAACTCTTCCGGCGGCGTGAATTTACGCAGACTGTCGTAGCTGCACATTCCCAGAACCGCACACTCTGAAGAGAAATTGCTCTTGGTCTCCGGCAGGAACAGCTCATAGTTTTTGATCCGCTTTTGCATCTGCTCCCAAATCTTTTCCTGCTGGTAAGTCACATTGTCAAATCCGCTGAAGCCTTGGCCGAACAGGCAAGGTTCTGACAAATTTCTGTGACAGTCCCCTTCGCAGGCATCATTCTCAACATCGGCAAAAGCATAGGGGCTAGTCCGTATATAGGGAATCCACGGAGAAAGCTGGCCCGTGATACCCCGCAGTAAATAATGTAACGTAAAGACGGAATAACGTTCCTCCTCGTCGGCATTAAAAGCACCCCGGATCTCATTCATGCCACACCAAAGTGCGAGACAGGGATGATTGCGTAGCCGTTTGACCTGATATTCCGCTTCTGCGGTAATCTCCTGCACAAATTCCGGCTGATCCTCCGGAATTTCCGAGCAGGCAAACATAAAATCCTGCCACACCAAAATGCCCATACGGTCGCAGTATTCGTAAAAACAATCCTTTTCGTAGATGCCGCCGCCCCAGACCCGGAGCATATTAAAATTGGCATCTGCGGCATTTTTGACCAGAGTGAAGTATTTCTCATCCGTCAGTCTGCCGGTCATACACTCTGCAGGAACCCAATTGCTACCCCGGCAGAAGATCGGCATTCCGTTGACACGCACCACAAACCGCAGATTCTCGCCATCCAGCACCGAAGTGTCCAGTTCCACCGTTCGGAAGCCAAAGCTCCCCCGATGTTCCTGCACGCAATCGCCAAAATGCTGATACAGAACATATTCATAAATCGGTTGCTCACCATAGCCGTTGGGCCACCAAAGCTGAGGATTTTCGACCCGCAGGTTCGTCAGGAGCTTCTTGGCAGACACGTCAAGGGTCTTCTCAGCCACGCATTGGCCGTTCTGGTAGATCCGCAGTTCCAGCTTGCCCTGAAATCGATCCCCAAAGGCAATGCGGAAGGTCACATCTCCGGAAAGGGACGTTTCAACCGCGGCATTTTCCACCGCTGCCTTTTTTTCTGAAACCAGCGTCACATCCCGGTAAATGCCATAACCCGGAAACTGAGGCGCCCAGTCCCAGCCGAAATGACACTGGGCCTTGCGAATAAAAATGCGGTTGGCATGAAAAATGCTGCTGTACTTCTGCTGCTCCTGCGGGCCCATCACATCGTAAATGTTTTGAAGACGGACAGACAGCAGATTCTCGCCTTCCTTCAGCAGTCCATCCACGGGGAAACGGTACATTCGGTGCATATTGGCGGTTTTTCCCACCTGAACACCATTTAGATATACTTCGGAATAGGTATCCACCCCATCAAACTGCAGGTATGTATGTTCGTCCAGATCCGCAAGCCGCACTTGAACAGTCCTTTCATAGCACCAGTCCGTACGGGTAATCCAGAGAGCTTGCTGAAAATCATTGTGATAATAGGGGTCTTTTATGAGTCCGGCCTGAATAAAATCGTTCGACACATCTCCCGGCACATTGCCCACAAGGGTATGGTCACTGTTCTTCAGAACCCATTTCCCCGAAAGATCGATCCGCATTGCCCTACCTCCATGCTTATTTATTTTTTAATTATATCAAGATTTATTCAATTTTCTACGCTCTATTCCGACAAAAAATAGTGATTTTAGGCCATGTTTGTTCTTCCGACCGTAATCCTGCCCTTTCCCTTCGGTCTGGTAGCCATCTGTGGTGCAACGAGTGATTCTTGCCAACTGGAATTTAACGGGAACTTCTCGCCCGTTCCCCCAAAAATACACCACGAGTGGCAAGGCGATTGCCCTAAAATATTTAGCGATAATGCAAAAGATATTCTCCTTCATTTCATGCGCTTTTGGAAATTTTGTCAGTCCGTCCATTAGTCGGCTGTGATCTTTGTTGTTTTTTACTTTCCTGTTCCTTGCAGTCGGCCTTTGATCCATCGTTTTGCCCGTTTTTTCAGATTGCCGCGTCGTCTTAATAATTTTAGGACAGAGTGATTTATGATCCGGTTGTGTAAAAATCTGCGATGTGCTTTCATTGAGATCGCAAAAAGAAAATATAAAAAGATGCCGCTTCAGATAAGCTGAAGCGGCATCCTGTGTGCATGCTGTTTACGATACAATCGATGTTATATTCGGTTTTTTATCCCGCAAATCGCCTACGCACCTGTGCCGATCCGGCCACAGATACGGTTAAGGGAGGCTTTCTCAACACGCCATCAGTCGGGTCAGGCCGGATTTTGATTTCCGGACCGCATCCGCATCGGCTGGCATCGCCACGACCTGGCTGGCCATAACTTCGCTGCTGAGGGCGCTCTCACTGCTCTGCGCTGCAGTGCCGGGAGCGCTGTCCAGAGTCTTGATCTCCTTGACTGTCCATTGGCAATCGGTACCATTGAGAGCGTTCCGCACGATCAGGGTAATGTTGCCGGGGACGATCTTTTCCGGTGTGTCCTTAAAGAACATCGGGTTAATGATCATCTGGTCCGTTTCCTCATTATAGCTGAAATAATCCGTATTCGTGTATGTGGGCTTGACCTTGGTCAGCGTCTGGCCTTCCAGACCCAGCCAGATGTCGATCTGGATACCGGTGCAGACACCCTGCTCCTGAAGGTAGGTCAGCTTGTAAACCATGGTATAGGTATTTGCATTGATCTGCTTAACACCGTCAACATAGTAAGGTGTGACATCGAAATTCGCCAAGGTAGTTGCGTTGACACCGTCGGCCTTCAGTGCGAAATGGTCTTGGGTCAGGCGCAGCACCAAGCCGCCGGTCCAATCCTTACCTTCGCCGGTGATGTTCACGCAGAACGAGCCCTTGGCTGCCTCTGTGCCGCTGAAGGTAATGGAAACATACTCTTCGTTGGAATTCTTGCCCAACACATAATTGCCGTCTGCGCCTTTCGTGGTGACCAGAGTTTCCGTGATGAAGTCATGGCCTTCCTGGAACTCGGGCATGGGCAAGCCTTCCACCTGAGCGGGAGCGCTGTCCAGAGTCTTGATCTCCTTGACTGTCCATTGGCAATCGGTACCATTGAGAGCGTTCCGCACGATCAGGGTAATGTTGCCGGGGACGATCTTTTCCGGTGTGTCCTTAAAGAACATCGGGTTAATGATCATCTGGTCCGTTTCCTCATTATAGCTGAAATAATCCGTATTCGTGTATGTGGGCTTGACCTTGGTCAGCGTCTGGCCTTCCAGACCCAGCCAGATGTCGATCTGGATACCGGTGCAGACACCCTGCTCCTGAAGGTAGGTCAGCTTGTAAACCATGGTATAGGTATTTGCATTGATCTGCTTAACACCGTCAACATAGTAAGGTGTGACATCGAAATTCGCCAAGGTAGTTGCGTTGACACCGTCGGCCTTCAGTGCGAAATGGTCTTGGGTCAGGCGCAGCACCAAGCCGCCGGTCCAATCCTTACCTTCGCCGGTGATGTTCACGCAGAACGAGCCCTTGGCTGCCTCTGTGCCGCTGAAGGTAATGGAAACATACTCTTCGTTGGAATTCTTGCCCAACACATAATTGCCGTCTGCGCCTTTCGTGGTGACCAGAGTTTCCGTGATGAAGTCATGGCCTTCCTGGAACTCGGGCATGGGCAAGCCTTCCACCTGAGCGGGAGCGCTGTCCAGAGTCTTGATCTCCTTGACTGTCCATTGGCAATCGGTACCATTGAGAGCGTTCCGCACGATCAGGGTAATGTTGCCGGGGACGATCTTTTCCGGTGTGTCCTTAAAGAACATCGGGTTAATGATCATCTGGTCCGTTTCCTCATTATAGCTGAAATAATCCGTATTCGTGTATGTGGGCTTGACCTTGGTCAGCGTCTGGCCTTCCAGACCCAGCCAGATGTCGATCTGGATACCGGTGCAGACACCCTGCTCCTGAAGGTAGGTCAGCTTGTAAACCATGGTATAGGTATTTGCATTGATCTGCTTAACACCGTCAACATAGTAAGGTGTGACATCGAAATTCGCCAAGGTAGTTGCGTTGACACCGTCGGCCTTCAGTGCGAAATGGTCTTGGGTCAGGCGCAGCACCAAGCCGCCGGTCCAATCCTTACCTTCGCCGGTGATGTTCACGCAGAACGAGCCCTTGGCTGCCTCTGTGCCGCTGAAGGTAATGGAAACATACTCTTCGTTGGAATTCTTGCCCAACACATAATTGCCGTCTGCGCCTTTCGTGGTGACCAGAGTTTCCGTGATGAAGTCATGGCCTTCCTGGAACTCGGGCATGGGCAAGCCAACAGGTACCACAGGGCCTTCCGGCATCTCACAGGAGGTGCCGTCTGTCCGCAATTCCTTAATGGTAACCGTAGAGGAGGAAGCTGCGGCCCAGAAGTAGCTGGAGTAAATATTTTCTTCCTGTGCTTCATTATTCAGGAAATCGGAAACCTTCCGGTAAACGCCCTTCACATCGGCTTCCAGACCGATCAGGCCGTCGTTACAAGCGGCGAAGGTCAGTTCCTCGCCCTGAATCCAAACTCTCGTGCGGATATATTCCACGCCGTCAATCGTGACATTATCCACCTGATACTCAAACAGAATATCCAGTCCCTTTGCCAGCTCAAACAGCTCATATTCGGTCTTGCCGAAGATGTGGCTGTCATGACCGTTGGCAGAGATTTCAATTTCGCCATTCTTGGTCCAGCGAAGCACCATGCCCTTGGGCCAGTTGTTGTTGACTACGGGGCCACGGACATTGAACATCAGCACGGAATCCAATTTTTCAATATTGAGGATCATGGAAACCTTCTGGTCGTAGATATACTCTTCAGAGGGCAGGCCATTGGCATTTCCGGAGCTAACGGTGATCGGATCCGTCAGAAGATTTCCTGTTTTGTTCTTGGATGCTACGTGAATTTCCACGGTCGCGACGGTGGTATTGCCAAACATATCGCTGACAGTGAAGTACGCCACCTGCGTACCGGCGGTATTGGGGCAGTAGATGCCGCCGTTGGTCAAATTGGTAACATGCTCCGTACCGATGATCTCGATAGTAATATCCTGAGTGAGTTCGCCATCCTGCGCATCCTGTGCCAAGGCGTTCGGCAGCCGGACGGAATCGCCCACCGTGGCATAGATCGGATCCAAAGAATCCAGAGTCAGCGTCGGGGCCTCCGTATCTCTGGGTGCCGCACGGAATTCAAAGGTCAAATGGCCCAGGTTGCCGGCGGCATCGTATGCTTCCATCTGCAGGGTATACACGCCGGTCTGCGTGGGAGTATACTGTCCGGGCTGTACCTCAATCTTTTCACCGGCCGGCGTCACAATATAATACTTGACGGTGCCTTCCGTCGTGGTTGCCGTGGGGATCGTCATGGGTTCATCAATCGCAAACACATGGCTGTTGTCAAAGTCTGCCGTAATCTGCGGAGGCATAATATCCGTAGCAAACTCTGTTTCCGTCTTCTCGTAGACCACCAGTCCCTTGATTCGGATGTGGTCATCGGAGAAGGGACGCGATTCCTGCGTATAGGTGCTTACAGAGAACCAACCTGCGCCGGTTTCATTGTACAGCTCCGTAAAAATGCTTCTTTCCAGTACACCCTTACCGGTTGCATCACCAGGCACAGCTTCAAAAATGAAGCTGGCGTCCTCATCATTGGCGGTAGGAACGGTATCCACCCAGCCATAAATTCGAATTGCGGCATCCTCAGCATCGGCCGAGGCGCCCATATTCCGCCACTGAAGGTAGAGTGTATGGTCGTTGCCATCCACAAGGTTGCCTGTAAAGGCCTTGATGGTATTCATGGACGAATCCGAAGCTCTGTCTACCCGGGATTCCACTTTACCCTTGGAAATACGCAGGAACAGATAGTCGGGCCAATTATGGGTTCTCACATCAGGTGTCGTGCCGCGCTCGTAGCTACCTCTTGCATTGATGGAATAGAACATCTGTCCCCCGTTGCCGGGATCGTCGGCGCTGAAGGTAATGCCCACATACTGCTCATAAATCTTTGTGACGTTCATAGAGAAGCCACAGGTGCTCACGGGATACTTGTCCGTCGTTTGTGAGGTCTGGCCCACGGCGATTTCGCCGTAGTCATTAAACCAAGATTCGCCAATTTTGTTTCTGAGAACGAAATTCTTGACATCGTGTACCAGGTTTGTCTTAATCGGCACGTCGACATTCACGGGAACCACGCACTCCTGTTCAAAAGCATTGCCCATGGGGTCCGTGCAGGAAAGCACCATAAGATACTGTCCCTGAGGCAGGTATACCTCTTTGGCCTGCGTAAAATCGTAGAACTGGGCCATCAGCGTACCCAGCGTACCGTTCTCCACAAGATACAGCTTGGCATTGACCAAATGCGCCACATTTTTGCCGCTGGGCATATCCGTCGCCGTTACGGCAGGCAGCATCATCGGCTGACCGGCAGAACCGTAAACGCCCTGCTCCGCCGTGTAGTTTTCAATGGAATCAAAATGAACGGTCAGCTCGCCGCCTTCCTGATCGGCAACGGCCAGAAACTCGAAGACCTCTTCACCGGTGATTTTTGTACCTACATAGGTGCGATAAACCACCAAGTACTTCAACAGTCGATTGGATCGGATCACAAAGGTCTGGGGCACAGTGCCGTCGGCATTGTCCAAAAGTACCGCATTGATGGTCTCGCCATCATTTTTCATATGGTAAACAGATACCTTGACCGTGGATGTAACATCATTTCCCTGATAATCCTCAGCCTTCGATGCGGCAGGAATGGTCACCGTTTCTCCGACCAAACCTGTATCAGGAACATTTTCTACGGTGATTGTGGCGTAATCGACGGTAATCGTTTGCTCGTATGCCTCAGTGTACACCACCAAGCTGATACACACCGCCACTAATATCAATAAAATAGATAGTCTTTTCATAAGATATCCTCCATGAATTAGAAATGTCAGTGAAACACGGGCTCTTGATAGAAGCTGGATATACAAATCATCCGGTGATTAGGAAGTGTGGTTCCGTTTCTTCCGGCCACGGACGGATACCAGCAACGACAAAGCACTTGCGCTCGTCAGCATCGCCGGAATCAGATAGCCAACAAAATCTCCCGTAGGAGCGGGTTCCACCTCTCCGCCGGTATTCGGATCGGTTTCAACGCTGGTATCCGGATCGGTTTCAACGCTGGTATCCGGATCGGTTTCAACGCTGGCATCCGGACCAATTTCAATGCTGGTATCCGCTTCTTCGAATTTTTCGTTTGCGTCAAAATTCTCATCACTGATGGTATTGACGGTGAAGGTCAGTTCGCCGTTTTCCTTCCAGTATCTGTCATATACCGTAGAATAGTACTGGGTGGTAATGGTGCGGCCATTGTCCGAGAAGTAGAACATCGCCACCATGCCAAGGGCTGCTCCCTCGGTTTCATAGGCACCGCCGTCTATACTCTGAGGGTCCACAAGAATGTGCTTGACACTGTTGCCGTGATCGCCTACCATTTCCGAAACCTGGATACCCTCGGAAGGGATATGTCCGCTGATCACCATTACGATATTTTCGTATTTCCGAATGAACTTATCCCAAATCTGGGTGCCGGCATTAAAGCTGTCCGTTTCATCAGACAGGGCATTTTCCGCGTTTATGTAGGAGTGGGTGGTCACGATGACATTGTGGTTGGGATGGTTTTCCACTACATAGCCTGCCCATTCCAGCACGGCATCCTCTGCGCCGTAATCCAATGTCAGCACGAGATAATCCAACTCACCGGCCCGAAAAGTCTGCCACATATTCAGATAGTTATTGCCGTAAAAGCCGGTGCATTGATCCGCATAAGTAGAATCCAGTCCGAAATACGCATTAAAACCTCTTGCGGTGTCATGATTGCCCCGAACCAGAGAATAGGGTACCACGCCGTCGAGTTTTTTGATGTTTTTCTGGGCCCGCTCCCACTCAGCAGCAGAGTCTTTTTCTGTGATGTCGCCCAGGCCGAAGACATGCGCGATCTTCTTTGCCTGCACATTCTCTACCACATAGTCATACAAGACCTCCAAGGATGCCGGGTCCATATAGTTGATGGACTGGATATCGCCCAGAATGGCAAAAGAATAATCATAGTCTTCCACCTCTTCCACCGTGCCCATCCACTTTTCAGGCCAAGGGACAGCATGGGCTGAAATAGGTGCAATGGAACAAACAAGCACAAGGGCTGCTATGATTCCTGCGGCATAAGCAAAATACTTTCGTTTCATGGGTATTGTCCTCCTTTGTTTTTGGGTCGAAGCGGATGTCAAAGCATCCTCTTTTTGTGCAAAATAGACAACAAAATGAAAATGAATATATATATATATATATTCACCAATTCAGTATAGCATAAATCCTTTTGGAGTTCTTCTGATTTTCGGACAAAAAATATCAAAATCCGGCCATTTCACAAAAAAGATAACCATGCAGGTCGCCTTGACCTGCATGGTTATCACGGAAATGGCTGTCACAGCCGGCCTTTTGAAAAGTTTCCCGTTTGGCGCAGATCCGGGTCAGAAGCATTTTACGGTGTTCTGCATAGCAGAATATGCGACCTGATTTAGACAAACGGATTTTGTTTTATGGAGTACAAAGCAACGATAGCTGATACGGATTGCCAATGATATGCCTTGTATCTTTGAAGCCGGTTATAAAGAAAAAGTTCCGATTTCACGAAGAAATCGGAACTTTATGGGGTGGATAATGGGATTCGAACCCACGACCTTCAGAGCCACAATCTGACGCGCTAACCAACTGTGCTATATCCACCATATTCAATTTGCTGAATTGGCACGCCAGGAGGGACTCGTTAAATCAAGGAGTCGCTCGGTCAAGCCCTCGCGAGCAACGCTCGTCCGCGTTGCAT
>CAZOVE010000012.1:0-40564 GCA_964583135.1 uncultured Oscillospiraceae bacterium | reverse complement strand
GCCAATCTTGATAATTGGAGTGACAATATGAATACCTGCGATACTCAAATGAAAGAAAGAATCTTCAAGCGTTATCTTAACGGGGAGAAAATAACTAATAACAGGCGAATTATTTAAGCTGTAATTTTCGTTGACAGTTCTATTCGCTATATTCCAGCACTTCGCCTAAAAGCTCACGGAAGGTATCTAATGGGTATTCAGCAGTCGTGCAATAGCAATACATCCAATCGTGAGGATTTCCGGGATACAGTTTGCCAAAACCGAGAGAGACCAAAAGATTGTCCATCTCTTCCACATAGTCGTCAAATCCGATATTATCGAGGCAGATACCCTTTGGGAAACCTTTATACTGCATTCTGCACCAAAAATAATACGAATGTAAAAGAATGATCAGTTTCCGCAATTCATCGGCGGTGGGTTCTTTCTTGGAGAACATGGCTGCCTCAGGGAAACTTGTTTTGATTTCCTTAAGCAGTACTGTATTCTTGAAAATAGATGTTGTACCGGTAGACTTGTCCATGCTCTGTCCGGTAATATGCTCGAATATTTCGTTAACGGAAATATCCTTGAGTTCTTGTGAAGTAGATCCATTTACTTTACGATATAAAGAACAATCGCGGAACCGCTCATACCGGCACTCGGTCTTTACATCTTCAAGAGCTTGCGCAAGCAATCTTTCCCGTTGTTGCTTGGCTGATATGTTATTGATTGAAAAATTATGAGGATGGCTATTGATGTACTGAATCAGAGCCGTTGAATCCGCAGCATCTACCGTGGCCGACACAGCAGCAGTATACTGCGTTGTATCTGTTGCTTGATCGCCAACGACCGCAATTTGTGCAATCATTGCTTGCGCATCCTGGTAGGACAGGCTGTTCTTTAGGCAATGATAATATATACACTCCTTCGGATTGCGGAAATTGAAGGCACGATCCAAGAACACTTTGTTGAAAAGTCCTCTGGTTTCGTCAACGGTGAAATCCAACGCAAATGCCAGTGCAAACATTTTCTGTCGGTCGCTATCGCCCTTCTTGGGACGTTCGGCTTGTTTATAAAACCATCCCTTTAGGGTGTTGACGGAGCCAATCTCGCCCATATCAATACCGCGCTCGGCACAGCACGCTTTCAAGATATCTAATGCGGGCATATCCGCTTTGCTGGGATACTTTTTGTAAATCAACGCAGAGAGTCCGTCTCCAAAAAACGAAAATCCTTGCTGTTCAAATATTCAATTACCCCTTGGAAATCCTCACACTCCTCCGGTGTGAAGTTTTCACGCCAAATAGCATCTTCCATACGAGATGTGTACGAACTAACCATAAACGGTTTCCTCCCCGTTATTCCTAGATTGCCTGCAAATAGACTATTTTCTTCAGTTATACATCAAAAGAAAAGCTACAAGTATTGCAAGAGAGATAATAGATACCCGTGCCGAGCAGTGTAGCGTTACAATTGATGTGAGACCAAGGGTATAGAAAAAGGGACAACTGACCAGAAGATTGGGGATTGACAACCGAGGCATCGGGCGCTATACTGGGATTATAGGAATCCTCGAGAATGGCGTTAGACGATTCATTTGTCGAAACGGCGGTAGAGGATTCCGTTTCTTTTGTTGCAAAGGAATCCGGACGAATTCCCACAACATCGTAAAACACCGTTTTCCCATCCCCGGTGATTCCCGCAAGAACCTCTGCACTATATTTGTTAACGCCAGAGATAATAAGTGTCTTCCCTCTCACAAAGCCAACAAAGTCATTTCTTTCGTGTCTTAACACACTGTCTGCTTCCCAGCCTGTCGCTACATGAATTACATCACTCAGCACATCGGCAGCTCTCATTTTATCGAGATATGCGGATGGGTTCTTTCTCGATAGAGCTTCGGAATATTGTGATCTTGTATATTCGTCACGAGTGTCTTTATTGCCTACAAGTTCAACACCGTTGATTGTTATTCCTCCAGCATACCTTTTCAGTGCTTCGCTCGCCGCTTTCTTAGCTGCATCCTTCGTGGCCTTATCCCATGTGCTGGTGTCGATGTCGCTAAGAATATCGCTATCCACCACAGCGACCATTCGTCCATCCGTTGTTTCAGAAATCGAATTTTTCACACCACCCTCTTCGGTGGTGTTTTTTGTTGCGGTGGTGTTCTTCGTTGCCCGATACGCCTCCTCAAAGGCCTTCTTGACCTTCTCCAGCTGCTTCGCTTCCTTACTGCCCGCCGTGGCAACCTTGCACAGATACTTGATCTCGTCCCAGATCTTGCGGAACACATTCCGGTTCTCCGTGGACAGCCGATTGACGAAATCCTGATCTGTAAACAAGTAGTCGCCAACCAAATCGGCCACCACTTCCTGCTGGATCTTCGCCGGGGCATCCTCCCCGGTGTAGCCTTCCTTGCCCTCGTACAGGCGGGTCAGCTGCTCCAGCCGGGCATCGTAGTCACCCTTGCCCTTGGCGTACTCCGTGATGGTCTGCGCCAGCGCGTCATAAAGCTCGGTGCCTTCCAGCACATGGGTGATCTCATGGCCAACCACGCTGTTCAGCGCCTTGGCAGACTGAACATTCACCGTCACGCCGCTGTCATTTACAAAGCCGTTGACAGTCACACCTTCCATCGCAAAGCCGGACTTTTTCAACCTCTCATTGTTGGTGAAATCAAACAAAATGCCAGTGTCTGCACTGCTGCGGTCAAATATCTGCGGTCATTGCCACTGTCATCATCATTGGCCTGATTGGGTTTCCCGTTGTCAACAGATACGTCCAAAGCCGAGTAACTCAGCAAATGAAGACAAATCGTGAGCAAATCCAGTTAATCCATCAAGACTGTGACGCACAAATAGAAGCATTGAAGAAAGCACAAGTAACGGAATCCAACATGGCCATTCTCCGTCACATTACTCCGGGAACTGCAGACTATGTTGCGCTTCCAGATGGCGTTAAGCTAGAGATCCGTTGTATCCCGATCAAAGGAAGCACCTCTTCCGTGCGTCCCTATGGAGACTTCACCGCATACATCTCCACCAGTGGCAGAAAGTATCATTGCAAAAGAGGATGTAGCGGAGCCATTACCCCAATTCATATACTGAGTCGTTCTGACAAGCTGACGCCCTGTGCAAATTGCGTTGAGGAAAATAGAGATACTTCCCTGCCGGAATGGTATTGCCAGATCACCGGCAGAAGCGCAAACGCTCAGCAACAGGAACCTGCACCCATAGCACAAACACAACATACATCGACTTCCGCAATGCTCTCAGCTTCACAATATAGCGATACGAAAGATCCTCAGGAATGACTATCAGGCAGCCATTATCGCTCTGGAAATGAAGGGAATGAGTAAATCGACTTGCAATAAACTGCGAATGCTGTTTAGCCAACTAGGCCGTTGGGCAATGGAGGAAGGGATCACCCTCACGAACCCTGCCGAAAACCTTACCACCGTCGCCAAGCAGAAGCGCCCCCTGGAAGCCTTCACCGAACGTGATATAGATGCCATCAAAGCCTCGGGGCTTCCTGCTGCGGATATTGCCCTGATCCTCATATCCTGCGGATGTCGCCCCGGAGAATTATTCAGCGTCCCATTGGTGAATTGCCGGCCCGATCACTTCATCGGAGGTAGCAAAACAGAAGCCGGCAAGAATCGTGTCATTCCCATCGGCCCCGATGGATTGCAGGCTTACCAGCGGATGCGTGCCAATGCCATTTCCATGGGCACCACCCTTCTGATAGAAGGCTATGACGGATCTAACAAAACCGGTCAAAACTTTGCAAAGCGGGATTGGCGTACCCTAATGGCCGCCATTGGTCGGGAGGGAATGACGCCCTATAGTTGCCGGCACACCTTTATTACCCGCGCCATCCGCTCCGGAGTTGATCTTCCTACGTTGGAAGCCATTGTCGGACATGTGGACCGAGAAACCACGAAGATCTATACCCATCTTCATGCCGATGATCTGGTCGCTGCCGTACAGGTGGTCAAAACCAAATCCTCCCGAAAACGGGCATAAATTATCTGTGGATACAAGCTGTCACACCATTGCTGTTCATTGATCGTGTTACCAATTTGTTGCAAACTGAAAAAAACCTGTTCAAACCACTAAACAATTTCCACCGTTTTTATATGTATTTTCCCATAAACTCATCCCAACTCCGAACTAATCCGCCCCTAAACGCTATTTGAAACTGCCTTTTAAGCAATGGGTCCGGAGTTCGAATCTCCGGCGGGTCACCAAAAAACCTGAACGCTACTGCGTTCAGGTTTTTTGCATTTCTCGCATCAGGAACGGCACAGATCGTGCTCCGCAATATATTGATCCAAAATATCCGCTGCAACCATCACCATACGGGTGCATGGCCGCTTGGCATAAAACTCCGCAGTCCTTGGGGTGGGTGCCGGATCAGTTGGTGGATTGTGCAGGATTTCTCTACATACGATACTGCCCACTTGCCGGCGAAATTGCTCGGCAAGTTCCTGCACCAGAATATAATGTGCCTTCTTGTTGGCACCATCGTCAGGTCCGTCATAGCCATAGAGCAGCCCTGCCACCATCAGCATACCACTGACTGCACCACATACTTCCCGCATACGGCCCATGCCGCCCCCAAAAGAGGAGGCCATCTTTGCCGCAAATTCCGGTGTTAGACCCGTTACGTCACAATACGCCACCGCAATCGCCTGAGCACAATTATAGCCATCCAAAAACAATTCGGCCGCTCGATCAGCGTGTTTCATGCTCATCCCTCCACGATGTTACGTGCTACGTGGATACCGCTCGCCGAGGCGTGGGACAGAGAGTGGGTAATGCCGCTACCATCACCGATAATATACAAACCAGGATAGCTGCTCTGCAGATGCTCATCCACTTCCACTTCCATGTTGTAGAACTTCACTTCCACACCATAGAGCAAAGTATCGTCATTGGCGGTGCCCGGTGCGATCTTATCCAGTGCATAGATCATTTCAATAATACCGTCGAGAATCCGTTTGGGCAATACCAGACTCAAATCACCGGGTGTTGCATTGAGTGTGGGAGTCATAAAGGAACCCTTCATCCGATCCGGTGTGCTGCGACGACCACGAATCAGGTCGCCAAAGCGCTGCACGATCACGCCGCCACCCAACATATTGCTCAGACGGGCAATGGATTCACCATATCCGTTGGAATCCTTAAAGGGCTCCGAAAAATGCTTGGACACCAAGAGTGCAAAATTGGTATTGTCCGTCTGCTTCGCTGGATCTTCATAACTATGACCGTTTACGGTGACGATGCCATTGGTATTTTCATTGACGACCGCACCCTTTGGATTCATGCAGAAGGTGCGCACCAAATCACCATATTTCTGGGTGCGGTAGACGATCTTACTCTCGTAAAGTTCATCCGTCAGGTGCGAAAACACTTCCGCAGGCAACTCCACACGCACTCCAAGATCTACGCGGTTAGACTTGGTACGAACGTTCAGCTCCTTGCATACAAGTTCCATCCACTTGCTACCGATTCGACCTACAGAGATCACGCACTTGGAGCAGGTGTAGGATCGTTCTGCGCATTGCACTCGATAACCATCCGATTCCACCATCACATGATCCACATGAGTATCAAAGAAGAATTCCACTTTCTGCCGCAGCAGCTCGTATAGGTTTTCCAAAACGACATAGTTGATGTCTGTACCTAAGTGGCGCACAGACGCATCCAAAAGGTGCAAGTCATTTTGGATGCACAGCTTCTTAAACTTCGTGCCCGCAGTAGAGTACAGTTTTGTCCCTGTGCCACCATAGCGCATATTGATTTCGTCGACGTAGTGCATCAGCTCCAGCGCCTGACGTTTGCCGATATACTCGTACAATGTACCACCAAAATCATTGGTGATGTTGTATTTTCCATCGGAGAATGCGCCGGCACCACCAAAACCACTCATGATCGAGCAGCTTTTACAACCGATGCAGGTTTTGATTTTGACACCATCGATGGGACAATGGCGCTTATTCAGGGCATGGCCAGCTTCGAACACCGCCACTTTCAGTTGGGGTGCCAGTTTCATCAGTTCATAGGCTGTAAAAATACCGCCCGGCCCGGCACCAATAATAATGACATCATAATTCATAGAAAACCTCCTGGGATTATGGGGAATCCGTAATTTGCAATCCCATCTCTTGCCAGAATCGGACACAACTTTCCAGCCATCCGGGAACATCCCAACTGGCATCCGGCTTCACATGGGAAGGATATACCTGCGTATCACAGGTTGATAGTCCATGCCATCCGTTGCGATAGACATGCAGTGAAAAATCGACACCATGTTCATCCAACGCCTGAGCAAAGACAATCGAGTTGCGCACGGGCACCACCGTATCATTGCGGGTATGCCACAGAAATACTGGGGGCATATCCGGACGCACTCGCCGATCCAGTGACAGTTCCTGACGCAATTTTTCATCTCCGCCGGAAACATTGTCCATCGTTCCACCATGGGTATTACCCCAACTTAAGGTAACCGGGTAGCACATGGCCAGCGCATCCGGGCGAATTACAGCAGCAGGGGCAATATCAGCCACCTGATGGCAGTCATACATAGTACCCAAGCTACCGCACAAATGGCCACCGGCAGAAAAGCCGATGGCAGCAACCATATTGGCATCCACTTCATACTTTTGGGCATTCTCCCGGATGAAGCGCATAGCCATGGCTGCCTCCCGTAGTTGCGTCGGAAAATGGAGAGGTGTGCAGGAATAGCGCAAAATAAAGGGTACAAATCCATAGGTCAAGAAGCGAAACGCAATGGGCTCTGCCTCCCGATCTGATGTCATTCCATAGCCACCGCCGGGAATCACCAACACCGCTGGTTTCTTGCGGTAGCGGCTGACCTCGCAGGATGTAGGATAGTGTAGGACGGTTAGCTCCGCCCTCGCATTCTTCTCCGGCGTTACACCAAAATACTCATAAAGATTCAAACATTGTAACTGCATAGTGGGCTCCTTTAAGGTTTGAGTTCGGCCAGTTTTGCCATAATGGCTGGAATGTCGATATTCTGGGGACAATGCCCCATACAGGCACCACAGCCGACACAATCGGCAGGCTTCCCGGTGGATTCCACCTGATCCATGCGCATCAGCGCCCATGGGCCATTGACTTTATAATCGTTGTAGATCTGCAAATAGGCCGGAATATCGATGCTCATGGGACACTCCGGTGTGCAATAGCGACATTGAGTGCAAGGTACTTGCACCTGCTTCTTGAATGCCATTCCGGCCTCCAGAATCAGTCTCTGCTCCTCGGCATCTAGATTCGGATCGGAAGCAAAGGTATCGAGGTTATCCTGCATTTGCTCCAGAGTACTCATACCACTGAGTACCACCTGCACCTGTGGGTAAGTGGCCGCAAACCGCAGCGCCCAAGACGCCATACTCCAGCCGGGATGGACCGTATGGAGCATCGTCTCCACCTCCGGTGTCAGCGCTGCCAGACGACCACCGCGAACCGGCTCCATCACCATGATGGGAATATTTCGACTGGCCAAAACTTCGTATTCCTGCCGAGTTGTGCCATTTTGCCAGTCGTAGTAGTTCATCTGGATCTGGGCAAAGTCCCACTGGGCATGGTCGGCAAACCGCGCCAGCGTTTCCGGCTTTCCGTGAGAGGAAAAGCCCAGATAGGTAATTCGGCCCAATGCCTTCTGCTTTTCGAAGTATGCGATCGCACCACTTTGCAAATATTTATCAATATTTCGCTCCTGAATACAATGCAACAGGTAAAAATCGATATGATCTGTCTGCAGCCGGGCCAATTGCTCTTCAAATACCGCTTCATAGTCAGCATTGGCCTGAATGTTGAATTTAGTGGCGATGTAAAAGCTGTCCCGGGGATACTTTTGCAGCCACTGACCCAGACATTTTTCCGAATCTCCGTCCTGATAAACGTAAGCCGTGTCATAATAATTAATGCCGCCAGCGTAGGCCAAGTCCAGAATCTGGTGGGCTTTTTCATAGTCAATATGATCTTTATCCCGCATTGGCAGACGCATGGCTCCCATGCCCAACCGGGACAAGGAAATATCCTTAAAGGCTTTGTATTGCATAGCGATTCCTCCCTGATATGGATATTTTAATTATAACCCAATCCAGTCCATCCGTCAAATAAAATATGCGATGCTCCCCATCCGGCGCAAAAAGGTCAGGGCCGAAGCCCTGACCTCAAGTTGGTTGGTATGTGCCGATCGATTAATAAACGTCAGCCCAGTCAGCGATGTTAGAGCCGTCAAACTTGAAGGGAGGCCCAACGATGATCTGCTTGGCAGCGGGATCGCCGGCAGTGACTTCATAGGTAGTGTTGTTGTCAGCAGTGAAGCTAGTGCCAACGTCGCCAACCTTGCCGTCAGCGATCGCCTTGATCATGTAAGCGCCGCAGTTGCCCACATCGATGGGGTTCCACAGATACATATAGGGGCAAGCCTTGTCGTCGCCGACATATTCCTTCATCTCAGAGGGCAGACCCAGACCAGCGACCTTGATGGTGCAGTCAGCAGTATTGGTAACGACCTGAGCAGCAGCCAGAATGCCGACGGTGGTGGGGCAGCAGACGACTTCCAGATTGGGGTACTTGGTCATCAGGTTCTGCATTTCGTCGGTGGACTTCTGGGACTCGTCATCACCGTAGACGATCTCGACCAGAGTCAGGTTTGCATACTCGGAGCCCTTCAGAATCTCCTGCATAGCAGCGATCCAGGCATTCTGGTTGGTAGCAGTGGAGGAAGCGGACAGAATTGCGAACTCGCCACCGTCCTCGCCGCACATATCAGCGACGGAGTCCACCAGAACCTGAGCGACCTCGGTCACACCGGCCTGATTGACGAACATCTGGGAGCCCTGAGTGTCGGAGTCCAGAGTGACAACGACCACGCCCTGCGCCTTAGCGTTTTCGATAGCGCCCTTCAGAGCAGCTTCGTCGTTGGCAGCAATGGCGATGCCCTTCACACCCTGAGCAACCAGCTCATTGATGATGGTGATCTGGTCATCAGCGGAAGTGGTCTCGGGGGACTTTTCGATTGCGGTGATGCCCATGGCTTCACAGGCTGCCTTAAAGCCGGTAACCATGCGAGCCATATAGGGGTTCTGAGCATCCTTACAGACAATGGCGTAGGTAACGTCGCCACTATCAGCAGGAGTGCAAGCGGCCAGAGCAAAAACCATTGCCAGGCACAGGAGCATTGCGATAAGCTTCTTCATTTTTGTCTTTCCTTTCAAAATTTGTTTTATATGAACGCCTCAGCGCACATACCAAAAAGAATTACTTCGCCGATTTTTTCCGGTTGGCGATCACTTCCTGAATGGTCGGGTACAAAACCACGCAAATCAGCAAAGCACCGAGGATGATGCGGATAGTCTGGCCAGTGAGGTTGATCAGGCCCAAACCATAGCGCAGCAAGCCGATGATGAAGATAGCGATAACAGCACCCACCATGGTACCCTTGCCACCGGCGGTGGAAATACCCCCCAACACGCACATGGAGATGGCTTCCAAATCAAAGCCTTCCGCCACATTGCTCTTGATCGAGCCCAAATTGGAGCAATAGAACACAGAGGCAAAGCCACACATCAAACCAGTGAGGGTAAAGACGATCATTCGAATCTTTTCCACACGGATACCGGCATAAGCAGCAGCCTTCTTATTGGCACCGATGGCAAACATCTGGCGACCAAAGACCGTCTTATGCATTACAAGGCCGAAAACCAGCGCCAAAACACAGAAGATAATGAACATATAGGGAACGACACCGACACGACCGTAGTATAGATTAAAGAACCAATCCACATTATTCATGCCTGCGGTAGCACCATCGCCCAAGATCCGCTCAGAAAAACCACGATAAATGATGTTGGTAGCCAACGTGACGATCATGGGTGCCAATTCCGTAAACTTGGTCAAAATCAGACCGTTCAGCACACCACAGAGCGTACCGGTGACCAATGCTGCCAGAACCGCCAGCCAGATGTTATCGGTAGCATTGTAGACAATGCCCAGCATGGTGGCGGACAAGCACACGTTACCGCCAACGGATAGGTCAATATCGCCCAACAGGAGAACAAAGGCCATCGGCAAAGCAATATAGGCCTTCACCAAGAAGTTATTGATGTTGGTAAACAGATTGTATGCATTCAGATAGTTGGGAGACAAGCACACATTCATAATGTTGACCGCAAGGAAGATCAGGATCAGCAAAAACTCCCAGCGAACCAAAAACGTCTTGAAGGAATGGTCTTTGATGCTGGATATGGTTCTTCCGGATTTGGTAGCCATCAGATCTCCCTCCCTTCCAGAGCTTTGCGAGCGGCATTACGCTGCACCAACACATTGATCAGAACGGCTCCAAGAATGATACCGCCCTTCAGCGCCTGCTGCCAGAAGGCATCAATACCCACCAGCGACAAGGACTTGCTAATGATGGCTATGGTGATGGCACCCAACAACACGCCGAAAGCACTACCCTGTCCGCCGTTCATGTTGACACCACCAATGACGCAGGCAGCGATGACGTCCATCTCCGCACCGGTGGCCATATTTCCCTGAGCAGTGGCATACATACTGGTAAACATCGCACCAGCAAGACCGGCAATGCCACCATTGATGGTATAGACAATGATCTTGACACGATCAATGGATATACCGGAAATTCTGGCAGCCTCCGCATTGGAGCCAACCGCATAAATTTGGCGACCGAAGCCGGACCACTTCAGGAAAATGGCCATGATCGCAAACAGGATCACTACGATCCAGAACAAATGGTTGATGCCCAGGAAACTTCCCTGTGCAAACGCCTTATAGCCGGGTAGCATTTGGTCAGCGGAAACCCACTGAGTATTCGACACAAAATAGGTCAAACCACGATAAATATACTGCATGCCCATTGTTGCGATGATTGGTATGACTTTACCCTTGGAGATCGTGACACCAATCAGCAAACCGCACAACAAGCCCACCAAAATACTAAATAGGAATGCCATGAAAGGATTGGTGATCACGCCGTCCCGCATCAAAAGCGAAGTGGACATACCACTCAGTGCCAAAGTCGCACCAACGGAAATATCAATACCACCAATCAACAGCACCAGCAACATACCAAAGGCAAGCACCATGGTGAAGGCATAGTTCTGCGTCAACTGGGTAATGACCGTCGGCGTCAGGAATTTTCCGCCGCTACGCCACTGGATCAGCGCTACCAACAGGATCATAACCAGCAGAAGGCTTGCTTCACGACTGCGGAACAACTCGCCCACTCTGCCAACCTTTTGAAGTGTTTTATGCTTCACGGTCACACACTCCCTTCCGTTATGGTCTGCTTTGCCATTGCCAGCTCCAGAATTTTCTCCTGCGTAGCCTCCTGCCGGCTCAGCTCACCAGTCACACGGCCCTCACACATAACCACGATCCGGTCTGCCATGCCCAAAATTTCCGGCATTTCCGAGGAGATCATGATAATGGCATAGCCCTTCTGGGCCAACTCGCCCATAATCTCGTAAATCGCAGCCTTAGCTCCCACGTCTACACCCTTGGTAGGCTCATCGAGCACCAGCACCTTGAAATCAGAGCCCAATGCTCTCGCAACAACCACCTTCTGCTGATTACCGCCGGACAGAGAGCTAGCCTTATCAAACACAGTAACCGCCTTGGTATCCACAGCTTCCGCCAGAGCCTTCGATTGCTCATTCTCCCGCTTTTCATCCAAGAACAGCTTTCCGACATAGCTTTTCAGCTCAGACAAGGTGATGTTGCGACCGATGCCCCAGTCCAAGATCAAGCCTTCGATCTGCCGGTTTTCCGGTAGCAGACCGATCCCCAACTTCATAGCATCAGAAGGACGGCGAATATGAACTTCCTCGCCTTCCAAATAAATCTTACCCGAGGTCAATTTCTCTGCACCGAAGATGGTCTGTACCACTTCCGTACGTCGGGCACCCACTAGACCGGTCAAACCCAAAATTTCGCCTCTGTGCAGCGTAAAAGACACGTCCTTGAAGTAGCCGGTGCGGCAAAGATTCTCTACACGCAGGATCTCTTCACCGATCTGCACCTGCGGCTTTGGGAACAGGTTTGTGATCTCCCGGCCAACCATTGCTTTGATCAGATCAGCATTTGTGATCTCGTCGACATTATATGTACCGATATACTGCGCATCCCGGAACACGGTCACACGGCTGGCCAGAGCATACATATCTTCAAATCGATGGGAAATGAAGATGATGGACTTGCCTTCATCCCGCAACTTGCGGGTAATGCGGTAGAGTTCTTCCGATTCCCGCTTGGTCAAAGCAGCGGTGGGCTCATCCATGATAATGATACGCGCTTTCATTGACAGCGCCTTGGCGATTTCTACCATCTGCTGCTGCGCAACGGACAAGTTGCCCATCAACTCGCGGGAATTGAAATCCGCATTCAGTTCTGCCAACAGCTCGTCCGCTTCCCGATACATCTGTTGCCATTGGACCAAGCCGTACTTTTTCTTCAGGTGGCCTACAAAAATGTTTTCTGCCACCGTCAGATGAGGATATGCGGTCACATGCTGATAAATTGCCGCAATACCGGCCTTTTGAGCATCTCTGGTGTTCTTAAAGACGACCCTTTCACCATCGAGAAGCATTTCGCCCTCTTCAGCTCGGTGAACACCCATAATAACCTTGATAAAGGTGGATTTTCCGGCACCGTTTTCGCCCATCAACGCATGAATTTCACCAGCTCTCAGATCAAACTGAACACTATTCAACGCCTTGACGCCTGGAAAGATCTTGGTAATCCCCTGCAATTGCAGAATGGTTTCGGACATTGTACTTTCTCCCTCCCGATGCTATCCTACGCAGACGGCATCCAACATGTTTTTTCATGCTTTGTGTGCAAAGCATGAAAATGGGGTACCCCATTTTCCAATCGACCTCTCAAACTTGGTCGGTTTCTACAATTCTCATTTTCGCGTTTTGTGAAAAACATACAATCTTGTCGATTTTCACAATTTTTTATACCAATTCGCATCGACATTATGTATAATACCACTATCCCATAAAAATTGCAATGCTTTTTTTCAATCGATTGAATCTTTATGCAATATCACAAATGTGGAGGTTTATTTATGGAACGTTATGCTTGGAAGGCAACCGTATTGCCCGGCAAATTGGAGGAATACATCCAACGCCACGATCACATCTGGCCTGAGATGAAGCAAGTCCTCGCCGCCGCTGGCATCCGAAACTACACCATCTGGAACGTAGGTAATGAACTGTTCGGCTACTACGAATGCGACAGTGTAGAATTTGCCGCCCGCGTACAGGCAGAAAGTAGTGTTGTGGACCGCTGGAATGCGTACATGAAGGACGTTATGCTCATGGAAATGGATCCGGTCACCGGTGCGCAACCCTTGATGAAACAGGTCTTTTTCTTCGAATAACACCAAGCCCCCGACAGAAGACTTCTGTCGGGGGCGAATTTTCTATAGAAGCAACCAATTCATCAAAACTGCGTTGAGTATTCCGATGGCGATACCGGCACAAACCTGAATCGGCGTATGGCCAACAAATTCTTTCAGGCGTTCTTCCGGCAGGTTGCTTTCATCCGATAACTTTTCAAACGCCTTTACCAATTCGTTGATCACCACGGCTTGTTTGCCTGTTTCCCGGCGCACACCCATCGCATCATGGCAAACAATAACCGCCAAAATGCCGCTGACCGCAAAGGCAAAGGATCCAAACCCATAGCGCAGTGCTGTAAACAGTGCCAGCGACGTCACCGTTGCCGAGTGACCACTGGGCATTCCACCGTCACCGATCAATCGTTCCCAGACGACCTTCTTATGGATGGCAGCATAGATAATTACCTTCAATATCTGCGCCCAAAACCAACCGCTCAATCCGGTCAAAAGATAGGGATTAGTGAAAAAATCGACAATATGTTTCATAGTTCCCTCACGTTTATCCATTGTATCCGCACACGACACACCAATCCTAGGGCACGGAGCAAAAGTCCAACCCATGACTGGCATCGTTTAGATAAATAGCTTTCTTTCCATCATTTCACGAGCATTATGGTTGATGCCCAGATAGATCAATCCGCCACCCAACAAGACCAGAGCGATTAGGGGATACAAAGACCACCCCACAAAGGGACGTCCAAAGGTAATGCATATTAAAAATTCCATCAGTAGCATCACGCCACCCAATGCCATCGTTGCGCCTCCGAAAATGAACAGCTTCCCCCGGCGCACATACCGCAGCAACGTGACCACCGTGGTCACGACGATACCGATGCTTCCCACCACGGGAAACGCAAAGCTAAGAAACCAGTGGCCCTGCAACAGCAGGTCGATCAGAAACAAATATAACCCCACTGCCGCAAAATCACAGGGCACAAAAATCACCGGGTTCGGTTTTCTAAACCAAGAAGGCAGTACCAGTACAATATAGCACAGCAGAACCGCTCCAACCACGAAGGCAGACCATGTGATCTGTGCATTGACTCTCCAGTCTACTAGCAATGTGATGACAATGGGTAGCAAAAACAGGATCAATAACACCCCTTGGGCAGCATTGCGATTGACTTCCGCAACCGGATAACGATCTGTCGGATATAGTGGCTCCCCCTGCATACGGGAAAGCTCCGGATGATACGCCGTCGTTCCACACAGCGGGCAGTTCTTTTCCGAGTCTGCCAGCTTTACACCACAGTTCATACAATACATATTTTCACTCCTCAATTCCGATTGCTCTCCACCAGAACCGGGATACCCATGTCCCTCAGCACCCTGTGGAAATGCCGCTCCAGTTCTGGTTGACGAATATTGCGGATAAAATTGATATACATGACCCCATCGTAAGAAACCACGCCGCAGTTGTAAGGTGCATTCGCCTGAACGCCCAGCACAAAATCCACACGGCGTACATAGGGACGCATTTCCTCCGGCAAGGTGACAACACCCAGATTAGACAAGCTCAGGCAGGATTTGATCTCCCCCACCGTATCAAAAATCGCCTTCATCACGATATTTTTGATTGGCAACGGGATCATTCGCACAGCTAGATTTTGTTCATCTCGGACATTGGTCGCAATGACGGTAGACATATGCTTCGCCGTTACTTCCAACCCCATTTTATGCTGAACGATGGCACAGATCTCTTCGAAACTGTATTCTCCCAACCGAGGATCCAGTTCCGGAATGGTGTACATAGCAAAATTACGCAGCGTCCGACTGGGGAACAAGCGACGTAAATTCACGGGAATCAGCACTTTCACCGGTTTGCGGCGTTTGAAAGGCTCCTTCTCCGCCTGCAAGTTTTGCAGCGCCATCATCATCACGGCACTTAAAAAAACAGTCAGCGATACTTTGTACCGATGCGCCATTTGCAGCGCCGGCTCCACCGGTACCTGAAAGCACGTCAAGTGCAAAAAACCACCGGGCTGCGGCTCACCCCACATATGCCATGCATTGGTATCCTTTCGGCTGGCGCAAACTTTGGCTGCGAATTTTGGAAAACTGTCCTCCAGTTCTTCCTCCTTTGGCTCTTCCCTGCGATCCAAAATACCATGGGTCGCAGGAATGGTGATACCATATCTTTGCTCCAAATACTCCGCCGTCAGGCTTTTCAGAAAAATCAGGGCACCGGTACCGTCGGTGAGGGAATGGAAAAATTCCACCGCCAGACGTTTTTTGTATACCACCACCCGAAAGGCACACCGCCGCATTTCCTTGCGATCCATTCGAATCAGCGGATAACTGTTTTCCTGCCGCACCATCGGCGCCTGTGGGATCTGCTGCAAATAGTACCAAAAAACACCCTTGCGTAGTCGGGCGGCAATGGAAGGGAAACGTTTCACGGTGATATCCAAAGCCGATTGCAGTACGGAAATATCCACATCCTCCGACAGCGTCATAGATTGGCGATACACATTACTCCAGTTGCGCCGCCGGGCGGCCGGATAGATTTTCGCCGCATTATCCAGACGCATCCAGCGCAGGGGCTTTTTATTGTTGGTGTTCGACATAAGGATCCATCCTTTATTTTGCTTAATGCCATCATACCATATGTTTTACACAAATGCAATCTACCCTTTTCTTTTACCGTCTCTACTGTGGGTAGATCTGCATCAGATCTGCCCCTTATGGGAGTTTTTCTTTTCTGCTACTGCCAGCATTTTTACTGCCCTTGCGTGAATCAGCAAATGCGGTTGATTTTTTTATTTTTCTCGCTATAATGGTAAAAAAAGCATCCGGAGGCAGTATGCAAAAGAATTATAATACTACCATTTTCGCCTGCTTTGTCGGCTATATCACCCAGGCGATCGTGATCAATTTTGTTCCACTTCTGTTCATCACTCTACAGGAGACCTATTCCATTCCCCTGAGCCAGATCACGCTGCTTGTCACCATTAATTTTGGAGTACAGCTTCTAACGGATTTTCTGGCCACTCAATTTGTGGATAAGATCGGCTACCGGATTTCCATCGTGTTGGCCCATGTATTCAGTGCAGCAGGGTTGCTTCTGCTACCCATTCTGCCGGAAGTGATGCCTCCTTTCACCGGTATCCTGTGCGCCGTGATCATCTACGCCATCGGCGGTGGATTGCTAGAGGTTCTGGTCAGCCCCATCATGGAAAGCTGCCCTACCGACAACAAAGAAGCCGCCATGAGCCTACTACACTCATTTTACTGTTGGGGGCAGGTTGGTGTTGTCCTGATCTCCACCCTCTTTTTTCGGCTACTCGGCATCCAAAACTGGCGTATTCTGAGTTGCATCTGGGCGCTCATTCCCATGATCAACGGCATAATTTTCACCCAAGTACCCATTGCTCCACTGATGGCGGAAGGGGAAAAAGGGATGTCCCTGAAAGAACTGTTTGGCAATAAGGTCTTCTGGTTGCTGATGGTCATGATGGTTTGTTCCGGCGCCAGCGAACAGGCAGTAGCTCAATGGGCTTCCGCCTTTGCAGAGCAAGGTCTTGGGATTGGCAAGACCTTGGGTGATCTGGCCGGTCCTATGACCTTTGCCCTTTTCATGGGCAGCGCCCGTGCCTTCTACGGAAAAATGGGCGAGAAGCTGAATCTGGATCGTTTTATGACTGGCAGTCTTGTGTTGTGTGTGATCTCCTATCTGCTGATTAGCCTTTCCCCTTGGCCAGTGCTGAGTCTTGTGGGCTGCTCCCTGTGCGGTCTTGCTGTCGGTATTCTTTGGCCCGGCACTTTCAGCAAGGCTGCCGTTGCCTTGCGGCGAGGTGGTACCGCTATGTTTGCACTTCTGGCTTTGGCCGGTGACCTTGGCTGTAGCAGCGGCCCCTCGTTGGTGGGTCTCGTTGCAGATTCCGTCGGTGGCAATCTGAAGATCGGCATCCTTGCCGGTATTGTTTTCCCCGTGATCCTACTGCTTTGCCTGCTGATCAGCCAGAAAAAGGCAGCAAATGTGTAGTCTCTCCCCTGCTTTTGACGGATTCGTGCAAAAGTAGGAGATCATTTTTTGTATGCTGTGTCACAGTCAGAGACTTTTGCCCCTTGTCCGTAAAGGTCAGGATGCAATATGATACAAGTAGTGGCATTGTGCCAGATTTACGAATGCATAAGGAGAATTTTGAATATGGCTAAGACTGTTACATTAAAATCCAGCGGTTTGGAAGCTCTGCATCAGATGAACCCCCGGTTAATTTCCTACAATGTTGAAATGACCGAAGTCACCGGTGGCACTTTCTGGAAAGCGTACACCGATGCCCAGATCGACGGCACTGAGCAAGTCCCCCCTCCTGATTTTTCCAAGGGTATTGCTTCCATGCACCAGTGGTATGATCCAATCGACACCACCAACCCCCGTCTCATCAAGTTAGCCAAAGCTCTGGGTAGCTGCTGGATCCGTGTTTCCGGCACATGGGCAACTCGTACGTACTATGATTTCGATGAGACGGGCCTGCCCGAAGGATATTTCAACCACCTGCATAAACAGCAGTGGATCGATCTGTGCAACTTCGTCAAGGCCGTGGGCGGTAAGCTGAAGATCAGTGTTTCCAACTGTGACGGCTTACATAGTGCCGAGGAACCCTGGAATCCCAGTCAGGCGGAGCTGATCTTTGCTCTGAGCAAGGAATTGGGCTGTCCCATCGAGGCTGTGGAATTCTGCAACGAGCCGAACATGGGTGAAACTACTGGCTTCCCCAAAGGTTACACCGCAGAGCATTTCCGCAGAGATCAAGATCTGTTCCACAAGTGGGTACGAGAAAACTATCCGGAATGCTTGATCGTCGGCATCAGCGATACCGATCCCAATGCAATGACCTATGATGCCTACGGCAACAGGCATCCCTGGGCTCAGGAAACCGACACCGCCGGTATTGCCGCCGCGTTCAAGTGCTGGACCACCGGCGAACTACTCGACGGCTGTAGCGAAAAGCTGGATGTATTCAGCTATCACTGCTATAACGGCGTTTCCGAGCGTATGGCTGCCATGATGCCCTCCGCATTTACCCCCGCCGAAGGCGCTTTGAGTGAGGCGTATCTGGGCACCGCCGGTCACGCTGCTCGTTGCTTCCAATCTTATCGGGACAAGTACTGCCCCGGTGGTGAAATGTGGGTTACTGAGGCCGGTGACGCAGGCGCCGGCGGCCACACTTGGGCTTCCACCTATCTGGAAGTCCCCCGCACCCTCAATGAGATCGGTGAATTCGCCACAATCACCAACGGTGTTATTTTCCACAACACCTTGGCTTCTTCCGACTACGGTTGGCTCAAGCATGGTACTTTTGCACCCCGTCCCAGCTATTTCTCCGTGCTACTGTGGAAGAAGTTGATGGGTAATACCGTCTACGCCACCGGAGAAGCCCTGCGGGAAGGTGCCCACGTTTACGCCCACAGCCGTGCCGATGGTAAGGATGGCGTGGCTTATCTGGTCATCAACAACTCCTGGACCGACACCACCACCGTGGAGCTGCCGAAAGAGGCTGAGGTCTATGCACTCACCGGCAACGGCAGTATGCGCAGCCGCACCATGCTCCTCAACGGCAAAGAGTTGGTTCTGGACGAAAATGACGAGCTGCCCGCTATGGACGGCGTGCGAGTTGCGGCCGGCAAGCTGGAGGTCGCTCCCGGTAGTTGCACCTTTATCCTCCTGTAAATTCATAGGGGCGCATTTTATAATGCGCCCCTTTCTTTTTGTTCTGTGCAATCTAAACAAATTTGGCAGTCAGATTAAATCGATATTTTTGTAACGATTTCAGTTGACTATTTCTTTCCCTTCCGCTATACTGTGATATAGAAATACTAAGTAATTAAGGAGGCCTTTTATGAATATCAATTACATTCACCCTGCCGACCAGTTGGTCATGTTCATGCAGCGCATCTACGATAAGGGCCTGACCACCACTTCCGGCGGCAATCTGTCCATCATGGACGATAATGGCAACATCTGGATCACCCCCGCCGGTGTGGATAAGGGCACCCTGAATCGCCATGACATCATCTGCGTCAAGCCGGATGGAACCATCGTCGGTCCTCACAAGCCATCTTCCGAGTATCCGTTCCACGCCGCAGTGTACAAAATGAGACCTGATCTTCGTGCCGTGCTTCATGCCCATCCCCCGGCATTGGTTTCTTTCTCCATCGTGCGGAAGTCTCCCCATTTGGATCTTCTGCCCTCTGTTCGAAAGGTTTGCCCAGAGGTCAAGATCGCAGTCTATGCTGTTCCCGGCAGTGACGAATTGGGAGAAAACATCGGCAAATGTTTTGCAGATGGCTGTGACATCGTTCTGTTGGAAAATCACGGTGTTTGCATCGGCGCAACAGATATGTTCACCGCCTTTAAGCGGTTCGAGACTTTGGATTACTCTGCCAATCTGGAAATTCTGGCCCGACGCATCGGTACGCCCAACACGCTAACTCCGGAGGCTGTTCGTGTGACGCAGACCACTACGCATCTAAAGATGGATGATTTTATTCCCCGTAGCCACTCTTCCGAAGAACTGGCCGCTCGGCGGGATATGATCACCCTGATCCGTCGCTCCTATCGTCAGGGTCTGTTCACTGCCACCCATGGCACTTATTCCGTCCGTCTGTCCGATGGCAGTTTTTTGATCACCCCCTTCGGTCTTGATCGAGCATATCTACAGGAAGAGGATCTGGTTCGGGTCAAGTCCGGCATGAAGGAACAAGGAAAGACGCCCTCCCGGGCTGTAGGTTTGCACCAGAAGATTTATGAAACCCATTCGGACATTCATGCCATTTTGTTAGCCCATCCCGTGCATGCTATGGCGTTTGCCGTCACCAACACCCGTTTTGATCCCAGAACCATTCCGGAAAGCTACATTCTGTTGCGAGATGTGAAGCGGTTGCCTTACGGCAAGATCTACACCCATCAGGAAGAGACCGCATTGGATTTCAGCGCTTCCTGTCCTGCAGTCATGGTCGATAACGAATGTGTCATCGTTACTGGCGAAACATTGTTGCAAGCCTTTGATCGGCTGGAAGTGATGGAATCCACCGCCCACTCCATCATCAATTCCGCCGCCATCGGTAGCATTGTCCACATCTCCGATGCAGAAGTGGAAGACCTAAAGGTGGCTTTCAAACTGCAAGACTAAGTTTTATCCAACAAATCGCCCTGCCGCACAAGCTGGCAGGGCGACTATTTTTTTGCGTACGATCAGACAGATCTGCCCAGTATCAGCCCCTTCATCCATACCAGATCGGTTCGTCGCAGGATCTTCATCAAATACAGCAAGCATCCTAGCACCACCGGATACATCACAAGGCACAATCCCGGTATCTTCGCATAGGACACCACCCACACGCCTAGTACCATGGCCAGCACCGTCAGCAGCGGTATTGCCGGACGAATACGCAATCCGGTAATCTTCAGTAAGAGCCGCAGGCTCAATCCAAAATTCAGCAAATGTGTTGCCAGAAAACTGAGAAAATATCCATTCATGCCGTATTTAGGCAATAATATATACAGAAATACTACATCTAGCAGGGATGTCAGGATATTATACCGCACACAGCTTTTTTGCTGTCCCAAGCCCTTGGTCATGGCATCCACGATGGCATCGCAGTAGAGCATGGGGATCAATAGCGCATAAAGCCGTAGCTGCTGTCCGGCTTCGGTATTTTGATACAGCGTCTTGCACAATGTATCGGACAATAGGAACATCAGTCCTCCAAACAGCACCCCGTACACCGCTGCCAGTTTCATGCTGCGACGCGCCAAATAGCGAATACGCATCCGACTTCCTGCCGCTACGCAGCGTGCCAACTCTGGGATCAGCAATTCCGCCAGACCATACAAAATGCAGGCAGGAAACATCAGCACCGGAAATACCATACCACTGACCACACCAAAAGCTGCCAGCGGTGACAATGCTCCTGTAAAACGCGCCAAGCGCTTGGGTACCATCAGATTTTCCACGGTATTGATACCGGTTTTCAGATCATCTGCCAACGCCAACGGTACAGCCACATCCATCAGCCTTCTTGCAACAGGGATTCGCTCCCCCGCAGGTTGCCGCTGTATCACCCGCAACACAGACAAGCACAGCAACGTCAAGCATCCGCTTAATCCACTACCCATCACCACCGCTTGGCAACATTTAGCCCCATCCTGTCCTGCCCAGAAATGCAACAACAATACGGTGCAGACCATGCTGCACAGTTGCTCCGCCACCTCCACTGCCGCCAATGTTCCGATTCGGTTCGCACCGGTAAAATGCCCCACCAGCACCCCCGTCAGGCAGTTGACCGGCAAAAACAGAGCGCAGAGCCGAAGCGCTGTTGTGATCTGGGAATTTCCGATCCATCGTTCCGCCAAAAAGGGTGCGGCACCGTACATCGTCACCGCCACCGCTATACTGCACAGAATGCTATAACCAATACAGCCAGACAACACCCACCGGACATTTCCCGGGCGGTTTTTTCCCAGTTCTTCCGCCGTCAGATACATGGTAGCCGTGCGGATCCCGGCCATACTGGCCACCATCGACAGGGATGCCACGCTCATCACTAATTGTAGCAACCCAATGCCCTCCGGTCCGATCTGGGACGATAGGTACACCTGAAAGGAAGTTCCTACCAACCGCAACAACAGATTCACACCGGTCAGCAGCAACGCACTATAAAAAATCCGCGGCTTTGTAGACATAGAAATCCCCCCTGTCCACACTCTATGCGGACAAGGGGGACAAGAGAACTTAGAAGAAAAACCACAGGGAGTCCGGCTCGTCCAAGGTATATCCGGTCAGACGTTCCAGCGCTTTGACATTTTCTTCGTTGCCATAGTAGAGCAGGCAGCCATACATATCGTAATAACCGTAGAGCTGATGGTCATGGCCGCCGGCGGCGATAATCGCACTCACTTCGCTGAGGATATCGAAGTCAAACCAGTCATAATCATACAACGCTTCCAGTTCATAGACACTACCGTTCCACTCAAAGCTGATCGCCACAGTTCCGGTACCTGCTTCCAGATCCGCTGCACTATAATCTTCGGAAATGTTGGTAAAGTTCAGTTCCGGATGCATCGCAGACAGGCCGGTCAGAAAATCGGTATAGATGGAATCCACGTTCACGACCTCGGCTTCCACATAATACACGCCGGAAGTGGATGGAATCCAGTCCCACGACCCTTCTGCGTAAACGCCGCTACCCTCCCAGCACAGCAGATCAAAGGCCTTCGTTCCTGCAGCCACGCCGGTATAGTATTCTTCGCCGTTTTGGCGAGCATAATCCAGATCGTATTGCTCAATCTCTTCGATAGCCTCTTGGCTGATATAGATGTCCAACGATTCCAACTGCAGGGCGATTTCTTCGTAGCTTAAGTCATTGCTCAGCCTACCATCCAAAGTACCCAACTTATCAAAGAGCCGCACAGAGGGCAAATTGCAAATCGATAGCACCAGAGACGCCACCGTCATTGCGATCGCCACCGATTGTAACACCTTGCCAGTGGTGCCACGACTGGGCTGTCTTGCCTTCCAATTTCGGCATTTCCAACTAAGGAAGACCAGAAATTCCCGATTTGAGCCACCAGTAATGCTGTTTTTCGGTAAAAACAGGCCCAATTGATATGGGAAATACAGCACATATAAATTCTTGCTCTCTCCTACCTTGCGAACCTGATCATAAGCAAAACTGCCGGACAGGACGCCATTGGCATCAAATAATTGAATGGAATCCTCGCAAAAATACACGTTGATTTGCTGCTCTTGCCCCATATTGGCAGTGAGCATACGCTTATAGCCGATGCTGTATGTTCGTCCCAGAACCCACCCCACCAACTGGATCAGCAAAATCAGCGCACTCGCGACCAGTGTCGTGACCGCAGTATCCGGCACAAACAGCATCTGCATATAAATTGCAAGGATCACCACAAGACTGATCCGTCCTGCCAGACCCCTGCCGGTGACATTGGCATTCAGGTGTTCAAATTCCAGATGGTAAGGCTTATTGTGAATGACATCACATTGAAAACGGACATTATCCGGCATAATAATTCCTCCTATCCGAGATTAAAATCATTACAATACATCACTAGCGGGCACAGGCTACATTGGGGACTTCTGGCGGTGCAGATTTCCCGACCAAACAGGACGATGCGATGACAAAAATCCGAACTTTCCTCCGGTGGCAGAATACGCCGTAGTTGCTGCTCCACCTTCTGCGGATCTTTGCCCCGACTCAGCCCCAGCCGGCCACAGATACGAATACAATGGGTATCACACACCACGCTGCCGGGCACGGCATGCAGGTCTCCCAACAGCAGATTGGCCGTCTTTCGACCCACGCCGGGAATGCGCAACAACTGCTCCATCGTTGCTGGCACTTTTCCGTCATACTCCGACAACAGCATCTGGCATCCCAGCACAATATCTCTGGCCTTATGTTTATAGAAGCCACAGGAATGGACATACGCTTCAATATCCGCCACATCCGCAGCCGCCATGGCTTCCAATGTGGGATATGCCGCAAACAAAGCCGGTGTCACCAAATTGACTCGTGCATCTGTACATTGCGCAGACAATCGTACGGCAATCATCAGCTCATAATCCTTCTCATAATGCAGGGCACAGATAGGCTGTGGATATTTTTCTTTCAGGATTTGCAGGATCGACGATACCTTTTCCTTCATAGCGCCACCTCCCGATCTTGTGAACAAAGGACTATCCTCATTTCTTCCGGCGCAATGCCTTGCGCAGTACAGGGATCAGTAGCAATGCCACAGCACCGCCAATTAACGCCGTTGCCAACTGAAGCAGCCCGAAATTCACCGGCAGTATCTGCAGCATCGGCGCCTGCAGTACGCCGGACGCCATCAAGGACTCCGACAATGCGTCACAAATCAGCAACACCACTAGCGAATACAACGTCAGAAATTTTGCCGCTGCAGCTAGCGCCAACACCAACATCTGCCAAAGCAAGCCGCCACTACGTCTACCGATCAGCAACCCCAGCAGCGTCACATAAACACAATTTCCCACCATGATGGCTGGTACAGTCACGATTTGAGGCGTAATACCCAGCAAAAATGCCAAAATCGGCGATACTGCTGCAATGGTCAAACCGCTACTCAAGCCACAAAGCAATACCGTTACTGACAACACCGCATTGACGCAAGATCCGGTTACCAATTGGCCCATAGGCTTGGTCAACGCCTGCAATGCCACCAGCAGTGCCAGCATTACGGCGGTCTCCGTAATCCAACGAATTTTCTTATTCATAGACGTTCCTCTCATTCGATCGTGATCTCATTTTTAATATTATAGAGCTTTTTCCGTCCCACGTCAATCCTTCGTCTGAATAACCGGATGCAACGCTTACAAGAGAGTAGCCCGGCATCTCCGGGCTACTCTATTCGCATACTTTAGGATTTATTCAGTTTACACAGACGGTTGCGTTCTCCTAGCACAGCCGAAGCCGCACCGCACAGCTTGACAATCATCGCCTGATCACCATCCACCACAGCCGCCTGAAGTTCATCAACCGCAGCGGAAAGATCCGCCTCGATTTCAGTCAATGCAGCATTACTGACCGGATCGCTGTAACGGAACTCCTCAGCCAAAGCCTTCAACTGTGCTGCTTCACAGGTATTTGCCATCTGGATCACCTTGGACTGGAGAGAACGCATCAAGAACACGTCCTTTTTCAGCACCGCATCCTGCTGCTGAATCTGCTCCACCGCCGTATCCGCACCGATCAAGCCGATCCCTGTGGCACTCATGCCCACCGCATATACTAGTAGTGCGACCCACCAAGGGATCCACTGTCCTAGTAGCATGGCAATCAGTGACAGCAGTACCTGTACGGTGCCATAAACTACGCCAATGCGAGCAATGGGAAAACCATAAAAGCGGCTCATGGCATCTTTGTTCTTTCCAAAAGCGGTATACATCGCTCCGCACACCACGCCAAACGCCGCCAGTGTGAAACCATAACTGACCCAAAACGTCGCAGTATGGGCAAAGGGGATCAAAAATACGATCAAGTGATACAGCACTAGTACAATAGCCGCTACTGCTACCACCCGAAGATCCGTTTTCTTCATATCGCATTATCCTTTCTTATGTCCGCATTCCGGGCAGAATTTTCCACTGATCGCCTTGTTGCCGCAATCTGGGCAATCCCATACGGTAGGTGCTTCCGGTCGCTTGGTGCCGCATTCGTCGCAGAATTTCCCGGTAATACCCTTATTACCGCAGTTGGGGCAGTCCCAAGCAACCGAGATTTCCGGCTTCTTTGCGCCACACTCGCCGCAGAATTTGCCGGTATTGCCCTTTGTGCCACAGACAGGGCAATCCCATACGGCAGGAGGCTCCGGCTTCTTTGCACCACACTCACCGCAGAATTTTCCGGTGATACCCTTATTACCACAGGCACAATCCCAGCCATCGCTGATCGTGCCGCCAACGGATCGGCCCATCTGCGCCGCTGTATCCATAACAGGATTGAGAGCATCCTTGGTCAAATTCACGACGCTGCCCATAGCGCCCAACGTAACACCCAGCCCGGCGATCTCGCCCAAGCCGCCACCCATAACGCCGCCGGTGATGCCGTTTTGCATGGCTTCCAATCCTACCTGTCTGGCAGTTTCCTGCTGATAGGTATAGCCCTTCATCCGCATTTCTTCCGCCTCGGCTGCTGCCTGCATCCGATAGGCTTCTGCTTCCGCCTGACGTTGGATCTTCAATGCCTCCGCATCTCCCTGCGCACCAATGATCTTCATCTGGGCCGCAGTCTGGGCTTCCACCGTCTTGCGCTCCGCCGCAGCCATGGCCACGCTGGTTTTGATTTGCTCGTCACGCACACCCAAATATTGCTCGGCAAACTGCTTTTTTGCCCTCTGGAAATTGGGATCATCATCCGGCGTGACCACCCGACTAATGAAAAATTCCGGCATTTCCAAGCCGTATTCCGCAAGTTTTGTATTGATCCGACTGCGCAGGGCCTCACTAAGTTCCAGCATGCGCTCGTCAATCTCCAGAACGTTAATGGCATTTTCCCGGATCGTTGCGGCCAGATAACTCTTGACCTGCGTCATGACCAGACTGCGGAAATATCCCTTTCCGTTGATGCCCATCAATTCTTCCTGCTTCAGAGTAGAAATGGTGCCCACCAGCTTCAACAGCAATCGACGGGAATTGGTCACCCGGATGCTGAATTCACCGGATGCCCCCAATTCCAGATGCATACCGGTCATAGGATCAAAAAGCCGAATTTTGGAGTCCGTGCCCCATTTGACACCCATATGGGTGGTCATATTGATGAAGTAAACTTCGGAATGGAAGGTTCCTTCAGTATCTGTCGGCAGTTGGTAGAATTTTTCCAAAAGGGGAAGCTGTTGGGTCTCTAGCAGGTAACGACCGGCACCAAAGAGATCTAGAGCCTGCCCGTCCCGGAAGAAAATAGCTTCCTGACTCTCGTGAACAACAAGCTGAGAACCCATATTAAAGTCCTCGATGGGGTGCTTCCAGACCAAGGTATCGTTGCCACCTTCATACTTGATGACGGAGGCGAGGCCATCTTTACGGATCTGTTCCGTCTTCAACCGCTCGAACACATCGTTCACGTGGTCACACACGGGGCAGATATAGGACGATGCGCCCTTGGCTGTGCGCAGCCGAACGCCACACTGTCCGCAGGAGAACTCCACGGTCTTATCCTGCTGTATCATGGTGTTGATGGGCTCGCCGCAAATGGGGCATTTTGCCGCAGAGCCGCTACTTTGGTCAAAAACAACGTCATTGCCGCAATGGGCGCAGACACGACTGGTGAGTTTATCAGTACGCACATCGATGGTATGACCGCAGGCGCAGTCGATCTTTTTCCTCGCAAAGAAGCCGGTTTTGGCCTCTGCATACCGTCCACAGGACGGGCATTCAATGACAAATTTCGCCATGGTTTTCTCTCCTTGTTCAAATTTGCGGTGATTAGTTTCCGGTGTAGCCCCAGACTACTTTGCAATCACCGTTCCAACTGCCATCCCATCCGATGGGGTAAGACGTGGCACGGCAGTAAATCGTTAATGCATCGCAGCCAGAGAACACCCTGCTACCCATTGTTTTAACACCCGCAGGAATAATAATCTTCTTCAGTCTTTCGCAATCGGCAAAAGCAGCACCATCGATCTGTGTAACAGAATCCGGAATACTCACGCTTGTCAGGCGACTGCACCCCTGAAACGCATTGTATTCGATGCTCTTCAACCCCTCACCCAATTTGACTGTGGTCAACGCCGTGCATCCGCTAAAGCTCTGACCACCTAAATAGGTTACGGAACCCGGGATAGTAACGGAAGTAAGGCTCGTACAGTGGGCAAAAGCGATATCGCCAATACTTTTTAGAGAACTGGGGAATTCGAGTTTTGTCAAAGCCTTGCAGTACCAGAAACACCATTCTCCAATAGATTCCAGCGAATCAGACCACACAATCGTTTTTAGGCTTTCACAGTTCCGAAAAGCCTCGTCTCCAATTTTGGTAATGGTGTCCGGCATGGTGATACTAGTAAGATTACGGCAGGCACTGAACGCAAAACTATCAATCTGCTTGACAGGCTTTCCTTCATAGTAGGCAGGAATCACTACGCTCGACGCAGAACCTCCGTAGTGGCTAACGGAATAATATCCTCCCGAACTGCTGTGGTACTCCATCTTCATATTCGGATCCATGAAGCAGGCAACCACTGTAACATCTCCGATTTCTGAAATCTGCGTAATCGGTTCGCTATCAAAAGTTTCCAGACCCCAGTTTAGGAACACCATATTGGACTTTGTAGCTGTGGGTAATGTCACCGGCAGATCATTCACTGTAAAGGATGTCACCTTGGTTCCGGAGATGCTGCCACCATTGAGCTTATATGTAATTGTGTATGTAATGATCTCCCACTTGGCATACAGGACAATATCTTCATGGGAACCTGCAGGGATTTCCGTGACCTTTGTCTGATATGTGCTGTCACTATACCAACCTTGGAATTGATAGCCCTTTCTGGTGGGCTCATATAGTTGGAACGTGCCCGTTTCCACAGTAAAGCTGCGCTGATTCATCGCAGAATTGGTTCCGCCAGAGAGATTGTATGTCACGGTGTAGTTGGTCGGCCGCCACTGGGCTTTCAGAGCGACGTCGCCCACCTGATTCCATGTTCCGTTTTTATATAAGGTGTTACCGTCATACCAGCCGGCAAAGGTATAGTATTCCCTTGTGGGTATGGGCAGTGTGTAATCAGTACCAAATATACCGACCATAGACTCGATATCCAACGTACCACCGGCAGCATCGAAGGTAAAGGTATACGTATTGGCTTGCCAATGGGCGGTATACTTCCGGTTTCCATAGCTACCGGAGGGGATAGTCACGTTCTGAGTAATCTCATTCAGATCCGTACCGGACCATCCCAAGAAGGTGTAACCCTCTCGCACGGGATCTTGCAATGTCACAGCTTCGCCGTCTTTTTTGTACGATGCCGGATTTTCTCCTGTTCCACCGGTCAAATCATAGGTGATACTGTAGCCGTCCGACCATATTGCATCGAAGGACAATATAAACATACCGTTTCCGTATTCGCAAGCAGCAAAGGTCCACCCCATGAACCGATAGCCGGTATATTCCGGTGTTGCCAGACCGGTGTACTGCGACATGTCCTGATAGATCTCAGCATCCATCGCCGGGCCACCCTGCGTATCATACTCCACCATTACCGCAACATGATTGGCCAGGACCAATCGGATCACAGAATCATAATCCCCTTCCTGCAACTGCGAGATACCAGCTATAGCAATGGCCATATCCTCGCTGTTTTTGTAACCATCGAGAGCTTCAAAGGCTGCAATAGCTTCTTCGTACTGCTTTTGCATCAGTAGGTTTTCCGCAGCACTGTACCGGCTGTTGGGGATCACGACCTGCGTCACGATCAGCACCAACGCCACCGCTATTGCCGCTATGATCGCAACACGTTTTACTTTCTCTTGCTGGGCCTTTCTCTGTTTCTCCTTCAGGATCCGCGCCTGCTCTGCGGCGGCTGCAATTTTAGCCCGCTCTTCTTCAGCGCGCTTACGGCAATGCTCGGCCAAATTGCGGCTATCCTGATAATCACCCAGTTGGTCAAATAACGCCGCCGTTTCCGTCAATTTCTGGATGTCATCGGATGTCTTTGCAATTTCCAGCAAATCTTGATAATAGATCTCATTGCTGCGATTGCGGCAATGTTGGGCAAGATTTTTGCTATCCTGATAGTCCCCAAAGCGATCAAGCAGTTGTGCGGTGTTCTTCAGTTCCTGCACATCCTCAGAGGTTCTCGCGATCTGAAGCAACTGCTGGTAATATTTCTCTTGACGTCGGGCACCATCCTGGTGCAACAACTGCACCCGTTCATCCGAATAAGCCAGTTGGTCTTCATACACTCGTTGCGCTTGTGCTTTAGCGGCCGCTTCTGCTTCCTCTGCTTTTTTCACCCGTTCTGCAAATATCGCAAGCAAAGCCTTTTTCTCCCGTCGCAGATTCTCCGCAACAGCACCGGTAGCGAACTTCTCTGCACGAGAAAGCCACTTATGCCCCGCCCAGAAGTTCTGCTCTTCCACATATTGCTGCCGTCTGCTGTCCACTTCGGACGGATAGCTTTGCTCCCACGCATAGAGCTTGCGGATTGCAGCCGCCTCCACATATCCTGCGATCGCATACTGCTGCACCATCTGAGCAATATGTGCCTCATCCGGTTTCAGGTACAGTGTGTGCGTCTTGGCATGTTGACTGGCCTCCCGACGTTTGCGCACAAAAGCATCGATGGTGCGGCATTTTTCCTGTGCCAGCGTTTTACCCAAGTATGCTTGGGCATTTTTTGAGTCATTGTTCAGAACATCTTCAAAGAAGCTATCCGCCTTGGCCCAATCGCCATCTTCCAGCGCCATATTACCGCGATCAAGTAACGACGCAATCTTATTGCTACCGCTGCCACCCACAACCACCTTTTCTTGCACCACGGCGGTCGGTGCTGACTTCGGCAGGATCTTCTCAATGCCTCGCAGCAGGTCTTGAATCGCACCCACTTTGCTCATGTCCTGCCCCTGCAGATGGGCAAATTCTTTGGGGATATCATAGGCATCGATCCCCTTGTAGCAGGGGATCAGATAGCGGCTCTTATCCTGCGCGACGATCTTCAGATAGCGACTCCACTCATTCTTGACCCATACGGCATTGTAGTACTCGTAGCAGGTACCCACCGCCAGCATGATTCTTGCGCTGTTCAGAGCCGCAAAAATATAGGGCTCATAGGCTTGACCCAACTTATCCTCCAACGTAATGCGAGAGAAAAAGACACGATAACCCTTGCACACTAGAGCATCATAAATATCCTGCGCCAGCACACTATCGACGGTACGATCGCCATTGAGGTCCGTCTCTTTGTAGCAGATGAAGATATCATAGGGCTGCTCATTGGATGAAACCTCCAGAATTTCCTTGCGCAACTGCTCGATCTGCTTTGCCTCTTCCCGATAGAGCCTCATCGCCACGGCATCGGCATTTTCGATCGCCTGCTCAAAATCGCTGTCGTCTAGAATGCTGTTAAAAGAAGAACGATGGCAAGTGGGAATTTTCTTTCCGGTAGCAGGGTCGTCTACATACTCGATGCCGTACTTGCACAACACCAATCCCCAGTAGGCTTCTGCCTCCTCCGGAAAATCTGCTACGATGCTCTCATACACACCGGCAGCCTTGTCGAATTCACAGGCCGCACGCAACCGATTGGCCCGTGCAAACAGCGTCAGCTTTTTCTCGCTATCCCCCGTCGGCACCGTCTGCCGGCTACCACAGTATTCACATTCGGCAATACTATGCCCTTCTGTCAGGGTCAGGTCGCCACCACACATTTTACATTTAATAATCGCCATAATCGTTTCCTCTTTCTGCAACAGTTCCATTTGCTCTGTTATCTGATCCCTTTTATTTTCCTATGAATGCTGAAAAAAAGCAAGTGTTTTTTCAGTTCTTGGAAAAATTTGTCATATTGGATCCAACTCTATTAAGCAAAGTATCGAAAATGCCCAAAACCACAGAGGCTTCGGGCATTTCGGCAGGTGATTTTATTGGAGCATCTGCAGAAGGCTTTCGGTATATTCCGCACAAGTTGCGCCGGTAGCATCGCCGGTGACCGTAACGGGACAATGCGCCAGAGCATTGTCCAAGCGCTGCGCCGCTTCCAATTGACAAATATGACGAAGCAGTAGCACTTCCGCCCGCAAAATGCTTTCCGGACTGGCATAACTGCCCAATCCCAGTTCCATCATCCGGGGTGCCGAGCCGTGGATGGCTTCAAACATGGCATAACGATCACCCATATTTGCACTTCCGGCAGTACCCACACCGCCCTGTAGCTGCGCCGCTTCATCGGTTATGATGTCTCCATATAGATTCGGCAATAGCACCACTTGAAACTGATTTCGAATCGCCGGATTTACAAGGTTGGCAGTCATAATATCGATGTACCAATCGTCTACGGCGATGTCAGGATAATCGGCCGCCACCTCGTGGCAAACGGCAGTAAATTTCCCGTCGGTCTTTTTCATAATATTTGCCTTGGTCACAATGGAAACACGGGTCTTTCCATTATTCTTTGCATATTCAAAGGCGGCTTTGGCAATGCGTCGGGTGCCGGCATCCGTGGTTACCTTAAAGTCCACAGCCATCCCCGGCAATTCCACCCCCCGGCTGCCCAGCACATATTCACCCTCTGTATTTTCGCGGAAGAAGATCCAATCAATGCCTTCCTGCGCAATGGCAACCGGGCGAACATTGGCGTACAGATCCAGTTCTCGCCGCAATGTCACATTGGCCGACTCCATTTTACCACCCATGGGGGTGGTAGTCGGGCCTTTCAGCAATACATCACAAGTCTTGATATCAACCAACACATCTTGCGGAACCGACTGCCCCAGTGCAAGTCGATTTTCGATCGTGAGACCATGAATCGGCTTCAAAACCACCTTTCCTGCGACGATCTGCTCCCGCAGAAGCACTTGCAGCACCGCCTTGGCTGATTCCATAATAATGGGACCGATGCCATCGCCATCAATGAGGCCAATGGTGACGGTTTCTTTCTTCGAAAAATCCACCTTTTGAGTGGTCATACGGGCAATGCGTTTCTGCTGCTCTTCAAGCAAGATCCGAAACGCCTCACAGGCCTGATGGATATCCATAGGATTCATTACTCCTTGTATTAAAATCAGCAGCAAATTCCCTCCGTGTCTCCATTATCGATCGCAGAAGACATGACCCTGCCTCAAAAATAGTGATTTCGGGGGAAATCATGGTTTTTTCTTGCCACACAGGTGGCAATGATCATTCGCAATTTTGCTTCGTGTAGTTGAGCAGGCCTCCGGCCAACAGGATGGCCCGCTGGCGATCGGTCAAGTCACATCGGACATAAAAGATTTTGCCGTTGGTTTCATTGACCACCGTGATACGTCCCTGTGCCATGCCGGTATGCACCTCTTTCAGGCACAACACATCCTCCTGCCGGAGGGCATCGTAATCTGCAGGGTCCTCAAATGTCAGAGGCAGAATACCGGCATTGATCAGATTGGCGACATGAATTCTGGCAAAACTCTTGGCCAGGACACAACGAATCCCCAAATACATCGGCACTAGGGCTGCGTGTTCCCGGGAAGAACCTTGTCCATAATTGTTCCCGCCGACAATGATGCCGGCGCCTGCCGCTTTCGCCCGCTGCGCAAATGTAGGATCGCAAACCTCGAAGCAATATTGGGCCAGATGGGGGATATTGGAGCGATAGGGCAAGATTTTTGCCCCAGCGGGCATAATATGATCGGTCGTAATATTATCGCCGACTTTCAGCACCAACGATGCCCTGCATTCTTGGGGCAAAGGCTTCGCTGCAGGGAATTCCTTGATATTCGGCCCTCGCAGAACTTCCACCGCCGCATTTTCAGGCGCAGGTGCCAATACCGCCCCATCGTCAATTTGGAAAGACTCCGGCATTGGAACGGGTCCAATGGGCGGCAACGTGGTCGGGTCGGTGATATAGCCGCTCAGGGCGGATGCCGCCGCCGTTTCCGGTGATACCAGATAGACCTGCGCATCCGCCGTGCCACTGCGACCATGGAAATTCCGGTTAAAAGTCCGCAACGAAACGCCGCCGGAATTCGGTGCAAAACCCATACCAATGCAAGGTCCGCAGGCACATTCCAGCAGTCGGGCGCCGCTGGCCAGAATATCCGTCAAAGCACCGCAGGAAGCGAGCATTGTCAGCACTTGCTTCGACCCCGGCGAGATCGACAAGCTCACCCCGGGAGCAATGTGTTTCCCTCGGAGGATGGCTGCTACCTTCAGCAGATCTTGCAGCGACGAATTGGTGCAGGATCCTATACAAATCTGATCTACCGCAGTTTTCTGCAGGTCGACCACCGGCACCACATTGTCCGGGCTATGGGGGCAGGCGATCATGGGTTGCAGGGAGGACAGATCGATGGGAATGATCCGTTCGTAAGACGCATCCGCATCCGCAGACAGGGGCACATAATCCACTTCCCTGCCCTGCGCCTTCAGGAAGGCCCGTGTTACTTCATCGGAGGGGAAAATGGAGGTCGTAGCCCCCAATTCCGTACCCATGTTGGTGATGGTCGCTCGCTCCGGCACGGAAAGTGTGTCGATTCCCGGTCCCCCCCACTCAAGGATGGCACCCACACCGCCTTTGACGGACAGAATGCGTAGCAATTCGAGCGCCACATCCTTTGCGGTCACAAAAGGACGCAGCTTGCCGGTCAAATGGACTTTGAACATTTTGGGCATTGTAATATAGTAAGCACCACCGCCCATGGCCACCGCCACATCCAATCCGCCAGCACCGAAAGCCAGCATACCCAACCCACCTGCAGTGGGTGTATGGCTGTCAGAACCAATGAGAGTCTTGCCGGGTTTGCCAAAACGCTCCAAATGCAACTGATGGCAAATTCCGTTGCCGGGTCGGGAGAAATAAACTCCGTGCTTTGCCGCAACGGTTTGCAGATAGCGGTGGTCATCGGCATTTTCAAAACCACACTGCAAAGTGTTATGATCCACATAAGCAATTGAAAACTCCGTCTTCACACGGGGTAAGCCCATGGCTTCAAACTCCAGATAGGCCATCGTGCCGGTGGCATCCTGGGTCAATGTCTGATCGATGCGCAATGCCACTTCACTACCCGTGGTCATATCACCGGACAGCAAATGGGCGGCGATCAGCTTTTGTGCAAGGGTCTTACCCATTCGCCTCACCTCCAAACATATGGGCCTTGGCATTTTTGATATGTTCCTCGGATAAGCTGGCTGCCAAGTCGGCATTTCCGGCTATGATGGCCTCGTAGATTGCCTGATGCTCTTTGCGGGTAATTGCGGCACGGGCACGATCTTCCATCGCTATGCGGCGATAACGTCGTGTTTTGCGGTGTAGCGGTGTCAGCGTGTCGTAAATCACGCCCCGGCGGCTCAAGCGACAGATTGCATGGTGGAATTCGTCATCCACATGGCGCATATGTTCAATATCGCCGGCTTCAAAGTAGTAATCCTGCAGGCCCACAATGTGCGCCAACTCTCCGCGGCCTTCATCAGTCATATTGATGGTAGCATAATAGGCAGCCAAGCCCTCCAGTCGTTGGCGAATGTTCATAATATCCAGAACATCCTCCTCGGTGATACCCAGTACCACACTACCCTTTCCGGAATCAGCGATCAGACGTTCCTGCTCCAGACGGCGCAGAGCTTCCCGAATCGGGGTGCGACTGACACCCAGTCGTTCCACCAGCTTCAGCTCCGTTAAAATCTCCCCACGGACGTAAACGCCGCTGATAATATCGCTCTCCAGTCGTTCATAAACTTGATCCGCAAGAGATACACTCTTAAATTCCATGCATTTCCTCCTTACACTTCCGGCAGACGCCCCGGGGCAAGCTCTGCAATTTTTTCTTCCATTTCTTTCCCGCTGATCATCGTCTGGCGACCGGCTTCATACAATTCGTCCACCCATACTTTCAGTGCGGCCACCAGCGGATCCGTCTTCTCGATCCGCCCCCCCTCCGGCAGTCGGTAATGCTGATTGATCCAATAGGCAATACCGGCAGCGCCGGAGGTCTTACTGATCTCCACCGCAGCGGGGCGATTGAGTAGCTTCTGCGTATCAAAAATGGTGTAGATCTCCGCATCCTTCAGCAATCCATCAGCATGGATGCCTGCTCTGGTGGAGTTGAAGCTACTGCCCACAAAGGGCGTCATGGGTGGGATGGTATAGCCAATGTCTTTCTGGAAATACTCTGCAATCTCGGTGATCACCGTCGTATCCATGCCGTCTAGTGAGCCGCGCAGAGAGGCGTACTCAAAGACCATAGCCTCCAAGGGAATGTTGCCGGTCCGCTCACCGATACCCAACAACGAGCAGTTGACGGCACAAGCACCATATAACCACGCCGTAGAAGCGTTGGCCACGGCCTTATAAAAATCGTTGTGACCGTGCCACTCCAGACATTCGCTAGGCACGTCGGAATAGTGCTGTAGGCCGTAAATGATACCGGCTACGCTACGAGGCATCGCCGCTTCGGTATAAGGAACACCATAGCCCATCGTGTCGCAAGCCCGGATCTTCACCGGAATGCCAGCTTGCCGGGACAATTGCTGCAGTTCATTGACAAAAGGAACAACAAATCCGTAAAAATCTGCCCGGGTAATGTCCTCCAAATGACATCTGGGCACGACACCGGCTTCAAAAGCGTCAGCGATGGTCGCCAGATAATGCTCCAGTGCCTGACGGCGATTCATCTTCATTTTTTTGAAGATGTGATAATCGCTACAGCTCACCAAAATCCCGGTTTCCTTCAATCCCAGATCACGCACCAGACGAAAATCCTCCTTGCTGGCTCGGATCCAACTGGTGATCTCAGGGAATTTCAGATCCAGAGCAAGGCATTTTTCCAATGCTTGTCGATCTTTTTTACTGTAAACAAAAAATTCCGTCTGTCGAATGATGCCGTAAGGGCCGCCCAATTTGGACAGATACTGATAAATCCGGACGATCTGATCCACGGTATAAGGTTCCACCGATTGCTGCCCGTCCCGCAAGGTGGTATCGGTGATCCAGATCTCCTCCGGCATATTCAACGGTACGCGGCGATGGTTGAAGGAAACCTTTGGCACCGTACCATAAGTGTATATGTCACGCTGCAGGTTCGGCTCCTCCACATCCTGCAGCGAATAACGGTATGACTTCTGCTCCAACAGATTGGTCCGTTCGGAAATTTCCAACATAGGTCATTCTCCTTCTTGTTTGTATTCTTGTATACAATTATACAAGAATACATCCGCTTGTCAAGAGCCGGATTGCAAAACTGATTTTTTGTTTTCCCTTCCTTTTGACGCAATATTAGTCCGGTTTTTCCGAAAAAATGGTTGTTATTTGCATTTCTATGTGGTATACTGAGAAAAAAGTAAGCAAATGGAGGATCTCTCTATGGCAGACAAGCTCAATTTTCGCAGCGCACTAAGCGGCTTTCACCGTGAGGATGTGGTGCATTATATCGAGTATATCAACTCCAAGCACACCACTCAGGTCAATCAGCTCAACGACGAGATCGACCGTCTTCGCGCTCAGGTGAAGACATTGACGGAGCAGCCCGATCTATCACAGGAGGTTGCACGTCTAAACGCACTGCTGGAAGAATCAGCCAAGCGCCAGCAGCAGTTGGAGCAGGAACGGGATCAAGCACAGGCAGAACTGGAAGAACAGAAGGCACAGCAGGCCCAGATCACGGCGCAGCAGTTGGCTTCCATGGAACTGGATGCCTATCGTCGGGCAGAGCAGGCCGAACGTGCCGCCAAAGCAAGAGCGCAGCAGCTTTATCAACAGGCCACCGGTGCGCTGGCACAGGCGACTACGCAGGTGGATGAAGCCGCTCTTCGTTACCGTCAGATCGCCGAGCAGGTCAGCGGTCAGTTGACGCAGCTACAGCTTGCCGTGGAAAGCAGCAAGAGTGCGCTACTAGATGCTGCTACGACCATGTACGCTGTCCATCCCGAAGACGAGGAAGTGTAATTTTACCGGGCCTGCGGCTGCAGGCCCGGTTGTTTTGTAGAAGAACGGAAGTTTGGAATCTACGATTTGACACCGGAGGACTCATGAAGATCTACAAATCCGCCATCTATGATGCATTTTGCTGCGTTGCATCCGCTTGCCCGGATAGCTGCTGCCACGAATGGAGCATTTCCGTGGATTCGGAATCGGTAGCCATGTATCGCAATCTTCCGGGTACACTGGGCGACCGGCTACGGCAGGTACTACACGAGGAAGACGGCGACACGGTTATGACCATTGAAAATGGCCGATGCCCCATGTGGCGCGAAGACGGCCTGTGCCATATTCAGGCAGAATTGGGGCACCATGCCCTGTGTAAGACCTGTCGAGATTTCCCCAGATTGACCCATGACTACGGCGATTTTCAGGAATGGGGACTGGAGTTGAGCTGCCCGGAAGCCGCACGGCTGATCCTAAATTCCCCTGCACTGCCGAAAATCATGACGGAAATGCCCTGCACTATCACCCCAGAATACGATGCGCAAGATATGGCACTTTTGCTGCAGACACGGGAAGCGGCTCTGGCGTTGCTGCAACAGGATCGCCCCATACCCCATCGTCTGGCGTTGCTCTTGATGTACGGTTACCATGTGCAAGCTGAACTCGATGGCTTCACTGTATCGCCTTTCGATCCGGACTCGGCTCTGGATGCCGCGAAATGCCATGCAACGATGGGTGATCGGCAGGCAATCGTAACGTTTTTCCGCCATCTAGAACTCCTGACCACACGTTGGGAGGAACGTCTTGCCACATGGAAACCCACTCCGTGGGAGGAACGCTATGCCGCTCTGGCTCGATATTTTGTGGATCGCTACTGGCTGCAAGCCATCTCAGATTTGGATCTGACAGGACGTGTAAAGCTGGTAGTCATATCCTGTTTGCTGATACAGACGCTAGGTGGCAATATGCTACAAACGGCCCAACTCTATTCCAAAGAGATCGAAAATGATCCGGACAACGTGGAAGCCCTATTGGATGCCGCCTACACCGCCTTGGCGTTCACGGATGATCGGTTGTTGGGTCTTTTGTTGGAGGAAACACAATGAAAAAACTACTCATTACCGGCTTTGCCCCCTTCGGTGGCAGCGATTGCAATCCTTCCTGGCTGGCGGTGCAGAATTTACCGGAGCAAGTTGGCGGTTTTGTGTTATGTAAACTTGAGATCCCCACCCTCTTCGCTTCCGCTGCTACGATGGTCATACAGCAAGCGGCGATCTTCCATCCGGATGTGATCTTATCTGTAGGCATGGCCGCAGGTCGGGATGCGGTGACACCGGAACGCATTGCTGTGAATATCCGCGACGCTCGGATCCCCGATAACGCCGGGATCCAACCGAAGGGTGAATTTGTGGCAGACAACGGTCCGGCAGCCTATTTTTCTACTGTGCCCGTGGAAAAAATGGCGAAAGCCATTCAAAACACCGGCATCCGAGCCTGCGTTTCCAATTCCGCCGGAGCTTACGTGTGCAACGATGTCATGTACAGCTTGCTACACCACTTCGACGGAACGGCCATAAAAGTTGGCTTCATCCATGTACCCCAATTGCCACAACAGGGGTCGCCGTCCATGGAGTTGGAAACCACGATCGCCGCATTAAAGGCTGCCATCGCAGCCTGCACATAATCCAAAGCCGCCTGATTGTACGTCAGGCGGCTTTGCACGTTTTATAACACCTTTCCGCCGTTGACGGTCAGGCGGAATTTACACCCTAGTATTTCCGCCGCCCGGCGACACATAAGCATCCGACCTAAAAAAATGTCAAAATATTCATACATCGTACAGATCTCCTCGTCTACCTGTAGGTTGAGGCTGATCCGCTGCTCCGTTGCCTCCACTTTGAGACTAGATCCGGTCACCGCATAGTTGACTCGATCATGGATATCGAATTTTTCCCGTTCCTGCGTACGTACCCGATTGCGGCGCACGTCTGTCTTATCCGCCAGAATCAACGCTGCGGAAATCGGATCCATTGCCCCTCCGGTGGACTCATCGTGATGTCCGATGGCGGCAATGACGGCGATGCGATCGGACATCGGCATGTCCGTCTCTTTCAGGATATCATTCGCCAAGACCGCTCCCCATTCCGCATGGTGGGTTCGGTTGATCGCATTGCCGATGTCATGCATGAATCCAGCGATCCGCACCAACTCCTGCTCCCGATCTGAATAGCCCATCTTCCGCAAAATGTATGCACCCCGCTCCGCCACCAAAGTCGTATGCGCCGCAGAGTGATCTGTGTAGCCCAAAACGCCCAAATTATAATTGCCCCGTTCCAACAACGCCAGCACCTCGGGGTGATGCTTGATCTCATCATAGGTCATTGTTCCGACCTCCTTGTCGATTTTTTCTATTATAACACACGCCTCTATCTTTGTGTGTCAAATTAATGTAAATTTTGCCTCGTTGGCAACAGTTCCGGAATCGTTTCCTTTGCTTTGGTCCCCTGCGCAGAATCAATAATAATCATACAGAATTGATCTTTGTGGTCAGTTCCTGCGATCAATACCGCTTGTTTTTCTGTTTAACATCTGTTACTATATCCATGGCGATTGAGTCCTTTTGTTGGGGTTGGGTGTGGTAACTTTATTCTAACGAACTCAATCGCCTTTTTCTATACCCTTGGTCTCACATCAATTGTAACGCTACAAAAATCTCAAAAAACGCAAAAATACCCCTTGACATTTCGGATTACTGTGTTATAATACAAAAGCTGTCTGGAACAGCGAACCGAATATGGGGGTATAGCTCAGCTGGGAGAGCAAATCACCAGTAAAGCGGCCCGCAAGTGACTTGAGAATTTATGAAAAATGTGAAGTTTCAATTTCACATTAATAAGTTTGAAAGTTTCAGGGATTTTGGTTAAGACAGCACAATTTGATACGCTGAAAGTTCTCGAAAATCGAGAGTTTCAGGACTACGGGGGTATAGCTCAGCTGGGAGAGCGCTTGAATGGCATTCAAGAGGTCAGC
>CAZOVE010000011.1:0-44445 GCA_964583135.1 uncultured Oscillospiraceae bacterium | reverse complement strand
GCAGACCAACCGTATATTTCAATTCACGGAAAGAAGTTTCAATGCCCCAACGCATACCGTAAAGCCGTTTCAGCTCATCCGGTGGAAATTCTTCGGAATCTAAATTCGTAACAACTGTTTCATAAGAAGCGTCAGATAAGTTGAATGAATGCCGAACTGGAAGCAGCGTGCTGGCTACAGCCAAAATAACGCAACAGTTCGCCAGTAAGACTGCCACCTTCCATACAAAGCAGTATAGAAATAACTTTGTGCAAAGGAAGTTTGCGTTCTCTGGTGAAATCACGGGAAGGATCTTTCACAAACATCCATGATGTTTCGCATAATTGGGAAATTGCTGAGTTCAGTTTTTCTTTTACAATCTGAATTTGATTTGACATTGATAGGCCTCCTTGTAATTTTCGGTGGGTACACCCCTAATTACAAGGGCCTTTTTGTCAAGCATTATTTCGAAAATAGTTGCAAAAAACTGGACCCCGCTTTTCTGCGAGACCCAGCTTTTCTTAACTTGGTGACATTGCCCATCCGGGGTCGCTCTTTTTATGATGCGTTCCAATATTTACAGATGTAGCACCCGATCCTGAATTTCTTGCGTTCTACCCTGATTCCAGTACTGCGTACCGATATAACCACAGGTGCGTCGGGCCACATTCATTTTGCTCTGATCCTTATTTCCACACTGTGGACACACCCAGACCAGCTTGCCGTCATCTTCCTGAATCTGAATCTCGCCGTCAAAACCGCAGCACTGACAATAGTCCGACTTGGTGTTCAGCTCTGCATAGATAATGTTGTCATAGATGAACTTCATCACTTCCAGAACTGCATCGATATTCTGCTGCATATTCGGCACTTCCACATAACTGATGGCACCACCGGGAGAGAGATGCTGGAACTGCGCCTCAAAAGCCAGTTTCGAAAAAGCATCGATGGGCTCCGTGACGTGGACATGGTAGGAATTGGTGATATAGCCTTTGTCTGTGATGCCGGGAATGATGCCAAATCGCTTTTGCAAGCACTTTGCAAATTTATACGTGGTAGACTCTAGCGGCGTGCCATACAAAGAGAAATCAATATTGCTCTCCGCCTTCCATCGGGCACAGGCTGCATTCAGGGCATTCATCACTTCCAACGCAAAGGGTGTCGCCTTTGGGTCCGTGTGGGAGTGCCCGGTCATATATTTGACACACTCATACAAGCCGGCGTAGCCCAGACTAATGGTGGAATAACCACCATAGAGCAATCTGTCGATCGGTTCACCCTTCGGGAGTCTTGCCAAGGCACCATACTGCCACAGAATGGGTGCAGCATCGGAGAGGGTACCCTTGAGCCGTTCATGGCGACACAGAAGAGCACGATGGCACAGCTCCATCCGCTCCTCAAAGATGCTCCAGAATTTTTCCACATCCCGACCGGAGGAAAGAGCAATATCCGGCAAATTGATGGTGACCACACCCTGATTGAAGCGACCATAATATTTGTGTCTACCCGGCTCATAATTGCCCGCATTGGCAATATTGCCCACGCCGGCATCGGTAAAGCGATCCGGTGTCAAGAAAGATCGGCAACCCATGCATACGTAGACATCGCCCTTGAGCTCTAGCATCTTCTTTTCGGAGATATAGTCCGGCACCATCCGCTTTGCGGTACATTCAGCAGCCAAGCGAGTCAGATACCAGTAGGGGCTGTCCTCAGTGATATTGTCCGGCTCCAACACATAGATCAGCTTAGGAAAAGCGGGAGTGATCCAAACGCCCTTTTCGTTCTTGACACCCTCATAGCGCTGGCGCAGTGTTTCCTCGATAATCAGAGCCAGATCTTTCTTCTCCTGCTCATTGCGGGCTTCGTTGAGGTACATAAACACGGTGATAAAGGGAGCTTGACCATTGGTGGTCATCAATGTCACCACCTGATACTGGATGGTCTGGACACCACGACGCACTTCCTCACGCAAGCGTTGCTCCACCACAGCGCATTTTTGCTCTTCCGTAACCGCAATGCCGTAAATCTCCACCTCTTTGTCCACGGTCTTGCGGATCTTTTCCCGGCTGACCTGCACAAAGGGTGCCAAATGGGTCAGGGAGATAGACTGTCCGCCATACTGGTTGGATGCCACCTGTGCAATGATCTGGGTAGCAATATTGCAAGCGGTAGAGAACGAATGGGGCTTTTCGATCAGAGTACCGGAGATGACTGTGCCGTTCTGCAACATATCCTCCAGATTCACCAGATCGCAGTTGTGCATATGTTGGGCATAATAATCCGAATCATGGAAGTGGAGAATGCCAGCTTCGTGGGCATCCACAATCTCCTTCGGTAGCAAAATGCGGCAGGTAATATCCTTGCTGACTTCGCCGGCCATATAATCTCGCTGCACCGCATTGATGGTCGGATTTTTATTGGCATTTTCCTGCTTGACTTCCTCATTGTTGGATTCAATCAGGCTTAAGATCCGGTCGTCGGTGGTGTTTGCCTGCCGCGCCAGGCTACGAGTATAACGATAAGTAATATAGGTCTTGGCCACCTCGAATGCGCCATGAGCCATGATAGACTTTTCCACCAAGTCTTGGATCTCCTCCACGGAGGGGCTGCGGCCCATCTCCTCACAGGCGATCTGTACACTTTCTGAAATGCGGCGGATCTGCAACGCAGTCATGCGCACCGGCTCCTCTACCGCATCGTTGGCCTTGGTCACGGCCATAACGATTTTTTCAATATCAAATACAGCTTCTGCGCCGTTTCTTTTGATGATCTTCATAAACTTCTCCTCCTTCTTTCCGCTTGTTGTCTTACAGTCGAATAGCCTCATTATACTACACATTGCACATTTTGCAAGAGGAAAATCACAAAATATCGACTCAGTTTCCGGTCAAACCCCAATATGTTGTGTTTTCCGGGTTATCCATTTTTTGGTAAAAACGTAGAAAAGTTTGCATTTATGTCGAAACGCAAAAGAATCCATTGAAAACCCAAAGAAGATGTAGTATAATTTTCCCTAAGTGCGGAAACAGTTATCTTATCTTTTGCGCACCAAATCTTTCGCATTATGAAGGAGTTGCCATGAAACAGAATTTTGGAACGCTTCCCTCGGGAGAAGTTGCCTCTCTTTATACCATTACCGGTGGCGGTCTGTCCGCGTCCATCAGTGACTACGGTGCTACATTGGTCCACTTACTGGTACCCGACGCACAGGGTCACATGGCAGATGTGGTGCTAGGCTTCGACAACGCCAATGACTATACCCTCTCCACCTGCTTTTTTGGTGCCATCGTCGGCCGCAATGCCAACCGTATTCAGGGGGCCACATTTTCCCTGAACGGCAAGCAATATTCCCTGTGTGCCAACGACAACGGTAACAGTCTCCACTCCGGTCCTGACTGTTTCCATCTGCGGATGTGGGAAGTGACGCACCACACGCAGAATTCTCTGCGTCTGCACCTGCACAGCCCCCATGGAGATCAGGGTTTCCCCGGCAACGCAGACATTGCCGTCACCTATACCTTAGATCATCAGGGTCTGCACATCGTATACGATGCCATTTGCGACCGGGATACCGTCTTTAATTTCACCAATCATACCTATTTCAATCTGGCCGGACATCAGCACACCGATAAGGCCATGGCGCAGCTTCTGACCCTGCCGGGTCGCTTCTTTACTCCGGCAGATGCCGAGAGCATCCCCCATGGTGAAGAGCGAAATGTGGCAGACACGCCCATGGATTTCCGGCACCCCAAGCCCATTGGTCAGGATATCGATGCGGATTACGACGCACTGAATTTGCAGGGCGGTTACGACCACAACTGGGAAATTTATTGCAATCCCTGCGCCATTTTGCAAGATCCGGTTTCCGGACGTACCATGGCGGTATACACCGATTGCCCCGGCATACAGCTCTACACCGGAAACTATATCCACAATGAAGCAGGCAAAGGCGGTGTCATTTACAACAAGCGCAGCGGTATCTGTCTGGAGACCCAGTTTTTCCCGAATGCCGTGAATGTACCTCATTGGGTCCAACCCATCACCCGAGCCGGGGAAAAATACCATAGTGAAACGATTTTCTCATTCCGCTAAGAAGCACAGCCTGCCGCAAAATGCGGCAGGCAATTTTTATTTCCTCCTTGCCATACCCACGGAAGCTATGGTATAATCATGTCAGCGCAATACCACAAGGAGAAACACATGAAACAAAAAATCCCATTCCCTTCACAATGGCTTCCTCCCATCCTGTTGCTGATCGTGGGCAGTCTGCTCTATTTTTTCGTCGACGGTCACAGCTTTTTGGGATTGGTATGCTGGGGGATCGCCGTGGTACTGAGCCTATATCGGTTGCTGGCCCTATGGGCAGTAAATCATAGCCTCGCCGCCAAGGCAGTGCGTACCATCCTATCCACTTTCTTGATCCTAGGGCTACTGATCAGTGGCGTAACCCTCATCTTGATTTTGGGCGGTGGTAATACCCAAGGTGAGCCTTGTGAGTATCTGGTGGTTTTAGGTGCCGGAATCAAGGGTTATACACCCTCCCGGATCCTCCAAGACCGCATCGATCGAGCCTACGACTACTTAACGGCCAATCCGCAGGTGATCTGCATCGCCTCCGGCGCAAAAGGGAGCGACGAACAGATTTCGGAAGCCCAGTGTATCTACAATTCCCTCACCGCCATGGGCATCGATCCGGAGCGCATCTGGTTAGAGGAACGCTCTACCAATACCGCGGAGAATTTCCAGTTTACACTTGCGCTACTGGAAGAAAAGACCGGTAGTATTCCGGCACGGATCAGCGTCGTATCCAATGAATTTCATCTTTTCCGAGCCGCTTTGATCGCAAGAGATCAGGGTGTGGAAGCACAATGCATCAGTGCCCCCACCAGTTGGATCAGTCTGCGCCTAAACTATACCCTGCGGGAAGTTTTCGCCCTGTGGAAATATCTTATTTTCGGAGGTAATTACCATGATTGAACGCATGTATGCCCAGTATGCTTGGGAAAAAACACAGATCCTGCTATCCATCGATTCCCCCTCCGGTTTCACCCACAAGGCTGCTACCTGGGTGAAAGAAGCCTTTGAACAATTGGGTTTTGCCTCACAGTACACCGTCAAGGGTGGTGTTCTCATTGATTTGGGCGGACAAAACAGTCAGGATGGTCTGCTGTTGGAAGCCCACGTCGATACATTGGGTGGCATGGTGTCTCAAATTAAAGGTAACGGTCGACTGCAGTTATCTCCTTTGGGCGGCATGAACGCCAACAATGCCGAAGCGGAAAATGTATGGATCTATACTCGTGGCGGTAAAGTCATCGACGGAACACTGCAGCTTTGCAATCCTTCCATCCACGTCAACGGCGAATACAGCAGCATCAAGCGTAGCTGGGACACGGTGGAAGTGGTACTGGATGAAGACGTTCAGAGCGCCGCTGATACCCGAAAGCTGGGCATTGAGGTCGGCGACATTGTCTGCTTTGAGCCGAGAACTCGTCGCACCGCTTCCGGATACATTAAGAGCCGTTTTCTGGATGACAAACTTAGTGTCGGTATCTTGTTGGGCTTTGCCAAGTACCTTGCCGACAATGCCATTATTCCGCAGCGACACACTTGGGTCCATGTCACGGTTTATGAGGAAGTCGGTCATGGTGGCAGCGCCAGCGTGCCGGAAGGTATCACCGAAGCGATCTCCGTGGATATGGGCTGCGTGGGCAACGGTCTGAGCTGCACGGAGCGGATGGTGAGCATCTGCGCCAAGGACTCCGGCGGACCTTACAGCTATGAAGTGGTGGGCAAGCTCATTGAAGCCGCCAAGAAAACCGGTGCTGACTATGCAGTGGATGTATATCCCTACTATGGCAGCGACGTAGAAGCCACTCTGCGCAGTGGTATGGACATCCGCCACGGTCTCATCGGTGCCGGTGTATTCGCCAGTCATGGCTACGAGCGCAGCCACATGGACGGTGTGTACAACACCCTGAAGGTTCTTGCGGGCTATCTGGATGTGTAAGGCAAGGTATTTTCCATCATAGAAAGAAAATCGGGCGTGCAGCATGAAAGCTGCACGCCCTTGTTCGTTGTTACTTTTTCTTAGGTGCCTTGATCTTATTGAGCTTTGCGTTGATATCCAGCAGTTCTTCCTTGGTGAGGTTGATGCCCATCGTGCCGATCATGCCTGCCAGACGGATAAAGGTGAAGCCACTGAGCATATCCATCATACCGCCCATAGAGCTCATATCCATGCCACCCTTCTTTCCGCCGCCTAGCATAGGAGCCATCTTCGCAAACAGGCCCATAACGATCATCTTACCCTGCAGCGTTGCCAAAATGTCACCGAAGGTAGACGTCAGGTTCAGGTAACCCTCAGGCATAGTGATCTCAAACCAGTTGAGGATGGCGCTCTTCTCCTTGAGGCGATAGTCTTCATTGAAGACATCCACCTTGCAGATAAAGCTCTCATCCGTCAGACTTCCTGCCAATGCCACCAGATGGGTTGTGCCGGCATTGGGCACATTGAAGTAGAAGAATGGCAACCCATTGTGATGCTGTACACCCAGAGAAGTACCGTTTGCAAACAGTTCCACCGTCTCGCAGTTGGAGTACACAGTGACCTTCGTGACCTCCTCAACCCGGTCGATATACCGCTTGCCGCAGATGTGGACCATGGGTTCGGGATTGAGCCATGCTTTATAGGCATAGAAGGAGTCCTTCTTATAGCTTCTGTCGAAAGTCATCAGTCCCTTGTGGTTCTGGCCATTCTCTCCGCCTTCGCTACGCGCATCAGCTCCGAAGTCAAACATATTCCACACATGGGTCGCCCACAGATAAGGCCGTGCGGCGATACACTTGATCAGCTCTTCATGGTAATAGGCCTGATACTCCTCGGTATAGTCACCCTGCACTGGATTGGAAGTGTGCCAGTTGAGGGCTTCGCAACCATACTCGGAAATGCCAATGGGAATATTGGGATGGGTCTTGTGGAACTTGTCAAACCAAGGACCGTTCATAGAAGTGTCACCGCCATACCAGCCGAAATAGTGGTTATAAGACACCACATCGGGGATCTGGATATAAGGCGAATCGATCGGGCAGGGAGAAACCGCTGCGATCGTGGTCAGGCGGGTCGCATCCAGTTCGTGGCACAGATCATTAAGAATACGATGATTCTCCAAAAGATCGGGATCAGCGTCACCCTTCATGGTGATCTCGTTGCTCAAACCCCAAACCACGATACAGGGGTGATTGTAATTTTGGATGATCAGCTCCTTCATCTGACTGACGGTGTTCTCCCGACCGCCGGGCATATGCTGGGAGATGTAGGGGATCTCCGCCCAGATCACAAGCCCCGTTTCGTCACACAGGTCGTAGAAATACTGGTCATGCTGATAGTGCGCCAGACGGATCGTTGTACAACCCACTTCCAAAATGTAGCCGATGTCCTCTTCGTGATGTTCCGGAAGCAATGCGTTCCCCAGCGTCCAACGGTCTTGATGGCGGCTGACGCCACGCAGCGGATATACCTCTCCATTAAGAATAAAGCCCTTGTTCGGATCAATGGCGAAGCTCCGGCAGCCAAAACGGGTAGCAATATTATCCAGGATTTCCTTACCCTCCACCAAATTCACTTCCACGGTGTACAGATAAGGATCCTTACGACCATGCCACAGGTGGGCATCTTCAATGACACATTGAATCTTGGTTTCGTCGGTGGCGATGTTGTGAATCACATTGCCCTCGGCATCATAAATGGTATACTGCAGATGCTGACCCAGCTTGCCGTTGGTCACATACACTTCCACTTCCACCTGTGCATCTTTCCCCTGCATCACGGGAGTGACCTTTATGCCGGGACCACCATAGTAATCCAGATCGAAATGGCTCTCGGACACGCAGATGATATTCACGTCCCGATACAGACCGCCGTAGAAAGTGAAGTCTGCCACCTGCGGATAGACCGTATCGTTGGGTGCATTATCTACCGCCAGAACGATCATCGTACGCTGTTGTAGTGCTTCGGTGATATCGCAGCGCCAAGTAGAGTAACCACCGTCATGGTGCGCCAACTTTTTTCCACCCACATACAGATCTGCAGAGGAGTTGGCGCCACGAATTTCAATGTAATAACGGTCCGCTACTGGCAAATCTTCCCGATCCAATTCCTTGGCATAGATCGCAGTGCCACGGTAGTAGTCGTTGGCACCATCCTGACCATCCAGCGCATTCCAGGAATGGGGCAGGCAGACAAAGTCCCACAGACGGTTGATCTCAGTGGGGATCTCGGTGGTCTGCTTGGTAAAAGCCCATTTGTGATTCATGTTGACAATGGTTCTCACGTGCATTTCTCCTTACGTTTCTTATAATGACAATTTCAGTATAGCAGAAAGTTTCTGCAAATGGAATAGATTTTTTGTAAATAATTACTCCGCCTATTGGCGGAGTAATAAAAATGTGAAAGGATCGTTACATGGATAACGGAATTTCAATTACTGTCGATACTTTTCCTGTAACGCCGCAGTATTTGCATCCACTTGACGTTTGTGCAGCGGATACCAACACCACAGCACCACTGCCAGCAGCAGAAATCCCGCTGCAGGGATCAAAGTGGAGATATTAAATATGCCATTTCGCACCGCTTCGGTCTGTCCGATGCCCTGCTCTAGCGCTTTTTCGTTGTAACCGATCATCTCCAGAAGCCAACCGGACAAGCCCGCCGCCACTGCCTGCCCCAATTTCCGGGCAAAGGAATAGATGGCGTAAATACTGCCGTCCTCTCGAATGCCGTTTTGTAACTGTCCGTGATCCACCACATCGGTAACTAGCGCCCAGCTTACCATCGAGAACATCCCCAGCCCCAACCAATTGAGGGCCTGCAGGCCAATATAGCTCCACATTTGCGCCGGACGGATCCAATAAGTCGCCACGCAAACCACAGCTGCAAACAGGCAGGAACAAACAGAAACCTCCGCTTTACCGTAACGGGCTGATAAGGGTTTTGCCGCAACGGATGCTAGCAACATACTGACCATCATGGCAGCCGATGACAGAGTCTGTCCAGCGGCATCACCATAATAGTCCGGAAAAATATAAGCACCCATATTCTGCATCGTCAACTGTGCCAGCAACATCAAGATCGAAGCTGCGATCAGTGCCATCAAAGCCCGATTTTTTAGGGCATTGCCCAGCAACTGCCTCAGAGAGATTTTTCGCTGTTGGGCAGCTTGATAGGGCACACGCTCGGTCACCAACCGATAGCTGAGCCAATAGCACCCCACCGCCAACACTGAGAAAATCAATGCAGCCACCGCCACTTTTCTGCCGTTCAACACGCTGAATGTGCCATTGGGCGTAACCACTTTGTCATAAGCCAGAATGGGAAGCCCCATACCAATGACCATCCCTGCCAACATACCGCCCATGGTGCGATAGGTAGACAGGCTAGCACGGTCCAATGCATCCGATGAAATGGCCGAGGCCATAGAACCATAAGGAATATTGATGCCGGTATAACAAAAAGAGCCCCACAGGATATAGCTCAGCGCCAGATAGGCAATACGTCCACCGTCGCTCCATCCGGCAACCACCTCCGGAACAAAGCCGGGAGCATACATCAAAACAGACGCAAAGGCCACGGGGATACTCATGCGCAGTAACCACGGTTTGAATTTACCGGCAGCAGTCGGAGATGCAGCATCCACAATGCGCCCCATCGTCACATCCGTCACCGCATCGATCAGCCGGGACAACATCATGATCGTACCCACCGCACCAGCACTAACGCCCATCACGTCGGTATAGAACTTCATCAAAATACTGGTAGAAAGAATGAAGGTAAAATCATTACCGAAATCACCGAACAAATAGCCCAGCTTATCCCGTAGGCCAAAGGGTCGCAAAGGGGTTGGATTCATGGTGTCCTCCTTAGAGTTGATGACAACCATGATACCGTAGCATCGTGCCTTTTACAATCGGTAAATGCTGGTAGTTTATTCGATACCCTGAATATCCAGCACTTCCAGCACCTGCTGCCCCTGCAAAGACAATCCACAGCTTCCACGCAGCGGATAATCTCCATAGCCATCAAAGCCCACCAATGGCGTATAATAGTCGATATCGATCAAATTTTTCTTATCCAAACATTGCAGGATCAGACTGTACTCCTGCATTGTATATTCCCCTTCGCCGCAATAAACAGGTGTTGTATCCTCCGCCCGACGTGCCACCGGCAGAAAGGCCACTTGGCCCAATAGTTGCAAAAACTGCAATTCCGGCTCACTGAGAACATAGGAAGCACCACAGCCGCTACAATGGGCGCAATCACCGCTACATTTTGCACAGCCACTCATGCGTTCACCTCGATGATGGTATATTCCGCAGAACCAATACCCAAAGCCTGCGCAGATTGGACAGTCAAATGACCGTTGCGACTTTCAATTCGCTCGACCAGATGATCCCTTCCCGGATCCTGACTAGCATAGACTAGATCCAAACAGGCTTGATCGATGGCCACGGGATCCGTGGAGATCAGGATGCCGATATCGGCCATACAGGGATCTTCCGCCACTGCGCAGCAATCACAGTCGACGCTCATATTCATCATAGCATTGATATAGACGATTTTCCCGTCAAAAAGCCGCACCGCAGCCGCTGCGGCATCTGCCATAGACCGCAGAAAACTGTCATGGTCACCACCGAAGGCGATTTCCGGATCGCCACTGCCATGGATATAACGTTTGCCATAGGCGGAGGCCAAGCCGATGGACAACTGCTTCAGCGCACCGCCATAACCGCCCATGGGATGTCCCTTAAAATGGCTCAGCACCAACATGGAATCATAGCTGGTGGTATCCTTGCCAACGTAGGTTTTTTTCAGCACCTGACCGTCAGGGATCTCCAATTCCAAATCCGGGCCTTGGGCATCCAGCAGGTCTACAGCAAACAAATCCGCCCAGCCATGCTTTTGAAACAGCTCCAAATGCCGTTGCGTGGTATTACGCGCACCGTTATAGGCGGTGTTCGCCTCTACCACTGTACCACCAACATGATCCACCACCTGCTTCCAGAAAGCCGGCCGCAGGAAATTCTGATTCCCGGCTTCGCCGGAATGGACCTTGACCGCCACCTTGCCGGGCAGTGTAACGCCCAAAGCCCGATACAGCTTCAGCACGCCCTCCGGCGTCATATCCCGAGTAAAATAAACTGTGCTTTTCATACGTATACCGCCTTTCGTATTGCAAAATGTTGCACACCTGAGGTGCGACCATTGACTGTCCGGCACAATGTTGTGCTTTTCCTTCGGCGCACGGGCAATCCTATCCACAACTCTATACTTTAGTATATACCAAATCGAGCATTTGCGCAAGAGCGGATAAAAATACCGCCGGTCATGATACCGGCGGTATTTGTTCAGAAAAAGCACGTAAAAATGCCTGCTCAACTTTCGCGAAATCCTCATAGGCAAAGCTAGGTTTTGTCAGGAGAACGGGCTCCGTATCAGACAGTCTCATGCCGGTGTGGGTATAAAACTCGTGATACAGCAGGTCGTCATCAATGCCAAACACGATCTGTCGCTCCTGCTGTGTCAGAGGCTCTTCCAGAAATTTGTTCCAGATCGCCTCCTGCAGCGGTGTTTCATACTCCAGATACGCCGGCATCACTGCCTTCACCGGTCGAGTTACATCCGAAAGATAAGCCTCACTGCCGTCATGTAGCAGGCAAGCAAGCTGCAGACGACTACTCAAGCCTCTGGCTCGGGCCTCCTGCATACATTCCAGACAATGCTGCGCCACAGAATGGAACGTCTTAAAGTGTCCGTTCGCACGGCACAGGAAGCTCAGTGCATGGGCAATATCCCGAATATCTATCAAGGCAGGATCCGGGGCGATCGGGTCAAACATTTTGCCCGTGAAGGTCAGAATCTCACTCATAGCTTAAGTAAATCGCACCACCTTGTAGGCAAACCAGTACACCAGTGCAGCCAGAGTGTAGCTGAACCAATTGTTACCACACACCAGCCGCAAAACCGTACTCTTACGGAAATGCTTTGCCCATTTAGCATCATGGGCATAACAATGCACCCACATTTCATCCAGATCGGCATCCGCCTCCTTGGACTTATGGAGTTTCGTATAGAGAACACCGATGCCAAACATCATAAGCAACTCATGCTTCAGATATTTCAGTAGCCGACGATCCGTAACCGCATCCAGTCGGAAGGCGGCAAAGCAGCGCTCCGCAACCAGAAGCTGATGGGTATACCGCTTCATCATCACCGTCTTCTGGACGGACTGATCCGGCCGACCGATCCAGTAACGGTACAGGTCTACGTTCATATAGTACATCTTCTGAATATGCGGCAGCGTCTGGCAAACCATCAGATTATCCTCGTAGAATACGTGCTTCGGCAAGGCGCAGTTCCACTTACGCATTGCTTCGGTACGGAAAGTGCAGGAGTGGATGGTCAACAATTGATGGGCATGGAAGCTGCGGGTATCCGCCCAAGTAAAAATCCGATTCTGGGGCAGCGCATTGGAATAGTTGATAGAACGGTCACCCTTACCATCGGTATGGACATAGTAGTAATTGGTCACGAACAAGTCTACGCCGCCCTGCCGCTCACATTCTTCCAGCTTCTGCAGAAACGGCAGGAAATCGCTGCTCATGGTATCGTCGCTGTCCACCACCTTGAAGTAAGTACCGGTGGCGTGCCGCAGGCCTTGATTGATACCCTCACCGTGACCACCGTTTTCCTGATGGATCACCTTAACAATGGTGGGATATTTGGCCGCATAGGCATCGGCAATGGCGCCGGTATTGTCCTTAGAGCCATCATCGATAATGATGATCTCCAGCTTTTCACCGCCGGGCAACAGGCTTTCGATACATTTTTCCATATAGTCCTGAGAATTATAGCAGGGAACAGTAATCGTCAGCAATTTCATGCGTTTTCCTCCTGTGTCAGTTCACGGCGAGCCAGCGCCAGTGCGGACAACAATACCGCATCCATATCATAGTAGCGATACTCGCCCAGACGTCCGCCAAAAACCACCTTGTCTTCTTGCGCCGCCAAAGCCTTATAACGCTCATAGAGTGCGGAATTTTTCTCATCGTTGACCGGATAATAGGGCTCGACGCCGGGCTGCCATTCTGAGCTGTACTCTCTGGAGATCACCGTCTTGGGCTGTGTACCGAATTCAAAATGCTTGTGTTCGATGATGCGGGTGTAAGGCGTTTCCCGATCGGTATAGTTGATCACGGCATTACCCTGATAATTGGGCATATCCAACACTTCCGTTTCAAAACGAACGGAGCGATAACTCAGGTGGCCGTAGCAGTAGCCAAAGTAACCGTCGATCGAGCCAGTATAGATCACTCGGTCAGCCATGGCATCCCAAGCAGCCTTGTCCTGCAAGTAATCCACATTCAGCCGCACTTCTACGCCGGCGAGCATCCGCTCTACCATGGCGGTATAGCCACCGATGGGAATACCCTGATACTTGGCATTGAAATAGTTATTGTCAAAGGTCAGTCGCACTGGTAATCTCTTAATGATAAATGCCGGCAGCTCGGTGCAGGGTCTGCCCCACTGCTTTTCGGTGTAGCCTTTCACCAATTTCTCATAAATGTCGGTACCTACCAAAGAGATGGCCTGCTCTTCCAGATTTCCGGGCTCGGTAATACCGGCACAGCGACGCTGCTGCTCGATTTTTTCCGCCGCCTGTTGCGGTGTGGTAACGCCCCACATCTGGTTGAAGGTGTACATATTGAATGGCAGGCTGTACAGCTCGCCGTGATAATTGGCCACAGGGCTGTTGGTATAGCGGTTAAATTCCGCAAATTGGTTTACATAATCCCACACGATGCGGTCATTTGTATGAAAAATGTGGGCACCGTAGCGGTGTACCTGAATACCTTCCACGCTTTCGGTATAGACATTGCCACCGATATGATTCCGCTTGTCGATCACCAAAACGGTCTTACCGACCGCCAGAGCCTGTTGCGCAAATGCGGCACCAAACAATCCGGCGCCGACTATAAGATAATCATAATGCATCGGATAGCCTCCTTATCTATGTTGAAATCGCAACATCCATGATTTCTACGACATTATACCATATTCTACAATAAATGTCACTCTTTTTTTATGCACCGCATTCTTAAGTTTTGATTTGCGCCTCCAGCGCAAAGTCGACGGCCGTGGATGAAAAAGCCGGAAAGCAGACAAAAGGTTTGCTTTCCGGCTTTCAACTGTTTTCGTGCTTTTTAATACTTTTCCGCAGTGGAGTCCATGGCAGGATTCTCCACAGTCCATTGATAGTTCAGCCCCTGCTCCACTTCAACCCAAATCAGCCAGACCGTAATGGTGGGGTTCGTGTTCTCCCCGGGCTGCGCATGGCTCAGCTTCACCGATGCGGTACCGTTGAGTGCAGTAATGGATTCGATCCCCACCTGCACGGAGCTGCTGACCGTTTCCATCACCAGCAGTAGCGCACCGGTGGCAAAATAAGCATCATCATAAGCAGCCAGCGCCTCGTTTTGGGGCAGTTGGGCAGCAGAAGTAACGTAGCGCACACTGCTGACTGCAGTGGAATAGGTCATGCGAGTCGACCCCACCGTACCAAATGCCACCGGCTCACCGGCAGTTGTGGCTTCTTGCGTGGGAAAGATCGGCTTCGTCTGAATACTGGGCATCACAGTCCCTTCATAAGAAGTGTCGTCGGTGCTTTCCTGTGCCGACTCATAGACGCAGGCAGACATACCGCAACAAAGGCTCAGGATCAAGAAAAAGCAAACAAATCGTTTCAATGGAATCTCCCCTTTCAACTTTCGCTCTATTGTATAGAATTCCACGGAATCTGTCAAGTAGCTTGCTTACTCGCCCCGAAACAAATACCGCCGAGTACACTCTTCAATGATCTGAAGTGCATCTTCCATACCGTGATACTCGCCCACTTCTACGTTCACACCCTGCAGCACCTTGTAATTCTGGAAGAAATTAGAGATCTCCATCAGTACAAATTCCGATAAATCCTGCAGGCAGCGCACATGACTGTATCGCGGATCGCAATCCACCACAGCGATCAGCTTATAATCCTCCATTCCATTGTCCCTGGTCGCCAAATATCCCAACACTCGCGCCGGCACAACACACCCCGGAAAAGTTGGCTCCGAAGCGATGACCAAAATATCCACAGGATCGCCATCCGGCGCCAAGGTCGCTTCGATGTGGCCATATTCCGCAGGGTAGCTCATAGCAGAGTACAACACACGATCCAGATAGATGCGACCGGTTTTTTTATCTAGCTCATATTTATTTTTGGATCCCAGAGGGATCTCAATAAGCGCATTTACAACATTCTTGCACATTTTTGGTCTCCTTTCACACCTACATCTTCTGTTTCAGTATATCATAAAATCACACCCTGTGCAATACTGTTTTCGCCTTGACTTTAACTTAGGAATATCGTATACTTACCAAAATGATTTGAGAAAGGAGCCGCTATGACAGAACTTCTGCTGAAGCTCTTTGTGAAAGAGCACCGTCAAACTCAAAACCCGGCCGTCCGTGGAAGAATCGGCAAATTGGCCGGAACGACCGGCATTGTCTGTAACGCCCTGCTGTTTTTGGCCAAACTGATCATCGGTCTGTTCAGCGGATCCATTGCGATCATGGCCGATGGTTTTAACAATCTAACCGACGCCGCAGCCTCGGTCACCACGCTATTGGGCTTCCATATGGCTCGACAACCTGCCGACAGAGATCATCCTTACGGTCACGCTCGTTATGAATATCTGTCCGCCCTAGCCGTGTCCGGACTGATTTTGCTCATTGGCTTCGAGCTGGCACAAAGCTCCGTCGGCAAAATTCTGACCCCGGGCAGCACCGAAATCACCCCCTTGACCTATGTGGTTTTGTTGCTGTCGATCGGATTGAAGCTGTGGCTGAGCCGTTTTTTCCGCAATCTGGGTAAGAGTATCGAATCAACCGCTCTGCTCGCCACCGCTACAGACAGCCGCAATGATGTGATCGCATCGCTGGCAGTTCTGTTGGGATGCCTGAGCGAACAATTTCTGGCTTGGCAGATCGACGGCGTGGTGGGTCTTGCAGTCGCAGTATTTATTCTCCTGTCCGGTCTGGATCTTGCCAAGCAGACCATCTCCCCCCTGATTGGGCAGCAGGCGGATCGGGCTCTAGTGGAACAGATCCACCAACTCATTGTGCGCCATGACAAAGTCCTTGGTATCCATGACTTACTTGTCCACGACTATGGTCCCGGTCAATGCTTCGCTTCCGTCCATGTGGAGATCAGTGCCAAAGAAAGTCCGCTGGATAGTCACGATATTATCGACGATATTGAGCGTGATGCGCTGGCTGAGCTCAACATCCATCTGGTGATCCATTACGATCCGGTATTGCAAGACGACGAGCAGGATCGGGCACACGAAATGTTGCAGCAGATCCTCTTGCAGATCCACCCGGCTCTCTCCGTCCACGATTTTAGGCTTCTGCGACAAAATCAGGCGCAGGTGCTGTATTTTGATCTAGAAGTTCCCTATTCCATGACGCTCTCTGAGGACGAACTGCGAGAGCGCATCGAAGAGAAGCTACCTGAGCATTATTCCACCATCATCCGCCTTGATCGAAAAGCATAAAGATAAATGCGGCAGTCGCTTATGCGACTGCCGCTTGCTTTTTATATCCGTGCCACCACGGCACCGAAGGGTGTCAATGCCAGACGTGCAAATTTGAAGCACTTCACGCCAAAGGGGATGCCCACAATGGTAATACAAAACAGCAAACCTACCACCACATGGGTAAGCGCCAGTTCCCAGCCCAACAGCAACAGCCATAGTGCATTGAGTAGGCAGCCCCCGGCGCCACCGCCGTAGTACACCGTTTTCCCGAAGGGCCACAGCACGAAACCGGCAAACTTAAAGCATTGCATACCAACGGGGATCATAATAATGGTGACACAGCATAACAATCCAGCCATCAACCACAGCAAGGCCATAAATGCGCCACCAAACAGCACCCACAAAATGTTGCCCAATACTCTCACGGAAATCTCCTTTACTTCTTGGCCTGAATCATCTTTTTCTTCCACAGCAACCACAGCAGTGCATCTTCAATGCGGTGGGGTCTGGGTCTTTGGATGCGCATATCCCGACCGGGGTTATTGTTTAGGCCTAGTGCAGACGCAGCAAAGCAGGCGTGATGTTTATAATTGATCTCCAACTGTGCCAGGAAAGAGCCGGCGCCCCAGTTACGCAGCAAGGCTTCCACCTCGTCGTTGACATTCTGACAGTCTGACAATACCAATGCTTTTTCTCGGCAATGGGGGCTGTTGCGCAGGACAGTGCTGCCCTCCGGAATCAACGATGCAACAGTGTCGAATTTTGCAAACACCACCGCCATAGGTGTATTGATCTTTGCGTTGTCCTTCAGACCCTGATTCTGGCGGATCATTTTGGACACACGGGCCAAAATATCGTCCGGATTGCTACTGCGCTGCCAACTGACAGAGGAAGCGCACTCTAAAACCTCGGCATCGAGTTGTGTCGCCACGTCCGGAATTTTGGTGGGATCTAGCAAGAAAATCATGCCGTCAGACTTGCCGATATACTTATTGACTGTCTCCATGGTGTCCGCATCCGTCAGGTCTTCGCCGGCGGCGTCAAAGAATACCAACGTATGATTTCGTACCCGTTCCCACGGACCAATCTTCTTTCGTAGACGTAGGGTAAATATCAAGGGACGGTATGCGCCGTTGTCGATGTTATTCAGGGAACTGGGGGTTAGGTCCAGTTTGCGCAGATCGACATACAAATTGCGGCCAAAATGTTGTTCGTAGCGATCCATGGAATCCTCCAGACCTTCCAAGGAGCCATCAAAAGCCGGCGCAATTCTGGACACCAATTCTTTGACGATAACGCCCAAGAAATGGCTCTTGCCTGCATCTCTGGAACCAACAATGGACAGCATCATATTTTTGCCCTTTAAGATGGTTTCCGGCAACGTATTATGGCAGGATGGGCAAACCAACTTGTGCGCTTCCTGTCTACAATAGGGACAAGGTGCTGTTTTCGGCAGTTTTTTGGGAGGTTCATGACCGGTATGGAATGGGAAAACAGGCTTACCCATTTTGGGACAACTGAGATTGCCACGTTCATATTGTGTCAGTTCCGGATCCGGCATATCTTGACAAAGCATATTACTGCAGCGCAGCCGTAACTGCAATGCCATGTGGGTCTCGAAGCAGTAAGGGCAGGTAAACGTCGCCTTAAGGACACGCTTGCGGCGAATATGGATACACAGTACCACAGCCGCAACCGCTGCTTCTATCACCAACGAAATCAGAAGCGGCAATACCCACCAGAAGGTATTGTCTTCATACACTTCCCGATGGCCACAATCCTGACAAATCTGCTCATATACCCGTGGGCCAAAGACAACACTGCCCTCCAAATGGACCGGCTCTGCATAGTTGTGGGGTAATTTCAGCAAGTCTTCCAGAATTTCGGATTGACAGACGGTACAGCTTCCCCGCCGATTGCCCACATTTTCACAGGTCGCCTCCGATAGCACATTCCACGAAAGCACATTGTGTCCGATGGCCTCCAAAATCTCGGTACACACATAGCCGCAAGCATCGCAGGCGCTGGTCTGAGAACCCGAGCGCGTGCAGGTCGGCGCTTGTTGCACCTCCCAATGGGTATACACATGGTCATGGATTTCTTCCAAGCGCAGGGTATACACCCCGTCGCAGTCATGGTAATAAGATCCGGCACAAACCCGGACATAATAGATACCAGCAGGCAGCGCCCCCACATTCAAGCAAGGGTCTTGCGTATCGGCACCGATGGCCAGTGTATCTACCATCCGTGTCACGCCATCGCCAGCAAACACATCCACAAGCCAAAATAGGTTGCTGTTGCCGCAGTTGTCATGGATAAAGCGGACAATCAGCTCCGAATCGGTCCGCAGCTCAAAAACATACCAGTCTGCGTCCTCACGAATGGTCGTTCCAAACACATCCTGATTCAGCCGAATAGGGTCTGCCTGATCATCATAATCGTTACTTTCCGTTTCCCAAGACTCTGCCTGCTCAAACCGGGCCGTCAACGTATAATCCATTTGGCTGATATACCCCATATTACCGGGAAGGATCTGAATATAGTAAATCCCGGCCGGCAGGCCTACATGAGGCAAAGATCTATCTTCATACGCAGGAATACTCCAGTAGTACATCGCACCGCGACCATTGGAAACTTCCTGCGCCTCATAGACGGCAACGGTCATTCCATCGGTATAAGTACCTATGCTTGGGTGCGACAATTCCAGCGTCAATACGCCGTCCTGAGGCAAAGCCACCATAAACCAGTCTTCATCGCCAAGAAACACAGAGCCTTCGCAATGGGTATTCAATTCCAGAATATCCGCAGTGTAGTAAACGTTGTTGCTCTCCGTTTCCCAGTTGGCAGCGGCTTCATAGTCTACCTGTAACGTATATGTCGTGACATCGGTCACATCCACCGAACCCGGCCGTACTCTCAGATAATAGGTGCCGGCCGGCAATCCGATCCGGGTCGTTTCCAGACTTTCCGTTCCATACACAGACCAAACTGCCCCTTCTTGGAAAACATTGGTCTTTCCATCCTCCAACCACAGATCCAATCGCCATAATTCGTCGGTGACCGGTGGGATCTCATGCTCAAAAGCAAGGCTGACATATCCGTCTTCCGGCAACGTAAAGCAGAACCAATCCTCATCATTGGGCATCGTTGCGCCACAGTAAGGTGTGCCCAAAGTAATGGGATCCGCTTGATCCGGTGAACCGTTGACTTCCGACTCCCAAGTTTCCGAGGCTTCATACTGGATTTGAAGTGTATACTGATCAGTACAGTAGCTTTCTTCAGATTCCGGTGAGACCACCACATAGTAAGTACCTGCCCCAAGGCCAATTTGAGCCGTCTCCTGATTGGCGTTACCGGAAACCGTCCAGTATACGTCGGCACCGTAGGCACTGGTCTTGCCGTCCGAAGTGTAAAGCCGCAATTGCCAGTACACTTGATCGGATTCCACCAATGGATGGTTGAAGGAAATGGTCACATAACCGGCCTTCGACAATTTGAACTTGTACCAATCCGTATCGCCCTTTTTCGTAACACCGGTCACATCCGTATTGACTTTGATGGTATCGGCAGTACCTTTGGAGTTGTTGCTTTCCGATTCGCTGGCTGCATAAGCCGTGATCGTCAGCGAAACACACAGCACAACGACCAATAGCATCGTCATCCAAAATCGTTTCATGGTATTCCTCTTTCCGTTTCTACTTCGTGTCATCCTGCCGGCGTCGGAACAGCCCGGCAAAATTCTGCAGAACAGATGACCCTTGGGTCATGCCCCCATAAAGATCAGCCCAGTTTTCCAACACCTTCGGCTCTTGATAAAAGCGGCTGCGAACGTTGCGATCCAACTCCGCCAACCGTTGCCGGCTCAGCTTTTTCAACACCATGCCTGCAGCATCCTTGCCCTTGGCGGTAGAGCGACGGCACAGCACCCCCACAAATTCGCACAACGGTGCCATGTTGCCTTTTGTATAGACCCGGGCGCACTGCCCGAAGAAAAGTCCATCCTGCCCCTCCGACAGAACAAACAGATCATATACCGCTTCCAATGCTTCCGCCCGATCGCAAGCAGGGCAGACATTGAGCAGCAGCCATCCAAAATACTCCAGGATCTGCTTTTCCGGCATTCGGCACAGATCCACAGGCTGTCCGTCTGTGATCTGTGTGATTTGCTTCAGTCTTTCGTGCAGGCGGTGGCGATTGCGCACTCCTTGCAGGCGCATCCCGATCATTAGTAGCTTCAACCGCTCTGGCAATGGTTTCCCTTGCGCCCTGTGATAGTGATACAGTTCGCTGATCCGTTTTTCATTGGTATCGGTCGGTGTGCGTAGTGCGATCCCCTCAGCCAATTCCCAAGCCAATGCGTCGGCATGATCGGGCAGCATTCCCTCTGTTTTCAGTTCCGCAAACAATTCATATTTCAATTCATAGACCGCATCGTCCTCGTGACAGCGCAGGCTCGTGCAGTATTGCTCCACTGTACGAACGCCGTACAAAGTGCGATATTGCGGTTGGGCGGACCGCAAATGCAACCAATGGGTACGGAAAATGCTTCGCTTTTGCATCAGGTCGCTTGCCGTTGTCAAAGCACACACATACAGTCTATACACCTGATCAAAGCGGTGATAACGATCCAGAATCCCATAAGCCACCGACAGTCGATCCGCATGATCGGTCAGCAGTTGGGATTGGACGTAATGCCATAGTGCATCCGCCTCTTGCTGCCCATCGGGCAGATCCAGCAACATACCTTCCAGATTCAAGCTCATATTTACGTAATCCCCGCAAGGATGCTCAAAATCGCTGAGGATGCGTGTCAAGGCAATAAAACCGTTTTGCCGGCTTAGACTGTAGGCGTGATGCAAAATTCTATAGCACCATCTACCGCAGGGTGTATCCGGCTCCAGATCAGAAACTGACAGTTTTTCCTGCACAATATATCCGCTCAAGATACGCAGCAAGCAACGAAGTTGCCAAACGGTTTGCAGGCATTCCTGCTTATATGCCTCGTCTGATTCCAGAATGCCCCGTGCCAGATCGATTCCGTAGGAAACGCAGAGCTGCTCCAACCGATGATACAGCTCCATAAAGGCTTCTTCCGTGGTTTGATTTTCCTGTAATTCCCACAAAATGCGCTGCACTAGCAGCTTTTTCCATTCCTCGCGCTGCGACTGCGCCGGATCTTGCTGTAGCAGATATTGCAACACCTGCATAAAGCATTCCGTTTTCCCCTGCAACAGCAATCTGCGTTCTTGCAGCAAATGACCGCACAGCCGTTCTTTTTCCTTCGGCAGAGCATAGGTATTGGCAAACTGCAGGGCTGCGGCCAATTTATCCTCGGTGAGATTTTCTACGCCGTCGCACAGTAGCGTATACAGTGCGTACGCATCGTAGAGCGCTTCGTCAGCCCGATCATAACAGTAACCCGCTATCAGGAAACGATGGAAATCCTGCAGGCTTTCATAGGATACCGACATGGCCGTATCCACAAATTCCAATAGTTCTTCCTGCGCCTGCACCGGTACATAGCGACCCTGTAAAAAGTTAAAAACAAAATGCTGCCGATAGCTGTCCTCGCCAAACCGTGTGCCCTCCGGTACAACACCGCAAATTTGGGAGGCAGACAGGGCCGGATCAAAATCATAAGTAGAAAAATTCACATTCAAGGCGTTGCGTTGGGGCAGCGCATACTCCAGCGCAGCGATCCAGAAAATGATATTTGCAGGCGTATCGCAGATCACTAAGCGCTTGCCCACACGAGGAAAGCTGAGCATGCAATGCAGCATTTGCTTATAGATCTCCATCCGGTCTGCCTGTCGTAAAAATGTCAGCACTCCTTCCAAATTGACCACTTCTGCCGGCAACAGTTGCGGCGTCGGCAAAAAGGGTGGACGCTGGGAATTGTTCACTTCCTCCGGCTCCATGTGTGTGCGCAGCATGGAACTGCCATAAAACTGCACCGGATACGCTCCGCTATCCTCCGGATGAAAAAGCACTACATGACTCAGGTAATTTCCAAACCGGCCGACCTGGCCCATATAGTCCCGTCCCAAATATGTATTGAGTGCCACGGCGCAGCTACCATTTTGCAGTCGGCGATAGGCAAAGGCGCTCGGCATCGTCTGCGCAAGCCGGTCGTCCATTACGGAGCCATACCCCAATGCCGGATGTTGATAGGTAAAGAAACCCTTGATCTCTTCGCTTTGTACATCCTGAAAATGCGCATCATGCGAGTATACCTGTTGTCCATCCTTGATGCCCTGAATGCCGCGCATACAGGAAGTATATATGATCTGATGTTGGCTCATAGCGATACCTCATTGCAAATCCGCATCGTTTTCATCAGGTGATCTTATGGTGGGACTTCAGCTTCAATTGCAGTTGGTGACCGGAAAGTGCTGTGTCGTCCCGGAAAAATGCTTTGATATAGGTATTCTTCGGTGTATCCCGTGGAATGGGGATATGAACCGTACAGGTGCCCTTCACTTGTTGGGAAGGGACATCATAAAAATGCTGCGCCGTATTTTTGAACATCGGAACATTTCCCTCTGCAGCCATCACCGCAATCTCCGGCAGACAGAAATTCTCCTGATCCGCTTGGAAAGTCATGGTCACAATATTTTCGGAAAAGAGCCTGTGAACCACACTAATGGAATAGGTAATGCAGATCTTATGGCGATGATCAAACAGATATTCTGCCGGAGCGGAAACGTTGTCATCCCCATCCCGGGCAAAGAGGGCAAAGACCGTAAAGTAATACTGCTTTTCCTCCGGATCATCCAAGACAATGGCATCATTATGGCGATATAGCCCCATAGGAACATCACAACGCACCGCTTCCGGATCCGTCAACTCCTGTGCAAAGCGATCATGGCGATACAGCAACACAAAGCTATCGGCTTTTTCCGGTGCGCGCAGGTAGATGTGGATCTTATCATTGACCACACTGACCCGCTTGATCTGTACCATTTCACCTTGACCGGCACGGGCGGTTTTGCCAAACACAGCCTTGCCGTTCTGCTCCACGACCGCCACCACGTACTCAATATCCTCGTTGGGGTAGCGCAGTATCGCAGTGTTTTCCTCCTGCAGGGCATGCGGCAGCAACACCGTCATCTCCTGTCGGAGCGCATCCAGAGTGACCACATCACCGCATTGGTATTTCGGTAGTTCTACCGCACCGAACAACCACACCGCCCCTGCTTCACAGTGATCCCACTCGGCTTGGAATTCTCCATTCAGGAGGGGTTTCATCCGCAAGGTTTCCACCGCAGCGGCGGGTCTGGAGGGTGTTCCAGTCACCAAAGTACCCTCTGATTCTCGACGTTTGCCGCCCACACGATAAGTCAGCACCACCCGCAGGTGATAGGTGACATCATTTTGTAATCCGGTCACCCGAGCACCTTCGGGCGTACCAGAGGCAATGCGAAATTCGCCGCCATTTTCATCCACACGATAGATATCCACGGTGGCATTGTTGGGCAAGTCCTTCCACGCAAGGCGCAAGGATGCATCGGCTTCGATGACTTCGATACCGGACAGTTCAAACAGATTCACCACTTCTGCGCCGTTCTCTACGCCATCGGACAGGACGCCTGCCCGATCTGCAAACACATTGTAGTAATATGTAACGCCGGGCTCGATATCCCGATCGCAATAAGTCAGGTCAGTTCCGTAGAGTAATTGCTCACCATCGGCACACTTGCTCACCGGCCCATTTTTACTGCGAATTAGTCGGTAACGTACTGCAGTTTCCTCTTCATCCGCTTGCCATGATAGTATATTGCACCGCTGATCAGGATCTGCCTGAACCGCAAACCCCTGCACTGCCTTTGGCGGATATTGCTCCATCAATTCTTGAATACCGGGCAAATCTGCACAATGGTCGTAGGCTTCGGCGCACAGGCGCAGTACGTCCCGTTGCGACCGAGCTGACTGTGCCACACGGTAGATCTGTTTTGCTTTCGCAACGCCTAGGGTGATCTCCTCTTCCACGGTCGCATCGCAGAAATCGGGCATTTTTTGACGCAAGGCGCCGTAATAGCCTCTGGCTGCGATGTAGCGCTTCTGCGCCATTGCGGTGCGCATTTGGGTCACTTCCCGACCGACCTGTAGCTCGTAGTCATCCAACTGTCTGCGCAGCATTGCAGCAACCACATTGTCATTCCACAAATTCACCGCCTCTGTCAGGCAGTCTGCCGATCGTTGGAAATCCAACGCTTCCATTGCCTGTTCTGCCGCCTCGCACAAGCTACGGGAACGATCAATGTTGACATAGGGATAACCACAGCGACACGTGGTAATATTAGAGGGGTTTTCTGTTCCGCATTGGGGGCAACGAATAACCAATTCCAGTCCACAACTTCCGCACACCGACTGTCCTTCCGACAGAATATTGACGTATCCGCAGCGGCAGGTGTGGGTGTTCTCTGCAGGCGCATTCTCACTTACGGCCGATTGCTTCACGGCAATTCCCAGCCGGACGGCCCGTTTCTGCAACACTTCCGCAGAAACCTGCAGCCTTTTCGCGGCACGGGCCGCTTCCTCCGTCGTGATATGACCCTTACGCCCCAGCGTTTTAAGCATTCGATCCATACTACCATAGACCGTCGCTGCGGCTTCCTTGGCCAATTTTGCCCGAATATTGGCAGCCCCAAGCATATCCTTTTTAATTTGTGGCAAGCTCTGATGCCAATTTCGATAGGCATTTCCCTGCTGAGGGTCTTGAAAATGCGCTGCCCAGAATTGTGCGCGCTCTTCGATTTTCATGGCAATACGCAGTTCATCCATCTCCGGTGGGTCGCATTCCAATCCCAACACGATATACCAGTTGTCTGCCATTGCAGTTTCCTCCCATTTCTACCCTTTTGATGCCATCCGATCCGTGAAAAGTCCGGAGAGTATATTTTGACTTATAATCTATTCCATTTTACAGAGAAACCTTCGCTTTGTCAATCATCGGCCACGCCGGAAAACGCAAAAGGGATCGGCATCTGCCGATCCCCCTCAAAAACCCGGTTGCCACAGCAACCGGGTTGGTTGTTTTACTCGTCGCTGAGGTCGCTGACCAGCGCATTGACCTTCTGGAGGATCTCGTTGACTTCACGGCTCTTGAACTTACCGACGCAACACTTGCGCATCATATCAAAAGCATTGACCGCAGAGGAAACCACCGCATGGAACACCCGATCCAAATCGTCCTGATACACGCCATGGCCAATGGGATAGCTATACTCGAAGGAGACTTCACCGTCACGCTCGTCATACTTCAAAGAACCGAAACGCTTGGCGTAATTCTCCTTGGCCATCGCCGCACACAGAGGATACTCATAAGTCGCATCGGCCGTAATGGGCAGGATGGCATCGATGCGGCACACGTGGGGGTTGGCCTCCACATGGATCTTCACCCGCAGGCTGCACTTCTTGACGGTAAAGCCCATCTCAAACAAGGTCACGTCCGCACGGGGAACGCGGGTGCTATAGCGCCACTCATTCTCTTCCAGGAAAGCCTTCACCGCAGCAACAGCCTCGGCCATATAGACTTGATCCTCGGGAGACAGGAAATCCGCATTGGACTCCTGCTTGGCAGAGCCACGACTCTGGGCGGAACCGGTACCACCCTGGAACTGCTCGGTCATCACTTCCTTAACAGCCGCCATGATCTCTTCCTCGGAAGCATCCGGCCCCAGAGCAGCCTTCCGATCCAGCAGCGCACGGATCAGCTCATCATCATTGCCACCGTTAGCCTCACGCAGGTCCCGAATCACCTTATCAAACATATTCATAAATTTCATGTACCCCTTTCAAAATTAATCAGTGTAACTGTATTATACTATGAATTTTTCTTTTGCCAATGGAAATTTCTTGTAAATTTGGATGAAAACCGCAATTTATTTCAGGAAATTCCCATTGATGGGTTTCTGTATGTAATGAATTGTAACACAAAAGCAATCTAAACGCAATCCATTTTCCGCATTTTCTCTTCTTAATCCAAATCTACAAGCCACGGCAGATAGACTTCTAGAACCGTATCCTCTGCATAGGCCCGGGCCGTTACCTCACACGCCTGAATATAGTAGTTAACAAAATCGTCCGTTCCTTCTACGTAATTGCAAAACTCGCTTTTGTAAGAGCGCACATACTCAAAGGCTTTCAATTGCTGATATTGGCGATCGAGTGTATCCCATACATCGCACAGACGAAATTGATAGGCGTGGTAGGCTTCATGGCATACTGTTTTCAACAATTGGTAGCTTGTTCCCTGTTCCAGATACTCCAGATTGACAGAAATGCTGTGTAGCGAATCCGTATAAAAAGCGTTGATATGTTCATCCATGATCCGCCCATCCAGTGTCAACTCGTGGGGCAATCCTAAGCGGCTGCATTCAATATTGGCCACTACCTGCAGCGTATCGAGCCGCTGCTGCACCGTCAGTTCCTGCCAGATATCATTTTGCAGTTTTCCCAAGACATCCTCATAGTCTGCCAAATCCACCGTTTGGTCATTTCCTCCTTCCGGCTTCACTCTGGATAACAACTGCCCATTTCCAAATGCGGTATTCACCGCGATCGAAAGCCACAGCACCGCAAAGCAGGTAACCACAATGGAGCGTATACCCATCAAACCATGAGCAACCGAACCACGCCCCGGTTTAACCTGCCAACGATTCCAGTTGACCACCAACACCCAAGCAAAATATGCGATCGACAACCCCATGGCGGTCAAACTTACCCAGCGAATCGTCCCATTCACACTGGGCCAATAGGTGATCGTTGCGTAAATCTCATAGGGCAACATCACATTCACGAACACGCTGAAACCATTGCGCCGGTGCTTAATGGTCAACAGCACGCCCGACAGGACACATCCCACCATCAAAGCCCAGAGTATCCCTTTCGACTGCAACAGGCTCAAACCGTCCACGACCCGAAATAATACCGTACGATATAAGACCATAGCCATCAAAGCCCACGTCGTATTGCTGACAATATACCCAATGCGGGAATCTTTATTGCAGTTTCTCACGTTCTCCCCTCCTTTGCGCAAGATCATTGTATCATGCCGTCGAGTTTTCGTCGTGGGAAAGATCAGTGCTATATAAGGAAATCCAACCCGGACAAACAGGAAAACCGCAGCACACGCTGCGGTTTTCCTGTTCTAAGACACTTCCTCGCAATCGCCAAACACATCCGGCATAAGCGCCTGCAAAACTTCCGGCTCAAAAATGCGCAATGCTTTTCGCTTGAGTTGCTGTAGCTGCACCTCATTGAGTAGCTGCGAGAAGTCCTCAAACAGAAGACACCAGCCGTCCAAATCGTCATAGTCGACCAGATAGGACAGCAGATCCCGCAAACCCGCTTTGGTGCGCGGAAAATTCAGTTCCATTTTTCCCCTCCTGTTTTAGATCGGTTCATTGGGAAATTGTCGCACCCAGTCAATGAACACAATGGCACTCGGGTATTTCATACCCTGCTCTTGCATCAAAGATCGGCTGTCAAAAGGCCACGTTCCGATCGGCGTTTGCTTGCCGGTGTCTAGCCACAGTGCAAGGGCTTCTTTCAAATCTTCATGGCGCAGTGTCATCAGTTCCACGCAGGTGATCTCTGCGCTATGCTGAGAATATCCGTCGCTGATCAGTGCATCGATCAGTCGCTGGTTCATGGATTGTCCTCCTTCTGTACCGCCGATAGGCGCATCGGCGGTCGCTTAACAGGTCAGATTGCTTCTGCTGACCGCTAGTGATATCAAACTCTGGGCGTCCCGCGCTTCAATGATCGTCACAGGGTAATTTTGATGAATCTGTGGATCAATAGTCGCCGTGATACCAAAGGGTGCATACAGCGTCGTGATCCCTTGGGCATACATCGCCTTCAGAAGCGGCGTAACATCCGATTCATCAAAGTACAGGTTTCCATTTAGATCCACACCACCGACGAAAGCAATGTCCCGAATATTCAAGGTCACCTTCAGGAGTTTGCTGCAGATGGCAGCATATGCGGCACAGCCTACGTAGTTTTCCACCCCGTCCGGCACAGGTTGCGGAATGAACACCGTCACATCCCAGCGGTTCATATCGCAAGTAGTCGTATGGCGGATACACGCATAGGCCGCCCGGATATACTGTTGCTGCAATTGCGGAATGGGGCCCAAGATCTGCAGCTCTCCTTTGCCCGGCGTGACCGACGCCTCCATTAGGAAGAAGTGGGCCCCACCGTTGTAGTAAAAGGCTGCGTTGATTTCCCCGGGATTCATTGCAAAGTGGCGGCGAACACGATTTCCGTTACCGAAGAGTACCTGCAAATCTCTCTCGGTGAATACTCTTCGATAAGCCGGACCGAGTTCGTCGGATTCGACACAGTACACACCCAAAAACCGTTCCGCAAACTGCTCCAGATCACGAGCACCCGGTTTTGTTGCATATTCGCGCACCAAGGTGGTCACCGCTTCCTCTGTAAAGTCGATACAATCAGCAGGAATATTCAGCCGAGCCATCGCCTTCGGCAAAACAAAATCCTGCCAGATCACCTTTTTTTCCTCTGCGGTATAACCGGGAATATCGATCACCAAGAAGCGGTCTCTCAGCGGTGCGCTCAGAGCCTCGGCATCATTGCAGGTCGCCACGCAGAACAAACCTTCCATCGGCACGGGTGTCTCTATGAAGTTATCTAAGAAACCCTGATTATCCAGCAGCGTCAGCAGTACATCAGATGAGCCGCCTTTGTTTTCTTTATTCTGCGAAGTCGCTTTATCGATCTCGTTGATGACCATCATGCAGGTAGCGGAACCGGCCTCCATCATTTTCTCCATGATCACACCGGGCTTGGCATTACTATAAATTCGCGAAGATCCGGACAGAGCCTCCGGATCATCCCCCAATGAAGAGATATCCAACGAAATCCAAGGCAGCCCCAACGCCTCGGCAAAAGCCTTGGCAATGCTGGTCTTGCCGCAGCCGGCAGGCCCATTCAGCAGCACACCCCACTTCGGCAGGGAACCGGTTCTGCGAATCTGCGCCACTACTTCCAGAATTCTCTGCTTCACCTCTTCCAGACCGTAGAAGCTCCGATCCAGCGTTTGACGAACCTGACGCAGAGGCACCATATCCGTCAACGGCTGATCCCAGAGGATTCCGGTCAAATACCGCATGGCACGAATTCCGTGCTTGTATTCATCAGTCGAAGTGCTCAATGGTTTCAGGCGAGCCAATTCTCTTTTTAGTGCTTCTCTCTGCCAAGCGGGCAATCGGTCTTTGCAAATCTTATAATAGACGTCAAATTCCTCCATCCGACGCATCAAGAGTGCCACGGCAGAATTGGAAATACCACCCCATTGGGGTTGCAGTGTCCGCAGTACCAAGTCTATACTTGCAGGCTGCAGCTTGAGCTGCGATTCCCGATCAGCAGGCTCCAGAGAGTAGACAGCGTATTTGTTGCCAACGGCTTTTCCCTGAATTTTGACTCGAATGGACTCCTCGCTGATATACTGCATCAAAGGTAGCACATTCTGGCTATATGGATCTGTACTCAGCTTCAGATGCACGACCTGTTCACACTGGTCCGTATCATGCAAAAAATAACAGACATCGTTATGTGTGAGGAATGGACCCTGTAATTTCTCTGGCACATTCACTTCGGGCTCAGAGTGCTGTATGATCGAAAAATAGCAAATCGCACGAGGATTGGTTTGTGTGTCGACACCGTTCATTGTCTCCCCTCCAAACTGAATCGAAATTACCTTTGGGTGCTCGCTCACCCGTGGCAAGCCCATTATAACAACATCGCCGTTTTCTGTGAATGGAAATCGCACCCCGATCAGAGGGAAAATCCAACCAATAATAAGGAAAAGCGGAAACGCCGGTGTGGCATTTCCGCTTCGTTGTGATCACAGTCTTTTTTCTTTGATCAGAACAGACGCAATAGATCCGGATAATACTGGAATGCGCTTTTGAACATTGCTTCGTGGTCATCAAAGGCGCAGCCGCCATGGCGAGCCGCCAGCATGCAAATCAATGCGCCCTCCGGATCATGCCGCCGTTTCCACAGCTCCGTGAACCAGAGCTCCTGCGTGATCTGCTGCCAGCCTTCCGGCGTGATTTTTCGTAGCCATTGACGTGCCTGATCGTACTGTCCCGATGCCATTTCGTAGAGCATCATGTTGGCGCAGGCCATGGGCTCCTCTCGCTCCAACCCCGGTGCCAACAAGCCGGGAATATCAAAGCGGTCTTTGTCCTCCGGCAAGAGCAAAGTGGACAGATCCACATCCAAATCGTCATCCACTTCCTCCGGCTCCACTTCACCATAGCGCAGGAAGAACGCCAATAGCGTCCGGTTGGACAACTGGGGGTCTGCCAACTCGGCAATGCAGCGATTCACTGCCAGCATGACATCGCTTTCCCGGAACAGTTCTATAACGCTCTGCTGCGCCTGCAGTGCATTTTCCGCCTTGATGGTTGTGCGCATATATTGGCTCTCCAACGGTGCCATATTGCGGCAAAGCAATGCAAAATTATACTGCTGGCGTAGGCTACGGTCATTCATTTGCGTAGACCGGCCGGGAACACCACGGCAAATATCCCGGGTCCAGACCTCCATAAACTCCTTGAACTCCCACACATAGTACACGCCACACACCGCAAAGGCCACCTGATCCATTTTTTTATCTCCCTTAGACAGGGTGTACATCGCCCGCAGAAAAATACCGGTATATAGGTCATCCTTTCCGCAGCCTACCAGATCCGGGCGCAGGGGCAGCGTACCGAGGGTATACAGCAGTTCTACCACCTGCCGGAAGGAAGCATCCTTGGTGGCATTTTTCCCGGCGGCACAGAGCCGACGGATGGTGCTTTGCGCATTTCGGATGGCTTGGAAGGCAATTTCATACATTTCGTCCGTCAGATACTTTTTGACGATCAAATACTCCTTTTGCTGGCAAATGCGCAGATCCGTCAAAGCCGTGACAAACAGGACATCCCGATGATTCAACGCACCGGCACGAAGCAAACCAAGCATTTCTTCCGTGATTTTCAGATCCGCCTTTGCTTTCTTTCCCAGCTCCAATTGACGCATAGGTTCGTCGTCCATGCAGGCCTTCGCCAGCAAAGACAGGATCATCGCACCCAATTTTGCCCCTGCCTTGGTGCCTCCTGCCAGCGATCGAACCGCAGTTTCGCAGGGCGAATGTCCCGACTCCAGTCCCCACATCACTGCTGTCAGGGCGTATGCTTCCAGATAGAAGCAGTCATCGGACTGTTCTTTCTGGAATTGGGTACGCAGAGCGTAATTGTAAATCGGGCCTGCCTGCATTCCCATGCAGGTGATCAGCAACCTACGTTGGGCATCCGACAGCCGACTGTTGCGGAAAGCGCTCTCGCACAAAATTCTGGCCTGATCACGATTGACCGGTAGATCCGACTCTACAAAGGCTTGTAGCTGTTCCAGATCCGTCGTTCCCCGGAATACCGCATCGATCAGGGTCTCAAATTCCCGATTGTTATTATGATGCAGATCTGACAGGGCAAAATTGATGATGCTCAACCAGCGGCTGTCTCCCAGATGCGCGCGAATAATATCGGTAGGGCTGGTACGGGAACGTGTTGCGTCTAGCTTCAAATGGCAACAGGCATAGGCACTCAAAAACTCCTGATGGGCACGAATCGGGAAGGTAAAACCGATCTCCTGTGTTCGATCGTCCTTCTCAATAATACCCACATTAGCCGCAAGAGAATTGAGCAGCGCCACCACCGATTCCACGCTCTTATCCCGCAGCAGATCCGTCTGAAAACTGATGCGTTGCAGATCTTCCGTAAGATTTCTCAGTTCGGTCATGGTGATATACAGTGAATCCTTCAACTGCATATGGTATGCAATAAAGCCCAGAATCGCCATGGTATCTTCAAAAAACGCTCTTTTTCTGTTGTTTTTCTTGACGTGGTTGGTAAACAGCACCCACATCATATCCCGGAACATTTGATACCGGTTTTGTGACAGCGTATTGCTTGCCACCTGTTTTAGGATCACCAACAAATCCAGCGGTGTCCTCATAAATTCCTTCAGGTACATAAACCGCCGTTCCGTCAGGATCTGGGACACAGCATTTAGCAGTTGTGGCACCTGATCCTCCGGCTGGGTGGCTTTCAACCAACGCTTGGCATATTCCTCCGTTTCGGTGTCCGTCAAAGGCATGATGGACCGACCACGGAACTGCAGATCGCTGAGCTTTTCTTTCACGCCTCGTTCTGACAAGCCTGCCACACGGGAGGTGATGATCACATGGGTATCCGGCTCCTGCTCCAAATAGTCTTCCAATGCCACCAGAAAACTCAGACGCATATTGTCCGCCAGCTCATCCAAGCCGTCCAGTAGCAACAAAAACTCTCCGCTGTTCTCCTTGACCCAATCCTCAATGGCCTGCCGCAACACTGTTTGTGCCAATTCCCCGGTCTGAGGATCCCGGAAGGTCTGATACAGGGCGCTTTTGTACCCTTGGGTCATAAAATCTGCGCTGCACATGGAATATACGCTGTCAACAATGGCTTTATCAATGGAGTAATCCCCCTCCGCCAAGTTGCGCAAATACACCAAACATGGGATCCGGTCATAGTCATAGGGTAGACCATATTTCTGGATATCCAGCTCTGCGCCGGTACGGGCATCCCGGCAACAATACAATGCCAGACGCTTCAGCAGCGTCGTCTTGCCATGACCGGCACTGGCTACCGCCACTACACGGCTCTTATGGAAGGGAGATTGGATGATCAGCGCACCCGGAGAGATGCTTGCATCCGTTTCCGTCAGCAGCAGAGTGGCAAAATCATCCTCCTGCTCCTCTGCTTCCGGCTCTGATGTCACAATGGTTGTAGCCTGAGATTTATCTTCCTGTCGCACATCTTGGCCCACATTTTTTCCGGATAACGCAGCGCTCTGCTGTTTGATGTCGGGCAAGGCGCTTTCGCCGCCTTGTACCGACGCAGCACCCCCCGGCGTTGCCGCCGAGCTGATGCGCCGTGACAATTTTTCCAGCAGATCCTTTCTCCGCAAAGGCACAAGTTCCCCGGCGGGTTGTGACCCATCGGCAGATGGGGCATTCCGCTCCTGCTGTGTCACAGCGGGAGCTCGTTCCTCCGTGCCAATGACTGCAGACTGGGACTTTTCCTCCTGCCGGGTCTCTGCATCCATGCTTTCGCCGGACACGGCAGTATTTTGTTGCTTCATTTCCGTCAGTTGGCTATCGATCAAACCCTTGATATCCACCATCAGGCGGCTGTTGGTGCTTTCCAGTTTGCGCGCCTCTCGGCTTCTGCCGTGAATGGGAGCGACTTCCTGAGATTGCATCTGCCGACTCAATCTCTGCGCCAGGTCCTGCTGAATTTGGCTATTTTCGCTTCTGACTTTGGCGGCGCTCGGTGGCACCTGCCTGCGATCCTTGCGGGCCTGCAGCATCTGCTGAGAATACTTCTGAAACGCAAATTGCCCTTCGTCGATCTTCAGCGGAAAAAACAGCTCCTCAAAGGCTCTGGTTGGGCCACCGACACGATCCACATAGACCGTGTCCAACGCCATTTCCAGCATTTTCTTATATATGGTTGTACCAAATTGTACTGCCATGTTTTTACTCCTTTTGTTTCAAAAGGATGGGTGTCGGCATCTGCACCGATGGACACACCCACCCCTTTGAAAATATGGAAAGCTTTCCTTAATCTTGCAGGGACTCCAGCAGCGCCTTTGATAGCCACTTTTGATGCACTCTCAAAATCGGCTGATGCAAGATCTCCTGCTTTTCCTTCTGGGTCGGTTGGAAGCTGGGCGATGCCAACAGCCGCAGCAAGAGCTTGCGCTGGGCTCTATGGACAAATTTTGCCTCATCCAGACCCGGATCGCTGGTGGTGATGATACTGATGCCATAACGATCGAGCAACAGGTCCATCATCGCTCGGATCAGCGTCTCGTCCTCTTGGGCATTCTGAAATTCGTGCATGACCAGATCGGACACCAGCATCTCTGCCAAGGGTACATCTTCTGTCTTGATGTGGCACAGCAGCGGTACCAGAAGGCCCACATAGTCATTCACATCCCGAATTGCCGGTAGCAGACTGTCATGGTAGAAGCCGGCCCGCTCATCCCGCTCCAAATTGCGCTGAATGCCTTCCGCCGCCAGTTCATAACGGATCTGCCCATTGATGAACTGATAATCACTATCATCTCCGTCTGCAGGCACGATCAGACCGACTTCGGTGACGAAGATCTCGTGGATCTTCGAAATGACATTGCGCACATCTTCCGGAGTCATCTCCGTCTTGTCAATGTGGCGGCTGAGGTAGCGTTCGAACTTTTTGCGCGAAAAATGGGGATTACCGGAGGCAATGGTTTCCCCGGCGATCTCTTGGAAGATCCGCTCCACATTGCACAGTACATCATAAATCACCACATCCACCGAAGGATAATTGTTGATCATTCTTCCAACGGCGTACTCGATGAACTTGTGGGTAATGCTGTTCATGTCAAAGCCAAAATGGGCACAGACCACCGAGAGCATATAAGGATTGACGGAGTACTCCAGATAGAAGTGGTTGCTCTCGATCTGCTCTAGCAGATCTTCCGGATCTTGATCATCGCTACCGACGAACTGATTCCAGTTATAGATCAGCTTTCTGCGCTGCTCTCTGGACAAGGTTTCGATACCATATTCATCGCTGTCCTGCTGCAGCCGCAGGGCGTTGCGCAGCTGCGCCATCGTCTCCGGAGACATCTCACGGGACGACACGATCACATGGGCACCCACCTGCGTTCCTTCGGGATAATTGCAATAACGGTCATAGAAACTTGCCAAACTCTTCAGATACGCCGAGCGCATCTCGCCAGAGGGGATCTCGTCGAAGGAGTCGAGGACCAGCAACAACTTACCACGCTTCGCCAGATCCTGCAGATACGACCGCAGGGCATCATCCACTTTATAGGAATCATTCTTCTGGGCGTTGGTCCGATCGAAGACGCCGGGAGAATTCTGATTGGAGAAGAAATTGAAGCTGGAAGAGAAGCGCCACATCACATTAAAGAACAGCGTTACAAAATCCGTAGTCCAAGCCCGGTAGGACGCTTCATTATGATTGTAACAATAGGAGAACATCCGAGCAGGGACGCTGATCACGTACATATCCTCGGGCACATCCAGCGAAGCCGCTAGCGCCTCCAAGGCTCGCTTGTCCGGGCTGTCCACAGCATATTTCTTCTGCAGAATGCACAATGTGGACATCTGCAGATACGCCGTCTTGCCCAACCCCGTCTTTGCCATCATTAGAATGCGCTTGCTCTTTTGTGCCCGGACGATCTCGCCCATGGGTGAAGCAGCCACTCCTTCACGATGCTTGAACACGGGATTGACGAACAGATCCTGCAAATACATCCGATCACCGCCGAGGAGAATGGAACGCGGCTCAAAGTAGTTAATGTTGCGCAGCAAGGCTTTTTCTGCCATTTCTGCCGAATCTGCCGCCCGCAGTGTATCAGCAAAGGAATGCTGCAACAGACTGTGGAAGGCCTCAATCTTGGTGCGGTCCATTTCTTCGTTGTAGGAGCCTATCAGAGAATAGATGGTCAGCAGTGCGGTGGCCAAAATCACGATTGGTTTGCTTTCCAGTCGGTAAAATGCCCGGTTTTGGAAATTCGTCGTGACAACCGCATCCTTCCATGTAAAATCGCACAGTTGCACCTTCATGGATTCCTCTACTTCGGTCACACCCAGAATCGCCAGACATTTCATCAAAAACTCCGGCAATTGCCGGCGGCTGTCCTCCTGCGTCACCATCAGATAAGCAAAGAACCCCGCCGCAAGGAAGCTCTTATTGGTTCCCTTCTTGGGATCATCCGCTTTCAGCCAGCCCTTGATACTGCCGCTGTAGGCATCACAGAAGCTGTCCAAAGACCGCGGGAAATCCGTCCGATATGTACCTTTTTCCAGACCGCTGTAAGTTCTACCAAAAATACGCTTATACTGTTCATTCAGCTCATACAGCAACCGAAACAGGTCGGAATCCACTTCCAGAACGCATTCGCTGTGGTCGTCCCGCAGACCCGCCGCCCGAGCTGCCTTATCGCAAGCGGAGGAATAGCCGTAGCCCGTTTTGCCGCAACCCAGCGCAGCCGGGTCTGGGAACATCGTGACCATGCATTCTTTGGTAAAGTCGCTCAGAAGAGGCATTTTCTTTGGAATCGTGAAAACCATACTTACCTCCCAACTTTATGCGACGTCAAAATCTCATCGACCAAGCCATATTCCAGGGCCTCCTGCGCAGACAGGGTATAGTCCCGGTCACAGTCCTTCTCGATCTTGCTGTAGGGCTGACCGGTAGTTTCGTGGATAATGGTGTACAGCACATCACGGGTACGCAGCGTTTCTTTTGCCACGATCTCGATATCCGATGCCTGCAGGGTGGAATCACCCAAATTCCGCAGAGGCTGATGGATCAGCACTTTGGAATGGGGCAAGATCTTGCGTTTGCCCTTCTGACCGCACATCAGCAGCATGGCACCCATGGAAGCTGCCATGCCGACACAGACGGTTGAAACATCGCAACTGATCAAATTCATTGTATCGATCATAGACAAGCCAGCCGACACACTGCCACCGGGGCTATTGATGTAGACGGTAATATCTGCTTCGCTGTTTTCATGCTCCAGCTTCAACAGCATGGTATTAAAATAGTAGGCCATATTGTCGGTCACCGCACCGTTGATGTAAATAATACGGGTACCTTCCAGCAAGGAGATCACCACTGTAGAGCCATTGCCCTGTTCGCAAACCATTTCTGCCATTTTACATTCACCTCTTCCTTATGTTTCGTCGTCATCGTCATCGTCATCATCGTCATCTTCTGCAGACTGGTCTTCCGCAAACTGCGTCATGATACCATCATCGTCGTCTTCGATCTGCAATCTCAAATTTTCCAGAAGTTCTTCCAAGCTGAATCCTGCAAGAACATCCGTACTGGACGGATTTTCCGATTCTGCCGCATCTTCCATCTGCGCTTCTTCTTCGGTCAAAAGGCCCATGGCCACCATAATGTCCTTGTATTGCTGCTTGGCAACCTTTTTCATCTCGTCCAAAGGTGCATCCGGCAGCAAATCAGCATTCTTGCGGACCGCCAGCATACACACAAGCGCACCTTCAGGATGTTGCTTGCCGACCCACAGATGCTTATGCCAGAAGGAGAAAACCTCGTTCCAATCTTCCGCCGTGAAATCCTCAAGCATTTTCTTCGCCTGCTCCAACGCATTTTGATCCAGTCGCAGCAACGACAAGTTCAGTCGGGCGGAGGCTTCATTATTCTTCAGTTCATCCTGCAGCAGCTCCTCCACATCCAACGCAAACGGTGCAGATAGCTTTGAGGTATTCACTTTGCCAAAACGCAAAAGGAACGCCAGATTATGATGGGTCAGCCCCGGTTCTCCCAAATGATCAATGGTATACTGGGCAGCCTTTCCGTATTGGTCACGCTCAAACTGCTCCATCATAAAGGCAAAATGAGCGACATCTCCAGTAGGCTTTTCCGGTTGGGTCACCGGAGGAGCGGTGGTAACATTCTCAGGCTGCGTGGTGGAAGCTGCACCGGAGCTACTTGCAGGCGCCGTGGACGCCGCCGTTCCCTCGCCAGTGGCTGCAGGCTGTGCCGCTTCAGCCATCATGCCCTCGATAACAGCACGCAGACCATCGGACGGTCTGGAAGGCTTCGGCGCATTCACAGGCGTTTTCGTCGTTGTGGTCTTCTTCATCGGATTCTGGATAATCGCCATGAGATCGAAGCGAGACCGCTGCACTTTTTCTCTAGGCTCCGGCAACAAAGCCAGACGTACTTCGCTCCCCTCGCCAAACTGGTATTTGTCATAATCCGGCAAGAAACCGATCAGGGGACGGCAACGGTCATTAAGTACCAACACCTGACCCATCTCGAAATGCTGCAAATCGCCAATGTCAATGAGCGGATAGGATTCCCCTGTATAGGGGCTACAGTAATCACCGATCAGGTCCTGCAACCGTCTCAGGAACGGCAGGTTACGGCAGCTCATATAGATCCAAACACGGCAGTTGGCCAGCAACGTTTCACGGCCGGACTCCTGATACTTATCCGTCAACTGGTCCATACTCTGGCAGACTAGCACAAAGCGAATACGACGGCTACGAGCTGCCGTCAGCATCGAATCCACACTCGGCAACCGTGCAAAGTTTGCGAACTCATCCAGCAGGAACGTCACACGATTGGGCAGCTTGCCATCCGGCTGTTCATCTGCCAGAGACACCAATGTAGAATAGATTTCCTTGACAAACACCGTTGCAATGGGATACAGTGCCGCACTGTCATCCGGCAAGATGAAGAACAGGGCCGTCGGTTGCTTTCCCAGACTACTGATGTCAATTTCATCCCGAGAGAACAGATCAATGAGTAGTTCCTGACTGGAATACAGCGAGATCATGCTCTCAAATTCCGAGAGAATGCAATCCCGTGTCGAATTTGCATTGGTTACGATGACCGACAAGTTGTTTGCCACGGGAGAACCCTTGGGCAAGTCCTTCAGATACTTTTGAATTGCGGTTTTCTCCGGAGAAGTGCCGAAGCTGCGGCCGTTTTCCTCTCGAAGATTTTCACCCAGCAGACGTGCCGTAATGGCGATATTTTCAAAGGTCAAGTGACCCAAGTCACTGTTTTCCAGAATCAGTAGTGCCACACCGCGGAACACATTGGCCGCACACAAGGACCAATAGGGATCCTTCACATTGTCGCCACCGATGCCTTCCTTCAGAACGTCCGCAATATCACCCAACAGCATCAAAGCCTTGTCCCGATCTTCCTGACCGCCGGTATGATAAAGCCGCTCGATCTGACCGAGGGGATTCCAGCAATGGCCACGGGACGGATTGCGGAAATTCAGTACATAGACAGTGTACCCCTTGCTGCGCAGGGATTCCGCCGTCGTACGATAGAGTTCGCCTTTGGGATCGGCGATGACCATGGACTCACCGGCCTTGGCCATCAAGCGGATGCTGGGCAAGATGACCCGACGGGTCTTTCCGCAACCGGAATCACCGATCACAAAACAGTGATACTCCCCTTTGGATGTAGCAAACAGGGTATCATCAATTTGTGCCATCGGCACACCGGCCGCCTCCACATCCCCATGGGAAGCATCAACAACGTCTGCGTTCTTCGCAAAGATCCCAATGTCCTCATACTGAGCGCCGGTCCTGCGGACGTGACGTGGCAGAGAAATTCGTTTCATGCTGTTCCCTCCTTTAATAGCCGATGTTGCCGGAGCGAGCCGTGCCGATCAAACCTCTGGGCACAGTCTCCAGCACCGTCTGCATGGTTTTACGATCGCCACAATATTGTTCCTTCTGGAGCTGCCGGACGATGTAATCTGCCACTTCAAAGCCTGCGGGATGCTTGGTATAGTAGTCATGAAGGTCACTCTCCACCGCGGCATCCACATGAAGGGAAAAATCACGAATATGGCTAATGGTATACTCTATCAGCTCCTGCACAGAAGGTAAGGGTATGTTCACCAAGCGGATGTCCATGTATTGCACCAAAAAATCATGCATTGCCCGAATCTCGTTGCTATTACCAGAGTACATGAACAGGACATACACCGCATCGGGATTACTACGCATATAAGCGATCAAGTCCAAAAAACGCTCGGCATGGTACTGATTGATGTAGTTGGTGATATCGATGCCAAAGCAGCCCTTGAACACATGGTTACGGGCCACCACAAAGGGAGACTCGAAAAATCGCTCGAATGCCATGGGTTCCTTGGTATCTTGAGCCGGATATTCCAGCATCAGCTCATAGCCGCCAAAGGTACTGAATATTTTCTTGGCGTCTCGCACCGCCCGGGTCTTGTGGGCAAAGTATTCTTCAAAGCCCACCTCACCACTCTGTGGAAGCACCACCAGCTCATTGCCCAAGCAAGTAGCTTCATTACACGCTTCCAGAATCGTCTTGTTGATCTTTTCCATATTGATATACTCACCTCGTTTTTTATTTTCGAGAAAAACTATTTTATCATCGTTGGGCCCACCACGGTTCATATTCCCAAAGGCGCTTGCACACCGCTTCGTGCGCCTGCCGGAATTCTTGATTATTGGGATCCACATACAGAATAAAGGCGATCTTGCCCAAGAGTTTTCGCAGATAGGACTCATAAGAGTCGGCTTCCTGCGCGCCCTTACAATTGCGACCAAATTTCTGCAAATAGTATACTTCCTGACGCACTCCACGGCGGTATTCCCGGGAGACCTGCAGCTTTTGATTCACCACCACAGCAGTGATCTTCTGTTTCTGATGCCGCCCAAGCACCTTCGTTTTGTCCGTATGAAGACGGAAACCCTGCTTTCTGAGGATCTTGCAGACCGTTTCCAGCGTGCGCCGTACATCCATGCTGTTACCGGAGATAAACAGGTCATCGCTGTAGCGGGTATAGGTCAAGCCCTTTCCGGCACAGTAGGCCATGATCTGCTCGTCACATTCCCGGAAACAGATATTCGACAATGCGGGACTCGTGGCAGCACCCTGAGGCAGATGCCCGTCGCAGCAACACAGCCGTGTCAACATATTGACCAGCCCCTTAGGATAGCCGGTTGCCCGATGCAATGCATCGAACACCATTTGCTCCGTCACACTAGGGAAGAAATCCCGAATATCCAGATGCACCAGTCGCCGGTGACCCACGTGGGGCTGCGCCAGTTCACGGATGCCTCTGCCCGGGCAATAAGCATAGGCACAGGGCGCCACAGGAATCTGCCGCAGGATCTGCCGAAGAATGAAGCGTTGATGGGCGGCCAGTGGCTCCTCCGGTACCAAAAGCTGCCGCTTACCACCACTACGCTTGGGAATCCATTTGCGACGGTAATACCAATGCGGATGGCGCACCATCTGCTGAAGTTGACGATATTGCTTCCAGAAATAGGCGGTGGAGCGCTCATCATCGGTAAATAGCATCAGGTAAGAAGCCGCAGACCATAGCGGTGGCAGGTGCCCCTGCTGTGGCAAATCGAAAAGCCATGGCAGGATTCCATCCTTCCCAAACTGATGCAGCAATTTAATGTCTTTCGCCGACACGGTATAGGTTTTGCGATCCGGATTCCATTTCACGTTCTCACCTCACAGATTGGCGAAAAAAGACAGAGAGTACAAAATGTACTGCTTCAGTATCCCGCAAAAACCGTGTTTTTGCGGACCTACGAACCTACTTTTGAGAACGGCGACTCGCCACTCCTGCTCGAGCGTTTGTAAACAAGCATATCCTACATTTTGTCTCTCTGTCCGTTTTCCTTCAGGAAATTACTCATGTAGACCTCGATCGCCCCAGTCTTTTGACCACAGAATCTACATTTTACCGAAATTATACCACACCCATTTTCATAATGCAACCATTTCCTTCCTGTTTCCCCCAGTATTTACAGGAAACCTGCCAGTAAAACCACCCTCATTTTCAGGAAAAACAAAAATGGCAGAAATTCTCATCAGGCATCGACATTTTTGCAAAGATGTGGTATAATTCATTTTACTATCGATCAGCAAGGAGGCTCTTATGGAGCAGCGTCAAAGCAACAGCGGTCCTGTCGCCCGTTTTCTCAGAAAACACACCTATATCATTACCTGTTTAATCCTTATACTCGTCTATATTGTATTGATTTTTCCCCAGTTCTCGGTCGTTCGCATCAGTGGCAATTCCATGCTCCCCACGATTTTGCCAGACCAGTTTCTGGTGGGCTTGCGAACCACCGGTTACGCCACGCCCCAACCACAAAACGGTGACATTGTGCTGGCAGTCAATGAACAGACCGGAAACCGGATCGTCATCAAGCGGCTCATCGCTTCTCCCGGCGATACCATCCAGATCCTAAACAATCAAGTCTACCGAAACGGGCAACTGCTGCAGGAGCCCTACCTGTATGAGGAGATGGTGACAGAGGATCTGGCCATCTATACCTTGGGAGAGGATGAATACTTCCTTCTCGGAGATAATCGCAACATCAGTGCCGATTCCCGTCTGCGTGGCTATTTTCACACCGATGAACTGATCGGCATCGTTCCGCTGGAACATCAAACATTGCTGTGGGTCATTCTCGGAGGAATTACACTAGTGTTATTCTGTGCCGTTTGGGTCCTCTCCGGGGAAGCCGACAAGCGTATAGCCCGAGAGCGAGCGGAAAAAGCAGCACATACGGATGAATTCCCGGAAGAAGAAACAAAAGAGCCGTAGGTCATGGTGACCTACGGCTTTATCCATGCGCCAACTCAGAAAATTTCCACCAGCACTTGCTCCGCTATGTCATGGATCAACGCACTCAACTGCGCCCGATCCATCCGCTTCTTCGTAGTCAACGTCAGCAGGAAGCTACGCCCACCGGTTTCATGGTTGTTGAGCTGCTCCATCTGTATATCATCCACTACAATTTCCTTCTCTCGCAGACCTTCCAGTAAAATACCCAGACGCATTTCTGGGGGAAGCTGTATGTAGATATCAAAATAACGAGTCTTGCGATGAATTTTTCTATCCAAACGGGTCAGTACTGTCAATGTGATGAAGATCACCGCTGCACCCAGAATAGCTGCTTCGTAAAAACCAATTCCTGCGGTCAAACCCACGGCCGCGGCAGCCCAAAGACCGGCCGCCGTGGTCAGACCCTTGATCTGGCTGTGTTTGGTCACCACAATGGTGCCTGCACCCAAAAAACCAATACCGCTGACCACCTGTGCGCCCATGCGTACTGGATCTCCTGTTCCGTAGACCTGATAAATATACTGATTGGTCAACATGATCATACACGCACCGACACACACCAGCATATACGTCCGCAATCCGGCCGGCCGCTGCTTCATTCCACGTTCCATACCCAGTATGCCGCCCAACACAAATGCCGCCAATATGCGGACGACCACGGCTACATGAGTTAATTCTCGTAATTGCATATACTCACCTCTTTACAATATATATGTCAGGATATGACGATCCTTAACCGCCTGCATTTTTTGATCTTGCCGGAAGTCCATGGTGTACACCTACGGCGGCCCCTGCTCCGGATCATAGAAATCCCGACCGATGCCACATCGCTCCCGTTTGTATTTCACGACCGCCGCTCCACTATGAGAAATTCGTTCAGAAAGTATGTTTCCTGCTGATTGCACGAACCGTCAGGCAACTCTTCGGCATAGTTTGCAGAAATACGTGACCATATCCCGCATAAACACAAAAAACGACTGATTTAAATCCTTTGTTGGCGTATTCTATCATAACTTCACAAGTAATGCAAGGAAAATTCGCAAATTGTTATATATTTCGCTACACTCCAAAAAGCATACTGTGAAATTCGCCAAATTTCACTCCAAAAAACTGTGCATTGCGACGTGTTGCGCATCTGCGCCCGATATGGTAAAATGTGTATACCTAGGTGGAGTGCGCCTACTCCACACAATAGGCGTACTGCATCAAAAAAGGAGGATAAAATCAACCCCGTTAGACTCACGGTGCGGCAGTGTGGAGACCTGTCGCAATGCCATCGCTGTTTTACCCGGCGATGCGCGAGAGCATAGGTTATGTACAGACCATGCTTAGAGTCAGAAATTATGGCAACTGTAACCCTGCGTAACATCAAGAAGATCTACCCCCACAGTGAAGACACCAAGAAGACCAAGAAGCGCAAGAAGAAGAACCAGGAAGAAGCCCCCGAGGAAAAGAAGGCGAATCTGCAGATCACCGATGAAGGCGTCGTTGCCGTTCAGGAGTTCAATCTGGAAATCGCCGACAAGGAATTCATCGTTCTGGTCGGTCCTTCCGGCTGCGGTA